>JAVBUN010000135.1:0-8804 GCA_031555335.1 Microbacterium sp.
TCTGTGGTGGTGGCGGTCTTTTCTTTTTTCTCTTTTTCTCTGCGTAAGAAACTCAACCCCCCCCACCCCCCGCCGCCCACTCCGCCGCGCCCCCCTCGCGCCGGCGCCGGGGGGGCGGGCCGCCCCCCCCCCCCCCCCCCCCCCCCCCCCCCCGGCCGCCCCCCCCCCCCCCCGCGGGGCCCCCCCACGCCGCCCACCCCGCAACCCCGGCCGCCGTCGGTGGCATGCGGCGCGTCTAGACTTGCCGGGTGATCGATCTCGCCCTTCTTCGCGACGAACCCGACCTCGTCAAGGCCTCGCAGGAAGCGCGCGGCGAGTCGCCCGACACGGTCGACGCCGCGCTGGCCGCCGACCGCGCCCGCCGCGCCGCCATCACGGCCTTCGAGGAGCTTCGCGCCGCGCAGAACGCGCACGGCAAGAGGGTCGCGCAGGCTCCGAAGGAGGAGAAGGCGGCCCTCGTCGCCCAGGCCAAGCAGCTGAGCGACGACGTCAAGGCCGCCCAGCAGGCGGTCGCCGTCGCCGAGGAGGCCGCGGCCGACGCGCTCGCGGCCATCGAGAACATCGTGATCGACGGCGTTCCCGCGGGCGGCGAGGACGACTTCGTCACTCTGCGCACGCACGGCGAGATCCCCGCATTCGACTTCACCCCGCGCGACCACCTCGAGCTCGGAGAGCTGCTCGGAGCGATCGACATGGAACGCGGCACCAAGGTGTCGGGGAGTCGCTTCTACTTCCTCACCGGCATCGGCGCCCGCCTCGAGCTCGCGCTCATGTCGCTGGCCCTCGATCGGGCGCTGCAGGCCGGTTTCACGCCGATGATCCCGCCGACGCTCGTGCGTCCCGAGGTCATGCGCGGCACCGGCTTCCTCGGCAAGCACGCCGCCGAGGTGTACCACCTCGAGGAGCAGGACCTCTACCTTGTCGGCACCAGCGAGGTGCCGCTCGCGGGCTATCACATGGGCGAGATCCTCGACCTCGGCCGCGGCGCGAAGCGCTATGCCGGCTGGTCGACGTGCTACCGCAGCGAGGCGGGCTCGTACGGCAAGGACACCCGCGGCATCATCCGCGTGCACCAGTTCAACAAGCTCGAGATGTTCGTCTACACCGACCCGAAGGAGGCGGAAGCCGAACACCTGCGCCTGGTCGACATGCAGGAGCGGATGCTGCAGGACCTCGGCCTCGCCTACCGCGTCATCGACGTGGCGGCCGGGGATCTCGGATCCTCCGCCGCGCGCAAGTACGACGTCGAGGCCTGGGTGCCCACTCAGGATGCGTACCGGGAACTCACGAGTACGAGCAACTGCACGACCTACCAGGCGCGCCGGCTCGACGTGCGGTATCGCCCCGAGGGCGGCAAGACCGCGCCGGTGGCGACGCTCAACGGCACCCTCGGCACGACACGGTGGATCGTCGCCATCCTCGAGACGCACCAGCGCGCCGACGGATCCGTGACGGTGCCCGAGGTGCTGCGCCCGTACCTCGGCGGGCTCGAGGTCATGGAGCCGATCGCGTGAACGACGCGCACCTGCCCGACGCCGGCGAGATCGAGCGCGAGACGCCCGCCGAGGCGGCCGAGCTCGTCGAGGAACTCGCCGGGCGCACCGGTGGTGCAGCCGAGCGCATGCTCATCGTCCTCGACATCGACGGCACGGTCCTCCTCGAGGACGAGTCGCCGAGCCCCGGCATCGTGGAGGCCGTGGCGCACGCGCAGCGGGCGGGGCACGAGGTGATGCTCGCGACCGGACGCAGCTGGGACTCGACGAGCCGCATCCACGACGTGCTCGCGATCGCCCCCGACTACGCGGTCTGCTCCAACGGCGCGATCATCATGAAGCGGGTCTCGGACGGCGGCGAGCCGCGGTACGAGCGGGTGCACACCGAGACCTTCGATGCGACCGAGGTGCTCACCCTCCTGCGCGAGCACCTTCCCGACGCGCACTACCTCGTGGAGCTGCCGGACGGCCATCGCGAGTACACGGACTACCTGGACGACTGGAACCTCGACCACGCCGACCGCGTCGCGTTCGAGCAGCTCGGCCGTCGGCCGGTCACGCGCGTGGTCGTCGTCTCTCCCGAGCAGACCGAGCGCGACTTCGTCGAGCTGGTCGAGCGGGTGGGGCTCAATCAGGTCTCCTACGCGGTGGGCTGGACGGCGTGGCTCGACATCGCGCCGAAGGGCGTCGACAAGGGCACGGCGCTCGCGCTCGTGCGCGAGTGGCTCGGTGTCGACCCGTCGCGGGTGTTGGTGATGGGCGACGGTCGCAACGACGTCGGAATGTTCGCGTGGACTAAGGCGAACGGCGGTCGTGCGGTTGCGATGGGGCAGGGACCCATCGAAGTGCGGGATGCGGCGGGCGAGGTCACCGCGAGCGTCACCGAGGGCGGCGTCGCCGCGATCCTGCGCCTTCTCTGAGGCCCGGGCACGCGGCAGCCGCCGCGTTCGCGGCTGCGCGTTTCCGGTCGTGAACGGAAGAATGGTGCCATGACGAGTCCTGCCGCCGGTGGATACGCCCCCAAGCGTGCGGAGGCGGTGGTCGATCGGCTCGGACACGAGATGATGTCCGGCGAACTCGCCCCGGGCGCGGTGCTGCTCCTCGACGAGATCGAGCGCCGGTTCGGCGTGTCGCGGACCGTGGCGCGCGACGCGGTGAAGGAGCTCGAGGGGCTCGGGATGCTGGTGGGCCGCCGCCGGGTGGGCCTGCAGATCCGCGAGCGCTCCGAGTGGAGCGTGTTCCACCCCCGGGTGATCGCCTGGCGGATGGCGTCGTCCGAACGCCGCTCGCAGTTGTTGTCGCTGACCGAACTGCGCCTGGGGCTCGAGCCCCGGGCCGCGGAACTCGCTGCTGAGCGCCGGACGCCCGCGCAGGCGCGAGACCTCCTCCGGCTCGCGGAGCAGCTCGACCGGACCGGGCGGGCTCGGGAGATGGATGCGTATCTGCGCGCCGACATCACCTTCCACCGGATCGTGTTCGAGGCTACGGCCAACGAGTTCTTCATCGCCCTGAGCCCGTCGGTCGAGGCCGCGCTCTCCTCCCGGACGGGGGAGGGGCTCATGCCGAGCGCGCCGTCGGTCCACTCCTTCGCGCTGCACAAGGATGTCGCGACGAGCATCGGTGAGCGCGACGCGGTCGGGGCGGAGCGCAGCATGCGGGCGCTGCTCGCCGATGTGGTGACCGAGGTCGGCGACACGTGACGCGGCGTGCGGTCGTTACGGGGCGATCCCGGCGGTACGCAGACCCTCCAGCACCTCCGACTCCACGTGCGCCACGTCGTCCGTGACGTCGACGACGATGCCGGGTTCGTCGCTCGCCAACGGTTCGAAGGTGGAGAGCTGAGACGACAACAGCGATACCGGCATGAAGTGGCCTTCGCGCGCCCGCATCCGTGTCGCGATGAGCTCGCTCGTCGTGATCAGCTGCACGAAGAAGACGCGCGTACCGGACGGGGTGAGCTGGTCGCGGTATCGACGCGTGAGGGCGGAGCAGGCGACGACGCTCGGACGGTCGGCCCGGTCCGCCGAGGCGATGGCGTCGCGCACGCGGCGCAGCCACGGGCCGCGATCCTCGTCGTCGAGCGGGATCCCCTTCGACATCTTCTGCACGTTGGCGTCGGGATGCAGGGTATCCGCCTCGATGAAGTCTGCACCGAGGGTGCGCGCCACCGCTGTCGCGACGGTCGTCTTGCCGACGCCCGACGGTCCGCAGACGACGACGTGCGCGCGCGTCATGCGCTCACCCGGGTGAGGAAGTCGTCGAGCACGCGCGTGAACTCTGCTCGGGCATCCTTGTGCACGTCGTGACCGGCGTTCGCGATGATCGTCGCGGAATCCGGGCCCCACGCGGCGCGGACGCGGTCGAGCTGTGCGCTCGTGACCATCGAGCCGGTGGCCGGGTCGCCGGCGATGAAGCGCGCCGGCAACGTGATGCGCGGGAGGTCGTCGAAGCCGACCCCCGCCCATCCCTGCCGCGCCTCGAGCAGGCGCGGCTCGACGTCGGCCTTCGCCTGGGCCCACCACGCGAACTCATCCGCGTGCCATCCGGGGTGATCGGCGATGCCCTTGGCCATGATCTGCTCGGGAGTCCAGGTCGTGATCTGGTGCAGTCGTTCCCGGATGAACTCCGGTGCCACGGTGGGGTCGTCGTGCCGGGCGAGGTCGAGCGGGGAGTCCACGAGCGCCAGCGCGCGCACGAGGTGCGGGTACCGGTCCGCGGCCTGAGTGGCGATCACGCCTCCCATGGAATGGCCGACGAGGATCACCGGGCCCCCCACCAGCGTGTCGATCATCTCCGCGACGTCGTCCGCGAGTGCGCTGATGCGGATGTCGTCGTCGAAGCGCCGGGTGCGGCCGTGTCCGCGCGTATCGAGCGCCAGCAGGCGGAAGCGTCCGGAGAACGCGGGGAGCACGCCGCTCCAGCACGGCGCAGCGTCGAAGATGCCGTGCAGGAACATCACGGTCGGTGCGTCCACGGGTGCGCTGTCGTCATCGAGGTACGCGATCGACCGGGGACCTCCGGTGTGCTGTCGTTCGAGTTCCATGGGTGCACCTCTTCGTGAAAGTCCGCGGGGCGTCCCCGCTTAGATAATATCTTTGGTGCAGTATAGTGCTACTAAATTTCGGCTCGATGAGGTGAGCCGTGCTGGCCAAAGGAGTCCCGATGTTTCTGCCCACCCTCGTGATGTCCGCGACCGCGGACCCCACGACCGTCGCCGATGGACCGCGACTGATTCTCGCCGCGGTCGTGGCGATCGTCGTGATCGTCGTGCTCATCACCTGGTTGAAGCTCAACCCGTTCCTCGCACTGATCCTCGGATCCGCGGTCCTCGCCGGCGTGGCAGGGGCGGCCCCCACCGAACTGTTCGCGAGTTTCACGGTCGGGTTCGGCAGCACGCTGGGCGGGGTCGGCGCCTTGGTCGCTCTCGGTGCGATCATCGGCGAGGTCCTGACCCGGACGAAGGGCGCGAACGCCATCGTGGACAAGCTGCTGGCAGCGCCATCCCAGCGACTCCTGCCGTGGGCGGTAGCCCTCGTGGCGCTCGTCATCGGCATCCCTCTCTTCTTCGAGATCGGGGTCGTCCTCCTGGTGCCGATCATCATGCTGATCGCACGACGCAGCAATCTGCCCGTCATGTACATCGCGATGCCCGCGCTGGTCGCGCTCGGGGAGATGCATGCGCTCCTGCCGCCGCATCCGGGTCCGCTCGCCCTCGTGCAGGCGCTCGGCGCGGACCTCGGTCTCACGATGCTGTTCGGCTTCCTGCTGGCCGTGCCGCTCACGATCGTCGCAGGCCCGCTGCTCGCACCGGTCTACGCCCGCCTCGCCCCGGTCTACGCTCCGGCGGTGGGTCCCGGCTTCGACGACACGGAGGAAACCCCGGGCCGGCGCCGCCCGTCGGTCGGGGTGTCGATGTCCGTCATGCTTCTGCCTGTCGTGCTGATGCTCGGCCGCACGCTCGCCGAGATCTTCCTGCCAGAGGACAACGGACTGCGCTCGGTCCTCGACTTCCTGGGGACGCCCCTGACCGCGTTGGTGATCACTGCCCTGCTCGCACTGCTCGTGCTGGGCGCGGCGAACGGCTACTCGCGCTCGGAACTGAGCACGATGGTCTCGCGCTCGTTCGGCCCGATCGCCGGCATCCTGCTCATTGTCGGGGCGGGTGGCGGATTCAAGCAGACGCTCGTCGACCTCGGCGTCGGGACCGTCGTCGCGGACGCCACGGCCGTGCTCGCGGTCAGCCCCCTCGTCATCGGATGGCTCCTGGCCGCGCTCGTGCGCGTCGCGACGGGGTCGGCGACGGTCGCGGCGCTCACCGCGGCCGGACTCGCGGTGTCGCTCGCCGATGGGATGTCGGCCCCCGAATTGTCGCTGCTGGTGCTCGCGATCGGCACCGGATCGGGCTTCCTCTCCCACGTGAACGATGCCGGATTCTGGCTCATCAAGGAGTTCTTCGGTCTGACGATCGGGCAGACGCTCAAGACGTGGACGCTCTTCACGATCATCAGTCCGGTCGTCGGGCTGCTCCTCATTCTCGCGGTCGATCTGTTCGTGTGACCCGGTCCCGCGGGCGCTCGTCGCCGGCGGGACCGCCACCCGGCCGCCGCGCGTGCGTCGAGTAGACTCGGGGCGCGTTCGAGACGGATGCCGGTCGCCCGGCGTCGTCCGGGAGGGTTGTCCGAGCGGCCGATGGACCTGGTCTTGAAAACCAGTGGGCAGCGATGTCCCGTGGGTTCGAATCCCACACCCTCCGCGGGTGAGAGGGCGACCCCGAGGGGTCGCCCTCTCACCATTCGATGGGGCCGGTTCGAGCCGGAGGAGCAGGTCTTGTCGCGACCGGACGCGTCTGTCGCGTGCGCCGCGACGGCGGTCTGCCCCGTCCCGGCCCGCCTTCACGGCTTTTCCAGGGTGCCGTTCGTAGAATGTCCGCAGTCTGCATGCATTTCCGCACCGGCGACCCGTGACGTCACGTCCCGGGCGATGAGCCGCACGAGAGGACCCGAGTGAGCCCGTCCCGAAACGGGCGCCGCGAGACCGTCGCGCGCCACGGCCAGTTGCGTTCGCCGCATCCGGTGTCACAGTTCTTCACGATCCTCGCGGTCGGCCTCGCCGTCGTGCTCGTCGCCGGCGTCGGCATCGTCGGCTACAACGTGTGGAGCCTCGCCACGAACTTCACCGACGACGCCGTCGCACTCGAGGGCCAGGAGGCGGTGCCGCCGGACATCGGCCAGATCGAGGGCGGCGTCAACCTGGTCCTCGCGGGCACGGATGCGTGCGAGCCGGAGTATGAGCAGTACTTCGGTGCACGGTGCACCGGCGCGGACGCGGGCGGCGAGCTCAACGACGTCAACCTGCTCGTGCACATCTCGGACAACCCGCGTCGCGTCACGGTGATCTCGTTCCCGCGCGACCTCATGATTCCCGTGCCGTCCTGCGAGCAGGAGGACGGCTCGACGACGTCGGCCATGTCGAAGCAGCCGCTCAACTCGACGTTCTCCTACGGCGGGCTGTCGTGCACCGTGAAGACGATCTCGCAGCTGACCGGTCAGAGCATCCCCTACGCCGCGAAGGTCACCTGGGGCGGCGTGATCGAGATCACGAACGCCGTCGGCGGCGTCGACGTCTGCATCGCGAACGGCATCAAGGACCGCTACACCGGCATCGACTGGCCCGCCGGCACCCGCAACATCCAGGGTCTCGAGGCGCTCCAGTTCCTGCGCACCCGCCACGGCGTCGGCGACGGCGGCGACCTCGGCCGCATCTCGAACCAGCAGCAGTACATGTCGCGGCTCGCGAACAAGATCGTGAGCGACGACGTGCTGTCGGACCCGGCGACCCTGTACAAGCTCGCGACGGTCGCGGTCGACAACATCACCCCGAGCAAGAGCCTCACGAATCCGCTCACGCTCGTGCAGATCGCATTGGCGCTGAAGAACGTACCGTTCGAGGACATCGTCTTCCTGCAGTACCCGACCAACGCCGACCCCGCCGACGCCAACAAGGTCGTGCCGAACAAGGCCGCCGCCGAGGCGTTGTTCGACGCGCTCGAGGCGAACCAGCAGCTCGTGCTGACGGGTGAGACGAGCCAGGGCGACGGGACGGTCGTGGTCGAGCCGACCGAGACGCCCGCGCCCGCCGAGACCGTCGCGCCGACCGAGTCCGCGGCCCCGGCCGACCCGACGGCCGTCGCGGAGCTGCCGTCCGCGATCGCGGGTCAGACGGCTGCCGAGCAGACCTGTTCGAACGGCAACGTGCGGTAGTGACGTCCGCCCGCACGCGGGAGCGCGCGCCGCTCGCCCGGCACGGACGGATGCGGTCGCCGCATCCGCTGCTGCAGGCCGTCTCGATCGTCGGGGTCGCCCTCGTGGTCGGGCTCGCCGCGGTCGCGGGCGTCGTGGGCTTCCACGTCTGGGATGCGGCGGCGACGATCAGCGGCAACGCGGTCGACATCGGTGAAGAGGGCGCGGTTCCGCCGCAGTTCGGCGAGATCGAGGGCGGGGCGAACGTGCTGCTCGTCGGCACGGACTCGTGCGAGGGGCAGGATCTCGCGCTGTTCCCGCGATGCGGCATCGACGACGACGGCGGTGAACGCAACGACGTGACGATGCTCGTGCACATCAGCGACGATCCGCGCCGGGTGACGGTGGTCTCGATCCCACGCGACACCTATGTGCAGGTGCCCGAGTGCGAGAACGCGGACGGCGACACGTTCGCGGGCGGCCGGGACAAGATCAACGCCTCGTACTGGCATGGCGGGCTCGCCTGCTCGGTCGCGACGGTCGAGGAGCTCACCGGCGAGCAGATCCAGTACGCCGCGGCGATCCGCTGGACCGGGGTCATCAATCTGTCGGATGCGGTCGGCGGGGTCGACGTGTGCGTGCAGGGCGACATCTCCGATCGACACACCGGCCTGAGCCTGGATGCGGGGACGCACACGCTGCAGGGCGTGCAGGCGCTGCAGTTCCTCCGCATCCGTCACGGCATCGGCGACGGATCCGACCTGGGACGGATCTCGAACCAGCAGCAGTTCATGTCGTCGCTCGTGCGCAAGCTCCAGAGCGACGCGGTCTTCGGCGACCCGGCGACGCTCCTCGGCTTCGCCTCGACCGCGATGGCGCAGGTGCGCGAGAAGCAGCTCGTGCTGGACACTCACCTGGCGAACCCCCAGACCATGGTCCAGATCGCGATGGCGCTGAAGGACGTGCCGTTCGAGGACATCGTCTTCGTGCAGTACCCGACGGCCTACAGCGGCGACGGTCTCGTGCCGATCCGGGATGCGGCGGACGCGCTGTTCCTGGCGCTCCGCGAGAA
>JAVBUN010000057.1:0-3977 GCA_031555335.1 Microbacterium sp.
CCGGCGCACGTGCCGTAGACCGGCATCCCGTCGGAGATCGCGGCGCGGACGGGTCCCGCCATCCCGAACGCGCGGGACAGCTTGTCGATCACGCTGGACTCGCCCCCCGGCAGCACGAGCCCCGATACGGCGGCGAGTTCCTCGGGCCGCCGCACGGGCACCGCATCCGCGCCGAGCGATCGCAGCACGCCCAGATGCTCGCGGACGTCGCCCTGGAGGGCGAGGACGCCGACGCGCGGCGCGTTACCAGCCACGCTCGGCGAGACGGTGCGGCGCGGGGAGGTCGGCGACGTTGATGCCGACCATCGCCTCGCCGAGCCCGCGGGAGACGTCGGCGACGACCTTGGCGTCGTCGAAGAACGTCGTCGCCTTCACGATCGCGGCCGCGCGCTGGGCCGGGTTCCCCGACTTGAAGATGCCCGATCCGACGAACACGCCGTCCGCGCCGAGCTGCATCATCATGGCCGCATCCGCCGGGGTCGCGACGCCGCCCGCGACGAAGAGCACCACCGGGAGCTTTCCGGTCTCGGCGATCTCGGCGACGAGCTCGTAGGGGGCCTGCAGCTCCTTGGCCGCGACGTAGAGCTCGTCCTTGGTCATCGAGCGCAGCACGTTGATCTCGCTGGAGATCTTGCGGATGTGCTTGGTCGCCTCCGAGACGTCGCCGGTGCCGGCCTCGCCCTTGGAGCGGATCATCGCCGCGCCCTCGTTGATGCGGCGCAGCGCCTCGCCGAGGTTGGTCGCCCCGCACACGAACGGCACGGTGAACTTCCACTTGTCGATGTGGTTGACGTAGTCGGCGGGCGAGAGGACCTCGGACTCGTCGATGTAGTCGACGCCGAGCTCCTGCAGCACCTGCGCCTCGACGAAGTGGCCGATGCGCGCCTTCGCCATGACCGGGATCGACACGGCTTGGACGATGCTGTCGATCATGTCGGGATCGCTCATCCGCGAGACGCCGCCCTCGGCGCGGATGTCGGCGGGCACCCGCTCGAGCGCCATGACGGCGACGGCGCCGGCGTCCTCGGCGATGCGCGCCTGCTCTGCGGTCACGACATCCATGATGACCCCGCCCTTGAGCATCTCCGCGAGTCCGCGCTTCACACGCGACGAGCCGGTGGTCTCTGACATGACGGGGACGTCCTCTCGGTATGGCGCCGGCACAGCGGGCATTCGCGGCCGTGGCGCGGTCGTTCGCGGGAAATCGATTGACCTATGCCAAAAACTACCATGTACCACCACGTAGACTGCGCGGATGAACGACGGCGACACTCCGGCACGGATCCGCGGCGAATCCGCCGCCGAGATCGCGGACAGCGTGCGCGCCCTCGTGGAGCGCGGCGTGCTCGGCGCCGGTGATGCGCTGCCGCCCGTGCGCACCCTCGCCGACGCGCTGAGCGTCAACCGCAACACCGTCGTCGCCGCCTACCGGCATCTGGCGAACGCCGGGCTCGTCGTGACCCGCGGGCGCGGGGGCACGCTCATCGCCGACCGCTCCCCCGTGGCGCAGGAAGGCTTCGCGAGCGGGACCGTCCTGCGCGACATCGGCACGGGCAATCCGGATCCCACGCTCATCCCGGATGCCTCGGCGGCCCTCGCGGGCGTCGTCGGGCGCCCCGTGCTCTACGGGGAGCCGGTGATCGACGCCGGGCTCGAGGCCTGGGCGTCGGCGTGGATGCGGCGTGACCTCGCGCCGCGGGGAGCGATGCGGCTGACGATCACGAGCGGAGCGGTCGACGCCGTCGAGCGGCTGCTGGCGCAGGCCCTCACGCGTGACGACGCCGTCGGGCTCGAGGATCCGTGCTTCCTCGCCAGCATCCACACCGTGCGCCTCGGCGGGTACCGCGCGGTCCCGATCCCGGTGGACGCCGAGGGGATGACGGTCGACGGTCTCCGCGCCGCCCTCGCCGCCGGCGTGCGCGCCGTCGTCTGCACCCCCCGTGCGCAGAACCCCACCGGGGCGAGCCTCACGCCCGCTCGTGCGGCCGCGCTGCGCGCCGTGCTCGCCGATCATCCCTACGTGCTCGTCATCGAGGACGACCATTTCTCGCTGCTGTCCTCGCAGCCCTTCCACTCCCTGATCGGTGCGGAACACCGGCGGTGGGCGCTCGTGCGCTCGGTGTCGAAGTTCCTCGGGCCCGACATGTGCCTCGCGGTCACCGCATCCGACCCGGAGACGGCCGACCGGCTCGCCATGCGGCTGAGCCCCGGAACGACCTGGGTGAGTCACTTGCTGCAGCGCCTCACGCACGCGATGGCGGCGGATCCGGGGACGGCCGCCGCGATCGCCGCGGCGGGGCGGCACTACGCCGAGCGGAACGCCGCGTTCGCGCGCCGCGTGAGCGAACGCGGGGTCCCCGCATCCGTCGGCGACGGGCTGAATCTCTGGCTCGCGCTGCCGGTGCCCGCCCGGGAGGTCTCGGAGCGCCTCATGCGGCGCGGGTGGCTGGCACGCACCGGCGACGAGTTCGTGCTCGCCGATCACGCGGCGAGCCGCCGGCTGCGACTCACGGTGCACGACCTCTCGGATGCGGACGCCGATCGTCTCGCGGAGGACATCGCCGTGGCGGTGGGTGCCGTCGCTCCCCCGTCGCGGTTGGTGGGATGATCGACCGGTGAAGATCCTCTCGATCCAGTCCGCCGTGGCATACGGTCACGTGGGCAACTCGGCCGCCGTGTTCCCCCTCCAGCGCATCGGAGTCGAGGTGCTCCCGGTATACACCGTGAACTTCTCCAACCACACCGGCTACGGCGCGTGGCGGGGCCCGCTCATCTCCCCCGATGACGTCGCGGCGGTGCTCACCGGCATCGAGGAGCGCGGCGTGTTCGGTGAGATCGACGCCGTGCTGTCGGGCTACCAGGGCAGCGAGGGCATCGGCGACGTCATCATCGACGCGGTCGCGCGCGTCAAGGCCGCGAACCCGTCGGCGATCTACGCCTGCGATCCGGTGATGGGCAACGCGAAGTCCGGCTGCTTCGTCGCGCCCGCCATCCCGGAGCTCCTGCGGGAGCGGGTCGTGCCGGTCGCCGACATCATCACGCCCAACCAGTTCGAGCTCGGATTCCTCACCGGAACCACCCCGCTGACGATCGAGGAGACCCTCGCCTCGGCCGACCTCGCCCGGGCCATGGGTCCGCGGACGGTGCTCGTGACGAGCGTCGAACGGCCGGACCGCGAGGAGGGCACCATCGAGATGATGGTGGTCGACGACAGCGGCGCGTGGGTCGTGCAGACGCCGCTCCTGCCCATGAAGGCGAATGGGTCCGGCGATGTCACGGCGGCGCTGTTCACGGCCCACTACCGCGCGTCAGGCGACCCGTCCGACGCGCTCGCCCGCACGGCGTCGAGCGTCTGGGACCTTCTCGCCCGTACGCACGAGTCGGGCGAGCGCGAGCTGCAGCTCGTCGAGTCGCAGGAGTTCTACGCGCGCCCGCGCATGCAGTTCGCCGCCCGCCAAGTGCGCTGAGAGTCTTCGCCGCCCGCCCGGGTTCGGCAGGCGCGCGCTGAGCGCCCTCGCCGCCCGTCCGGGTTCGGCCCGCGCTCGCCATCGTGTCCGCGTCACACGCCGAATCAGGCCAACCCGCGCAAACAGGATCGCGCGGGTCGCAGCATCCTGAACTGCCGTGTTCTCCTGAACCGCCGTCGGCCGGTGCGGCGCAGGCGGGTGCGGCGCCCGCATGCGCATGCGCGCGAGGGCAGAGCCCGCTATGCGCTCGGCCAGGCCGCCGCGACGGCCTCGCGCACCTCGCCGAGCAGCTGCGGCAGGGCCTTGGTGCGGGCGATGATCGGGAAGAAGTTCGCGTCCGTCGCCCAGCGCGGCACGACGTGCTGGTGAAGGTGACCGGCGACGCCCGCACCCGCGACCGCGCCCTGGTTCATGCCGATGTTGAAGCCGTCGCACCGCGACACGGTGCGCAGCACCCGCATCGCCGTCTGCGTGAGCGCGGCGATCTCGGTCGTCTCCTCGACTGTCGCG
>JAVBUN010000304.1:0-3620 GCA_031555335.1 Microbacterium sp.
GCGTCGGCGCAGTCCCACCCGGCGTCGCGGAGAAGACCCACCCCGACCGGTCCCGACGCGTCCTCGCGCTCACCGGATGCGGATCGGTCCGAGACCGTGATCACCGTGGCGCGACGCATCCCTTCACCCTAGCTCCGACGCATCCGTCGCGGCCGCGCCCGACACCTCGACGCTCGAGGTCGCGGCGTCGTCCGACGCCGCCGCGGCGGCGGTGATGCGCGCCGCCATCCCGGGGAAGATCAGCGCGTGGAACGGCAGCACGAGCAGCCAGTACAGCCGGCCGGTGAGCCCCCGGGGGAAGTAGACCGCGCGCTGCTCGTACCGTGTCGCCCCGTCCTCCGTGACCACGCCCAGCTCGAGCCACGCCGACCCCGGCACCTTCATCTCGGCCCGCAGCCGCAGCATCCGGCCCGGCTCGATCGCCTCGACCCGCCAGAAGTCGATCGCGTCGCCGACCACCGCGGTCGTGCGGCTGCGGCGGCCGCGGCGCAGCCCCACGCCCCCGACGACGCGGTCCATCAATCCGCGGATCTCCCACAGCCCCGGCGCCGAGTACCAGCCGTTGGCACCGCCGATGCCGATGATGACGCGCCACAGCGCCGCCGGGGATGCGGTCGTCTCGACGGTGCGGGAATCCGTGAAGACGGTGCGCCCCGCCCAGTCCGGGTCGCTCGGCAGCGGGTCGCTGGGCAATCCCGACAGCTCGGCGTCCTGCCAGCTCGTCTCGACGGTGTCGGCGTCGACACGGCCGATCGCCAGCTGCACGGCCCGCCGATAGGAGGTCAGCCCGCCCTCGGGGCGCGGGATGAGGTCGTCGACGGCGTGGTCCTTCATGACGCACTCGTTCTGCAGCGAGGCGATGAGCGGCCGGGCGATCGCGCGGGGCACCGGCGTCACGACGTTCACCCAGTGCGACGCGAGCCCGGGGGTGAGCACCGGCAGCGGGGCGATCGGCCGCTGCGGCAGGCCCGCCTCCACCGCGTAGCCGTTCATCATCTGCCCGTAGCGCGGCGCATCGGGGCCGCCGATGTCGACGGCCGCGTTCACGGCGGCATCGACGCGGGCGGCGCCGAGCAGGTAGTGCAGCACGTCGCGGACGGCGATCGGCTGCACGCGGTTGCGCACCCACTTGGGCGCCGGCATGTAGGGCAGCACCTCGGTGAGGTGGCGGATCATCTCGAACGACGCCGATCCCGAACCGATCACGATGCCCGCCTGGAGCACGAGCGTCGGCACGCCGCTGTCGAGCAGCACGTCGCCCACCTCGACGCGCGACGACAGGTGGGGCGAGAGCGTCACGCCCGACGGATGCAGCGCGCCGAGGTACACGATGCGACCGACGGATGCGGCGGCGGCCGCCCGCGCGACTGTGCGGGCGATGGCGAGGTCCGCCTCGACGAACCCCTTGCCCGCACTCATGCCGTGGATGAGGAAGTAGAGCACGTCGACGTCCGCGGTGGCGGCGGCGACCGCATCCGCATCGTCCGCGGAACCCGCCACGACCTCGACCTCGCTCCCCCACGGGAACGCGGCCACGCGTGCGGGGTCGCGCGCCAGCACCCGCACCCGATAGCCCGCCGCGAGCAGGCGCGGTGTCAGCCGTCCGCCGATGTATCCGGTAGCGCCGAGCACGAGGGCCCGCGGTGCGGTGCCGTCCGCTCGAGGTTCCGCGCGCAGTTCGGGTTCGCGACCGGTGGGCGTCGTCAGCTCCGTCATGTGGGCGACGTTACGCCGCCCGCCTTCGCGGCCGCCGGGGCTTGCGCTCGTCAGGGCCGGTGCTCGTCAGGGGCGGTGCTCGTCAGGGGCGGTGCTCGAGGCGCACGACGATCGACTTCGAGGTGGGCGTGCCGCTGACGTCCGCGACCGAGTCGAGCGGAACGAGGACGTTGGTCTCGGGGTAGTAGGCCGCCGCGTTGCCGCGGGGCGTGTCGTACGCCACGACGCGGAAGGACTCGGCGCGGCGTTCCTCCCTCGTCCCGTCGACGGCGGTCCATTCCGACACCAGGTCGACGATCTCGCCCTCGGCGAAGCCGAGCGCCGCGACGTCGGCGGCGTGCACGAGCACGACCCGGCGGCCGCCGCGGATCCCGCGGTACCGGTCGTCCTTGCCGTAGATCGTGGTGTTGTACTGATCGTGCGAGCGCAGCGTCTGCAGCAGCAGCCGTCCCGCGGGGATCCGCGGGTATTCGAGGGGATTGGCGGTGAACCGGGCCCTGCCGTCGTCGGTCGCGAACCGTCGGGCGTCGCGCGGGCCGTTCGGCAGGAAGAACGTGCGACCGCGATCGATACGCCGGTCGTAGTCCTCGAACCCCGGGATCACCCGCTGGATGTGACCTCGGATCCGGGCGTAGTCGTGCTCCAGCGCCGACCAGTCCGCGTGCGGCACGTTCGCCGGATACGCGAGCTGCACGGGGTCGCCGCCCCGGGATTCCTCGGAAGCGGGGCGTTCGACCTGGTCGCGGTCGACGTCGCCGGAATGGGAGGCGGCGCCGCTCGCCTCGCTCGCCGAGTCTTCCCCGAACAGCAGGGCGCACAGGCGGGCGACGATGGCCACCTCGCTGAGCAGGTCCTCCGCCGGTGGTGCGAGACGGCCGCGGGAGGAGTGCACGGCCCCCATGGAGTCCTCGACCGACACCCGCTGCTCGCGGCCGCCGCGACGGTCGCGGTCGGTGCGACCGAGCGTCGGCAGGATGATGGCGCGCCGGCCGGTGACGACGTGCGAGCGGTTGAGCTTGGTGGAGACGTGGACCGTGAGGTCGAGGGCCGCCATCGCGCGCTCGACCACCGCCGTGTCGGGCGTCGCGCTCACGAAGTTGCCGCCCATCCCCATGAAGAAGCGGGCGCGCCCCGCCGCCATCGACCGGATCGCGGCGACGGTGTCGTAGCCGTGCGCGCGGGGCGACGCGAACGCGAACTCCTCGTCGAGCGCATCGAGGAAGGCGGCGGACGGCTTCTCGTAGATGCCCATCGTGCGATCGCCCTGCACGTTGGAATGGCCGCGTACGGGACACACCCCCGCACCGGGACGCCCGATGTTCCCCTGCAGCAGCAGCACGTTGACGACCTCGCGCAGGGTCGGTACGGAGTGCTTGTGCTGGGTCAGCCCCATCGCCCAGCACACGATCGTCGCGGAAGAGGTGCGCACCGCCTCGGCGATCTCGCGCAACCGCGCCTCGTCGATCCCGGTCGCGGCGACGAGGTCGGGCCAGCGCACATCGGCGATCGCCGCGGCATACGCGTCGAAGCCGCTCGTGTACGCGGCGACGAACGCCCGGTCGATCACACCGCCCTCGCGCGACTCGACCTCGAGCAGATGTTTGCCGATGGCCTGGAACAGCGCCTGATCCCCGCCGAGGCGGATCTGCACGAACCGGTCCGCGATCGGGGTGCCGCCGAGCAGCATCCCCGTCGCGGTCTGCGGGTTCTCGAACCGCAGCAGGCCCGCCTCAGGCAGCGGGTTCACGGCGATGACCGTCGCGCCGTTCTGCTTCGCCTTCTCGAGGGCGCTCAGCATCCGGGGATGGTTGGTGCCGGGGTTCTGACCGGCCACGATCAGCAGGCTCGCGGTGTGGATGTCCTCGAGGGACACCGTGCCCTTGCCGATGCCGATCGTCTCGGTC
>JAVBUN010000011.1:0-4855 GCA_031555335.1 Microbacterium sp.
CGCAACAGGTCGAGGTCCCGCGCGAGGTCTGCGTCGGAGAGGTCGTAGGGCGGGTCGATGAAGACGAGGTCGAACGGTCCGGGGCGGCGTGCGAGGTAGGCGGCCACGGCGCTCCGGTGCACGCGGGCGGCGGCGCCCGTCGCCCGTGCGACGCGCTCGGCGTTGCGGGTCGCGACGGAGGCGGCGGCTCCCGCCTTCTCGACGAGGTCCGCCGCGGCGGCCCCGCGGCTCAACGCCTCGAGTGCCAGCGCGCCGGAGCCGGCGTACAGGTCGAGCGCACGCGCCCCGTCGATCGCGTCGGCTGCCTCGAGGGCGCCGAACATCGCCTCGCGCACCCGCTCGCTCGTGGGCCGGGTGCCCGAGGCGGGTACGTCGAGCCGGATGCCGCCGGCCGCCCCCGCGATGATGCGCGTCACCCGTTCACCCGACGGGAGGGGCGCGGGGGCGGGGGCAGAGCGCGGGGTCAGGACGAGGAGGCGGCGGACTCGTCCCGCAGGCGCGGCTCGGTGCGCAGATGCGGGCGGACGCCGGCCTTGTCGGCATAGAACGCGCGGATGAGGTCCATGTCGGCGCCGACGTCGCCGCTGACCTCGAACGTCGGGCCGAGCCCCGTGGTCATGGTGGTGCGGTCGACGTAGCCGAGCGTGACGGGCATGCCGGTCTGTTGCGCGATCCGGTAGAACCCGGATTTCCATCCGGCCCCCGAGCGCGTGCCCTCGGGCGTGACGACGAGACCGAAGACCTCGCCCGAGCGGATGCGGGCCACGACGTCGTCCACGACCCGTGCGGGATCGCGCCGGTCGACCGGGATTCCGCCGAGCGCGCGCATGACCGGGCCCCGCCAGCCGCGGAAGAGCCCGTGCTTGCCGAGCCACCGCACCGGGATGCCGAGACGCCACGCGATCGCGAGCATCAGCACGAAGTCCCAGTTCGAGGTGTGCGGTGCGCCGATCAGCACCGTCGGACGCGTCGGGGCGGGCTCCGACCGGAAATTCCAGCGACTGAACGTCCAGAACAGTCGGGCGATGACGCGGCGCATCGTCCCACCGTAGGGGTCGCGCCCGCGTACGCCCAGAGCGTGTCGGCCGCCGGACCTAGACTTCTCGCATGCCGGTCACGCTCGACAGTCGCCTCGACGGCGTCGTCGGCGGCAAGACCGCATCCGCTCTGCAGCGCGCGTTCGGCATGCGGACGGTGGGCGATCTCCTCTCGCACTACCCGCGCCGTTACGCCAAACGCGGTGAGCTCACCCCCATCGACTCGCTCGTCGTGGGCGATCCGGTGACCATCGTCGCGCAGATCAAGAGCGTCAACGAGCGCAAGATGCAGAGCCGGCGCGGCTCGCTGCTCGAGGTGATCATCACCGACGGCCACGGCGATGTGCAGCTGACGTTCTTCAATCAGTCCTGGCGCATGAAGGACCTCCTGCCCGGTCGGCGCGGCGTGTTCTCGGGAAAGGTGGGGGAGTACCGCGGCGGCACGCAGTTCGCGCACCCCGACTACGACCTCTTCGACGACGAAGAGCTCGCGCAGATGAACGCGCAGGCCTACGCCACCCAGCCGATCCCGATCTACCCGGCGACCTCGACGATCGCGAGCTGGCAGTTCGCGAAGTTCGTCGGCATCGTGCTCGACGTGCTCGACCCGCTCGACGATCCGCTGCCGACGCACCTGCGCGAGCGCCAGCATCTGCTCAGTTTCGGCGAGGCGCTCGAGCGCATCCATCGGCCCGATTTCGAGGATCGCATCCCGGATGCGGTGCGTACCCTGCGGTGGCACGAGGCGCTGGTGCTGCAGACGGCGCTCCTGCAGCAGCGCGAGTTCGTGCGCGCGCTGTCGGCGACCCCGCGGCCGGCGGGGTCCCTCCTCGAGCGGTTCGACGCCGCGCTGCCGTTCGAGCGCACGCCCGATCAGGTCGCCGTGGGCGAGGCCATCGCCACCGACCTCGTCGGGGCGTGGCCGATGAACCGGCTCGTGCAGGGCGAGGTGGGCTCGGGCAAGACGCTCGTCGCGCTGCGGGCCATGCTGCAGGTGGCGCAGAGCGGCGGCCAGGCGGCCCTCATCGCGCCCACCGAGGTGCTCGCCGCGCAGCATCTGCGCTCGATCACGCGGATGCTGGGACCCGCCCTCGCCCCCGAGCTCATGCCGACGCTGCTCACCGGCCAGATGCCCGCCGCGGATCGCCGGCGCGCGGCGCTGCGGGTGGCCTCCGGTCAGGCGCTCATCGTGGTCGGCACGCACGCTCTGCTCAGCGAGAAGACGAGCTTCGCGGACCTCGCCCTGGTCGTCGTCGACGAGCAGCACCGCTTCGGCGTCGAGCAGCGCGAGGCCCTGCGCGCCAAGGGCACGAGCCCGCACGCGCTCGTGCTCACCGCGACGCCGATTCCCCGCACGGTCGCGATGACGGTGTTCGGCGATCTCGACGTGTCCACCATCCGCACGATGCCTCCCGGCCGCGCGGGCATCGAGACCTTCGTCGCGCCGCTCGCGGAGCGTCCCGGCTGGTTCGCGCGGGTCTGGGAGCGCGCGGCCGAGGAGGTGGGCAAGGGCCACCAGGTCTTCGTCGTGTGCCCCGCGATCGACGTCGACGCCTCGGGTGCGGGCGCCACGTCGGACGACGACGCTCCCGAGCCGCCTGCCGACGACGATGGCGCGGGGGAGACCCGCACCCGCTGGGGCGTCGTGCAGGTGGCACGCCTGCTCGCCGAGCACCCGTTGTTCACCGACCTGCGCGTGGCGATCCTGCACGGCAAGATGCCCGCTGACGAGAAGGACGCCATCATGCGGGAGTTCGCGGCCGGCGAGACCGACGTGCTCGTGGCCACCACCGTCATCGAAGTCGGCGTCGATGTGCCGAACGCCTCGACCATGGTGATCCTCGACGCCGACCGGTTCGGCGTGTCGCAGCTCCACCAGCTGCGCGGCCGCGTCGGACGCGGTTCCATCGCGGGTCTCTGCCTCCTCGTCACCGAGGCGCCGATGCAGACACCGGCGCGCTCCCGCGTCGAGGCGGTCGCCGCGACCCTCGACGGCTTCCAGCTCGCCGAGGTGGATCTCGAGCTCCGCGGCGAGGGCAATGTCCTCGGCGACGCCCAGTCCGGTGCGCGATCGTCGCTGCGTCTCCTGCGGGTCGTGAAGGATGCCGACCTCATCGCGCTCGCCCGCGAAGAGGGGGAGCGCATCCTCGCCGACGACCCGGCGCTGGTGCAGCATCCGGGGCTCGCGGGTGCGATCGAACGGCGGCTCGACACCGTGGAGCGCGCGGCTCTCGCGAAGAACTGATCCCGCGGGGGCGAGGAGACCGGGCCCGAGCCGCGACCGCCCGAGTAGGCTGGACGCGTGAGCAACCGGATCGCCGTGGTTCCCGGGTCCTTCGACCCGCCGACGCTCGGCCACGTCGACGTGATTCGACGAGCGGCGTCGCTGTACGACCACGTGCACGTCCTCGTCGTGCACAACCCGGGCAAGGAGGCCATGCTGCCGATCGCGCAGCGCGTGTCGCTGCTCGAGCAGTCGATCCTCGAGGACGGCATGGATGCGGACCACCTCACCGTCGCCGCGTGGAGCATGGGCCTGCTCGTCGACTACGCGACGGACGTCGGCGCCGGCGTGCTCGTGAAGGGGATCCGCTCGCAGGTCGACGTGGCGTACGAGACGCCCATGGCGATCGTGAACCGCCACCTCGCGGGCATCGAGACGGTCTTCCTGCTGCCGGATCCCGCGCACACGCTGGTATCGAGTTCGCTCGTGCGTCAGGTGGCCGCGCTCGGCGGAGACGTCTCGCCCTATGTCCCCGGGCCGGTCGCCCGGTTCCTCGACACCGGAGCCCGCGGCCTCTGACGGAGTCCGCCGCGCATCGCGGCGCCCGACGGCACGGCGTGGCCCGAGCGGCCCCGGCCAGGCCGCATCCAACTAGACTCACCGGGTGAGAACCCGTCGTCCCGGCCCCTTCAGCCTCAATGTCCGCGACATCGTCCACCGCCCCGGTGAGATGCGCGAGTTCGTGCTCGACGTCCCGCTCCTCGAGAAGTGGGGCGAGGGTCTGGTCGCCGTCCCCGAGAAGGAGACCGTGGACCTCGACGTGCGGCTCGAGTCGGTGCACGAGGGGATTCTCGTGTCCGGCCAGGCGACGACGGAGGCCGTGGGCGTCTGCGGCCGCTGCCTGATCGACATCACCGAGCCCGTCGAAGTCGAGTTCCAGGAGCTTTTCGCGTATCCTGGGGACGAAGCGACTGACTTCGAGGTTCAAGACGACCACGTGGATCTTGAAACTCTGGTCAGGGATGCGATCGTCCTGTCGCTTCCGTTCCAGCCGGTGTGCCGGCCGGACTGCCCGGGACTCGACCCAGAGACCGGCGAACGTCTGGCTGATCACCCCGTCACGGAGCCGCGCCACGCCCTCGATCCGCGCTGGGCAGCGCTAGCGGAACTCGCCACGGACCGGGACACCGAGCCCGGGGAATCCGGACAGAGCACACAGACCTCGTAGGAAAGAGAAGACCATGGCAGGTAACCCCCCGAAGCGCAAGGTTTCGCGCTCCAACACCCGTTCGCGTCGCGCGCAGTGGAAGGCCGAGCCCACCACGCTCGTCAAGACGATCGAGAACGGCAAGACGGTCTACAGCCGCCCCCACCAGGCGAAGGTCGTCACCGACTCGCAGGGCACCGAGCTGTACCTCGAGTACAAGGGCCGCAAGGTCGCCGACGTCTGAGCCGCGTTCCGTGACGGACGCGGTGGCGGACCTCTCCGCACTCTCCGAGAAGCTGGGGGTCGACATCGACCCCCAGCATATCGCGCAGGCCCAGACGCAACGTTCGTAAGCCGACGAGCACCGCCCGGGCCCCCCCAACGAAA
>JAVBUN010000081.1:0-5611 GCA_031555335.1 Microbacterium sp.
CGGCGTTCGACGGCTCGAC
Organism: Microbacterium sp.; assembly: GCA_031555335.1. Classification (GTDB taxonomy): domain Bacteria; phylum Actinomycetota; class Actinomycetes; order Actinomycetales; family Microbacteriaceae; genus Microbacterium. Next base: position 20 of record JAVBUN010000081.1, read on the forward strand.
GTGGTGGCTGGCGTCCGGGTACACGACGACCGGGATCTGCGTGCGCCCCGAGATGTCACGGGCGACGTCGGCCGCGGTCGGGTCCGCTTCGAGGTCGACGTACGTGTACTCGACGCCGAGGCCGTCGAGCTGAGACTTGGTGCGGCGGCAGTCGGAGCACCACGCGGCGCCGAACATCGTGATCCCGGAGGAGGTTTCGCTCATGGATCCAGGGTAAGAGTGAACGCGGGGTGGCCGGGTCATGTCGGCTGTGTGAGCGAGTCGCGGTGACGGTGTGGAAGACCCCGGTACCGCCCAGGCGGTCGTGTCAGGATGGTGGCGGTCGCCGTTCCAGGGCGGTCGGTCCGGCGGAGGCGGGTGCGCATGCAGGTGACGGTCGTCGTTCCGACGTTCAATGAGGCGCCGAACATCGCCGAACTCGTGCGTCGGGTCGCGGATGCTGCGGACGGCGTCGACCTGGACATCCTGTTCGTCGACGACAGCACCGACGACACCCCCCGCGTGATCAATCAGGTCGCCGCCGCGGCGCCGCTGCCGGTGCGACTTCTGCACCGCGACGTCCCGACGGGCGGCCTCGGCGGCGCGGTCGTGGCGGGGCTCGCCGCGGCCTCCTCCGACATCTGTCTCGTGATGGACGGGGATCTGCAGCATCCGCCCGAGGACATCGCGATGCTGGTGGATCGTTTCCGGCGCGGCGACGTCGACGTGGTCGTCGCGTCGCGCTATCTCGCGGACGGCGCGGCGACCGGTCTCGCCGACCGCACCCGCATCCTGGTCTCGCGCGCCTCCACCCACCTCACGAAGGCGATGTTCCCGCTGCGGCTCAAGGACGTGACCGACCCGATGACCGGGTTCTTCCTCCTCGACCGGCGTGCGGTGGACCTCGCGCAACTGCGACCGCGCGGGTTCAAGATCCTGCTCGAGATCCTCGCTCGGCGGCCGCTGCGGGTCGCGGAGGTGCCGTTCGCGTTCGCCGACCGGCACGGCGGGGACTCGAAGGCGTCGTTCCGGCAGGGGATCCATTTCCTGTCGCAGCTGACCGCCCTGCGGTTCGGCAAGATGTCGCTGTTCGCGATCATCGGCGGCTTCGGCGCGATCGCGAACCTCGCGATCGTCTGGGCGCTCTCGCACCTGGGCGTCGGGGACATCGTGTCGATGATCGTGGCGGCCGAGATCACGATCATCGCGAACTTCGCGCTGCAGGAGCGCTTCGTCTTCCAGGACATGAAGGCGGATGCATCCGGGATCGTGACGCGTTTCGCGAAGTCGTTCGCGTTCAACAACGCGGAACTGATCGTGCGCATCCCGATCACGGCGCTGATCATCTCGAACTGGCACATCTCGGTGGTGATCGCGACCGGGATCACGCTCGTCGTGGCGTTCGTCGTGCGGTTCCTGTTCCACTCCCTCGTGGTCTACGCGCCGCGCCGCGTCGGCTCCCGCACGCCCTCCGCCGCGCGCACGCTCGTCGAGGAGCTCGACCGTCAAGCGGTCTCGCCCGGCGAGCTCTGACGCCCCGCGCCGCCGCGACCCGCGCCCCTCCCGCGCCGCCCTCCCGCCCCGCGTCCCTCGCCGCCGCGACCCGCGCCCCTCCCGCCCCTCCCGCGCCGCCTTCCCGCGAGACAGCATCCGTCCCACGAAACAGCGTGGGATCCGTGCTGTCTCGTGGAACGGATGCTGTTTCGCGGGTCCTGGGAGGGGGGGAGGGGCGAGAAGGGGTGGGGGAGGGGCGGGGGTCAGCCCACGAGGTTGCGGAAGTCGTCGATCCCCATGCCGTAGTTGATGCGGACCGTGGGGAGCGCGAGCTTGTCGGTGCCCGCGCGCACCACACCGGGCTCGACGGTGCGCGCCATCTCGAAGCCGGCCTGACGCAGGCCCTCTTTCGCGGTGTCGTCGTGATGACCGAACGGGTACGCCATCACCTCGGTCGCGCCGAGGATCTGCGCGGACGTCGTCATGTCGGCGGCGATCTGCTCGGCGGTCCAGTTCACCATCCGACCCTGTCCGTCGTCGCCCGCGGTGTGCATGTCGTGCGTGTGCGAGCGCTGCAGCACGTACATGTTCGGCGTGGGCTCCGTGCGCGCGGAGGTGATGACGAACGACGTCGTCAGCAGACCCTTGCCGTGCACGATGGGCGCGGCGAGCTCGAGCCAGGTCGAGTCCGCGTCGTCGTCGGTGATGATCGCGGACGCCCGCGGCACGTACAGCCGACCGTCGATGAACGCGCTCAGCTCGTCCCACGTCGGCAGGTAGAACTGGTTGTCCTTCAGGTACTGCATGTGCGCATCGAAGTCGCCGATGTAGGCGTAGTTGCCCCGCAGCCAGCCGGACTCGCCCTCGGGCTTCGTCGTGAACTGGTGGTACATGAGGATCGGGACCCCGACGTCCTCGGCGGCGACCTCTTCGGGCGACTTCCACGCCCCGTAGAGGGTGGTCTCGCGGTCGGTGCAGGTCACCGGGTCCGCCCCGTTGACGCGCGCGCCCACGGTGAACGCCTGCGCGTCGGCGGGCGTCGCGTACCACCCGGCGAACACCGCGCCCTCGCGCTGCGGGATCGGCAGGTACGCGTACAACGCGCCCTGCATCTGCAGCTGCGGCGGATCGGCGATCTGGTCGCCGACGAAGCTCACCGCGCACGCGTTCGGGTCGGTGCTCGTGGCGAGCAGTGCCTCGGCGGGTGTGAGCGGGGTGGCGGTCGGGGTCGGGGAGGGGGCGACGGTGATGGCGGCCGCGGCCTCCGGCGCGGTGGTCGCCACCGCCGAGCGCACGATCGCCACCACGGCGACCACTGTCGCGACGAGGGCGACCGCGACCACGATCGTCCCGACGACCACGGGCGTGCGCCGCCGGGTGCGCCGCGCGCGCCGCTGACGTCGTGTGGTGTGCATGTTGCGTCCCCCTGCTCCGGCCGGGCCGCGACGCCCGTGGTGCGACCCCCCGCCGCAACGCTGAGATCCTAACCGGGCCCGCCCACCGCCGCCGTTCGACACTCGGCGCACACGGCCGCCGCACCGGCACCCGGTCGTAGACTGACCCGGTTCGACGCGCATCGAGAGGATGCCGCCGCATCCGTCTCGATCGAACGAGGAACCATGCCCCACTCCGCCGCCGGTCTCGCCTATCGCGACGCGCGCGACACGCTGCTCGCCCGGTCGCACGACATCGATGCGGCCCGCGACGCGTTCTCCTGGCCCGACGTCGGCGACCATTTCAACTGGGCCGTGGACTGGTTCGACCAGATCGCCGAGGGCAACGACCGGATGGCGCTACGCGTCGTCGAGGAGGACGGCTCGGAGGCGTCGCGCACGTACGACCAGATGCGCCGTCGATCCAATCGCGTGGCCAACTGGCTGACGGCGGCGGGCGTGCGCCGCGGCGATCGCGTGATGCTCATGATCGACAACCGGGTCGAGCTGTGGGAGGCGATGCTCGCGATCATGAAGATCGGCGCCGTCATCCTGCCGACCTCGGTCGTGCTGGGACCCGATGACCTCGTGGAGCGCCTCGACCGTGCCGAGGTGCGCGTGGTCATCGCCGACCAGACGGATGCCGCCAAGTTCGACGGGCTGGACCGCGACCTCGTGCGCATCAACGTGGGGGAGCCGCGCGACGGCTGGCTGTCGTTCGCCGACGCGGCGGACGCGAGCGACGAGGCGCCCGGAGTCGTCGTCGATTCGACCGATGCCGCCATCATCTACTTCACCTCGGGCACGACCTCGCGGCCGAAGATGGTCGCGCACACGCACGTCTCGTACCCCGTCGGCCACCTCAGCACGATGTACTGGATCGGCGTGCGACCGGGCGACGTGCACATGACGATCAGTGCCCCCGGATGGGGCAAGCACGCGTGGAGCCTCTTCTTCTCGCCGTGGATCGCCGAGGCGACGATCTTCGTCTACAACTACCGCCGCTTCGACGCGGCGACGCTCGTCGAGCAGCTCGACCGCGCGGGCGTGAACTCGTTCTGCGCCCCGCCGACGGTGTGGCGGATGCTGATCCAGGCGGACCTCGAGCAACGCCCCGCCGCGCTGCGCGAACTGCTGTCGGCCGGCGAGCCGCTCAACCCCGAGGTGATCGCCACGATCGAGCGGTGGTGGGGGATCCAGATCCGCGACGGATACGGCCAGACCGAGCTGACCGCCGTGATCGGCAACACCCCCGGAGTGCCGCTGAAGCCCGGCTCGATGGGGCGCCCGCTGCCGGGCGTCGAGGTGGTGCTGCTCGACCCGCTGACCGGCGAGGTCGCGGACGAGGGGGAGATCTGTCTGCCCACGCGCCCCGCACGGCCGCTCAACCTCACGCCCGGGTACCTCGGCGAACCCGAGCGCACCGCTCAGGTGGAGTACGACGGCTACTACCGGACGAGCGATGTCGCGTCCCGCGACGAGAACGGGTTCCTCACGTTCATCGGACGCACGGACGACGTGTTCAAGGCGAGCGACTTCAAGGTGTCTCCGTTCGAGGTCGAGTCGATCCTGCTCGAGCACCCCGCGGTCGCCGAGGCGGGGGTCGTGGGAGCGCCCGACGACCTGCGCCTGAACGTCGTGAAGGCGTATGTGCAGCTCGCCGCCGGCGCAGAGCCCGACGCGGCCACGGCGCGCAGCATCCTGGCGCACGCGCGCGAGCACATGCCGCCGTTCATGCGCGTGCGGCGGGTGGAGTTCTTCGAGCTCCCGAAGACGATCTCCGGCAAGATCCGTCGCGTCGAGCTGCGGGAGCGCGAGGAGCAGCACGCGGATGCCCGCATCGCGTCCGAGCATCGCGAGGCCGACTTCCCCGACCTGAAGTCCTGATCCTCTCGCGCATCCCTCTCGCCGAGCGGGTGGGGCGGCGGCCACCGATGCCGGGGTGGACCGGGTGCGGCGCCGGCCCGCACGGCTAGCGTGAGCGCATGACCGTCCCGGACAGCCGGCGTGAGAGCCCGACCACTCCCGACATCCAGCGGTGGACCGCGTTCTCGGCCGACCCCGCCGGCGGAAACCCCGCCGGCGTCGTGCTCGATGCGCGCGGGCTCGACGACGCACGGATGCAGCGCATCGCCGCCGAGGTCGGCTACGCCGAGACGGCGTTCGTGACGCCCGCCTCCGACGGCCCCCGCCGCATCCGATACTTCTCGCCCGTCGCCGAGGTGCCGTTCTGCGGGCACGCGACCGTGGCCACCGCGGCGGCCATCGCCGCGTACGAGGGTGACGGCGCGATCACCTTCGCGACCCCGGTCGGCGACGTGCCCATCGTGACCCGCACCGATGCGAGCGGTGCCCGGCGGGTCTCGTTCACGAGTGTGACGCCGGATGCGGCCGAGCTGCCGGCCCCGGACCTCGACGAGCTCCTGGCGGTACTGGGACTCGGCCGCGAGCACCTGCATCCGCAGCACGCCCCGATGCTCGCGTTCGGCGGCAACTGGCATCCGCTGCTCGTGCTCGCCGACCGGGACGTGTTCGACGGGTTCGCCGTCGACCCGGCACGCGTGCGCACCCTGCTCGACGCCCACGGCTGGCCGGCGACCGTCATCGTGCTCTGGCCCGAGTCGACCGTGCGCTGGCACGCCCGCAATCTCTTCCCCGTCGGCACGCTGAGCGAGGATCCGGCGAC
>JAVBUN010000165.1:0-9593 GCA_031555335.1 Microbacterium sp.
ACCAACCCCGAGGCGGCGCTGCGGATGATGTACGCCGCCTACCCGAACTCGCGTCTGGCGGGCATGACCGAGGACGAGCAGCTGACGGGCGACCTCGTCGCGCTGAACCGCCGCATCGAGCTGCTCACCGCGGGCGACCCGGCCGGCACCGGCACCTGGGGCGTCTACTCCGACGAGGCCGTGGCGGCGTGGCAGTCGTTCGCCCTCGACTCCGGGATCATCACGTCCGAGATCGACGCCGCCGCCCACGTCGACAACGACTTCGCCGAGCAGTACAACGACTTCGACGCCGACGCGGTGATCGAGCAGGCACAGGAATGGACCGCCGAATGACCACGCTGACCTACACCGACGGCGTCCCCGCCGTCGACCACCACTCCCACGCCGGCTACGTGCGGCCCGGGCAGCACATCGAGGGCATCGACGCGTACGAGATCGAGAACGCGCTCGGGCACATCGAAGGCCGCATCCCGCACGCCGACTACCAGGCCTACATGGCTGCGGTCGAGGCGGGCGACCAGCCCCGGGTCGCCGAACTCGGCGAGAAGTTCGGCATCCCCGCCCTCATGGAGCAGTCGCTGCAGTTCCAGTCGACGACGGTGCACGCCGTGGCGCTGCAGGAGGGAAGCGAGGCGCTCTACGGCGTGCGGGACCACGCGGACATGATCCGGGTCAGCCGACAGGCGCGGATCGACGACTTCGCCGGACTCTACGACCGGGCGCTGCTCCTGTCGGGCACCTCGAGCGTCCTGACCGACATCCCCGAGATCGACGACGCCGTCTGGCCGCACAGCCGGTACAAACCGATCGCGCGGATCGACCCGTACCTGTTCCCCTTCGGACACCCGGAGTGGACCGGCCGTGGCACGGACGCGCCCCGCTTCCGGCGGATCTTCGGTGCGGTGCTGGAGCGGCAGCTGGAGCTCTCGGGAACCGCGATGCCGACGACGCTCGCCGACTACGTCGCGTTCGTCATCGACTCGCTCGAGCGGCGGCGGGCGTCCGGCTTCGTGGGACTCAAGATGGCCTCCGCGTACGTGCGCACGCTCGATTTCCGGCGCACCGACCGGGCGACGGCCGAGTCCGCATGGCGCACGCTCTCGCAGCCGGGGGCGCTCGACCCCGCGGCGCACAAGGCGCTCGCCGACCACCTGGCGTTCCTCATCGCCGAGTGGGCGGTGTCTCGCCGGATGCCGATGCAGATCCACACCGGATTCGGGCACGCGGAGCCGGGCCTGCGCATCACGACGGCCAACCCGTTGCTGCTGGAGTCGTTCCTCGGCGATCCCGCCCTGAACACGCTCCCGGTGATCCTCATCCACGGCGGGTTCCCGTACAGCTCGTCTCTCACGGCGCTCGCGCAGATGTACGGAAACGTGCGGCTCGATTACTCGTGGATGCCGTACCTGCACCACCACATCGTCGGGCGGGTGCTCGAGGAGTGGCTGGAGCTCCTGCCCGCGGACCGGGTCATGTACGGCTCCGACACCGCCTCACCGGAACTGCACTACTCCGCGACCCAGCGCGCCCGTCGCGCCCTCGACGGCGTGCTCGAGAGCGGCGTGAAGGACGGCATCTGGACCATGCGCAAGGCGAGCTGGCTGGCCGAGCGCGTCATGCACGCGAACCTCTGCGACGTCTACGGGATCGAGCCGTGAGCGCCCTGGTCGACCTCGAAGGCCTGAACAAGGTCTACGAGACGCGCACGGGCGACGTGCACGCGCTCTCGAACGTCAACCTGACGATCGAGGACGGCGAGTTCATCGCCATCGTCGGGCCCAGCGGATGCGGCAAGACCACCCTGCTGAAGATCCTCGCGGGCCTCGAGGGCTACACCTCGGGCCGGGGGACCCTCGGCGGGCACGCGCTCGGCGCCGTGAGCGGCGACGCCGGCATGGTCTTCCAGAAGGCGACCCTGCTGCCGTGGCTCGACATCACGGCGAACGTCCTGCTCCCGGTGACGCTGCGCCACCGGGCGACCGCGGCCGACAAGGCGAAGGTCGCGGACCTGCTCGAGATGGTCGGGCTCGCGGACTTCGCGCACAAGCGACCGGGCGAGCTGAGCGGCGGGATGCAGCAGCGCGCCGCGATCTGCCGCGCCCTGGTGCACAACCCGTCGCTGCTGCTCATGGACGAGCCCTTCGGTGCGCTCGATGCCATGACCCGCGACGCCCTGAACGTGGAGGTGAACCGCATATGGCGCGAGACCGCCAAGACGGCCGTACTGATCACGCACTCGATCCCCGAGGCCGTCTTCCTCGCGGAACGGGTGATCGTCATGAGCCCGAGACCCGGTCGGATCGTCGACGACATCGCGATTCCGTTCGGCCGGGAGCGCACCCTCGACCTGCTCGGCGATCCCGAGTTCGCGGCGCTGAGCGCCCGCATCCGGGGGCACTTCGAGGTGGCGGCATGAGCGGCGCACCGGTCTCGACCTCGCGGCGCCGGCGCGCGAGCCTCGGGCGCGCCCAGCAGGTGATCGGCTCGCTCGTCGTGCTCGTGGTGGTGCTGCTCGCCTGGCAGTTCCTGCCGGTCTGGCTGAACACCCCGAGCTACGTCGTGCCCGTCTTCAGCGATGTGCTCGCCGCGCTGTTCGACCCCGCCGCGTTCCCGCGCTATGTGGAGAACACGCTGACCACCCTCACCGAGGTGCTCCTCGGGCTCCTGATCGGTGTCGCCCTCGGGCTCGGGCTCGCGGTCACGCTCGCGCAGCTGCCGCGCGTGTACGGGATCGTCTTCCCGTACATCGTGGCGATCGAGTCGGTGCCGAAGGTCGCCGTCGCCCCGCTGTTCATCATCTGGTTCGGCTTCGGGCTGCCCTCGAAGGTGGTCGTGGTCGTGCTCCTGGCGTTCTTCCCGATGCTGGTGAACACCATCCACGGTCTTCGCAACGTCGACCGCGATCAGATCGACCTGTTCCGGGTGAACGGCGCCACCGCGGTGCAGATGCGCACCCGGCTCATGCTGCCGGCGGCCCTGCCGTCCATCTTCACGGGGCTCGAGCTGGCGGTGACCGGCGCCATGATTGGCGCGATCGTGGCGGAGTTCGTCGGCGCCCAGAGCGGCCTCGGCGTGCTCATCCTGCAGGCGCAGGGGCGGATGGAGACGCCCGCCGTGTTCGCGCTGCTCATCATCCTCTCCGCCCTCGGCATCCTGCTGAACCTCGCGGTGCGGGTCCTCCGCCGCCTCGTGGTCACGTGGGAGCCCCAGAACTCATGACGACAGACGACACGAATGGAACCGACGACATGACGATCACGACCGACAACGATCGCGCGACGCGCGACGCCGCCGAGGTGCAGCGCCGGCTGGACGCGGTGCGGGAGCGGATCATCGACTCCGCCGTCGCATCCGAGCAGCAGCGTTCGCTGTCGCCGGATGCGGCCGACGCCCTGCGCGAGCTGGAGCCCGCCTACCTCCACGCCCCGCGGGAGGTGGGAGGGCGGGAGATCTCATTCACGGACAGCATGCGCTTCATCCAGGCCCTCGGTTCCTACGACGCGTCGCTGGCCTGGTGCGCCGCCGTCGCGAGCGCCACGAGCGGCTGGATCGGCGCCTACTTCGGCGACGAGGTGATCGCCGAGGTGTTCCAGGGCGGGACGCGATGGCCGCTCACCGCCGGGACGAGCATCAGCGGATCGGCCGTTCCGGTCGACGGCGGCTACCGGGTGACGGGGGCGTCCCGCTTCACGAGCGGTGTGCGCCAGTCCGACTACATCGTCACCGGCACCTTCGTCGACGGCGATCCCGCCCGGCCGCTCAGCTTCGTGGTGCCGACCTCGAAGGCCCACATCATGGACGACTGGCACGTGTTCGGTCTCAAGGGCTCCGGCAGCTCGGGATTCCGTCTCGAGGATGTCTTCGTGCCGAAGGAATGGACCGTCGATGTATCGATGCACCACTTCCGCGACATCCGCCGCCGGGGCGGTGCCACCTTCACCCTGCTCGGGGGTCTCCGGGTCACCGCGATCCACGCCGGCGTCATGCTGGGTGCGGCGCAGCGCATCATGGACGAGCTGACGGCGGCGCTCGCGCAGCGCATCGACCGGCCGAGCTCGAGCGTCGGCGGCATCCTCGGCTCCGCCCGCCGCGAGGTCGTGCTCGCCGGCCTGTCGGGACTGCGCGTGCGGCTGGACAGCATGGACATCGCCGCGCCGACCGTGTTCGACCGGCTGCAGGAGGCCGCGGGAAGCGAGGCCGGTGTGCCGGAGGTGCTGGAGGGGGAGTCCTTCGCCTTCGTCGCCGAGGCGACGACCCTGGCGCAGGAAGCGGCGACCCTCGCCATCCGCTACGCCAGCTCGTCGACGCTCTACCAGCCGAACCCGATCGAGCGGTACTTCCGCGACGTCTTCGCGCTGACGCACCACGCGATGCACAACGACGGTTACTACGGGCTGCACGGCACGGCGCTCGTTGAGCACGCGCTGCACGGCTGATCCGAGGACGATCGGCGGGGGACGAGGTGCCGTGTTCGCGGGCTACCCCGATGGGCCGGGGCTAGGCTGAGTGCCCGTGACCACCGCATCCGTCCCCCGCCGCACCTACAGCTATCTGGGCCCCGCCGGCACCTTCACCGAGGCGGCGCTCGCGCAGGTGCCCGAGGCGCGCGGCCAGGTCTGGAACCCGGTGCGCAACGTCGCCGAGGCGCTCGCCGACGTCGTCGAGGGACGTTCGGATGCGGCGATGATCGCGATCGAGAACTCGGTCGACGGCGGGGTGTCGACCGCCCAGGACGCACTCGCGACGATGCCGGGCCTGCGGATCATCGGGGAGTACCTCGTGCCGGTCAACTTCGTGCTGGTGGCGCGACCGGGTGCGACGCTCGCCGATGTCCGACTCGTCGCCGCACACCCGGTGGCCTACGCGCAGTGCCTGCAGTGGCTCGGCCGCGAGCTGCCGGCGCACGCGCACCTGCCCGCATCCAGCAACGTCGCCGCAGCGCTCGGGCTCGTCGACGGCACGAGCAACGCGGATGCGGCCATCGCCCCGCCCGGGATCCTCGAGCACCACGACCTGCAGCTGCTCGCCGAGGGGGTGGGCGACAAGGTCGACGCCGTGACGCGCTTCGTGCTCGTCGCCCGGACCGTCGGCCCGCCCGCGCCGACGGGTGCCGACAAGACCTCGCTCATCGTCGAGCTGCCCGAGGACCACCCCGGTGCGCTGATGGAGATGCTGGAGCAGTTCGCGACGCGCGGGATCAACCTGAGCCTGCTCGCGTCCCGGCCGATCGGCGACGCCCTCGGCCGATACCGCTTCGTCATCGACGCCGACGGCCACATCCTGGACGAGCGGATGGCGGACGCGCTGCTCGGGCTGCGTCGCTTCAGTCCGAAGCTCATCTTCCTCGGGTCGTATCCGCGCGCCGACCGCGTGATCAACCGCTACCCGGGGCGCTATTCGGACGACGTGTTCGTCGAGGCGCGCGACTGGTTGCGCGGCGTCGTCAGCGGCGAACCCGAGGCCTGAGCCGCTCGGGGACGGCGCCGGGGCTCAGAGAGCGAACTCGGCGGCCAGCAGTTCGAGGGTCTCGGCGCGTCCGGCCGGCGAGTCCATCGGCTCCGCGTCGTGGGAGCCTGCGACGGGCGAGATCATGATCTCGTCCACCCCGTGCTGCGTGGCGAAGGCGCGGACGGTGGCGGCCGCATCCGCCGGCGTGCCGATGAGCCAGGTCGAGCGGGCGACGTTCGCGAACCCGCCGGCGAGGTTGTCGGCGGCCTCGGCGGCCTTCGCCTGCTCCACCGTCTCGAGGGCGACCAGCGGCCGGCCGGTGCGCAGCCGGGCCATCATCCGCACCTGCGGCAGGGCGCGGTCCCATGCCTCCTCGGCGGTGGGGGCGACGACCGCGTTCGTCGTGACGAACGTGCGCGGCTCGGGGTGGGCCTCGCTCGGCCGGTACTGGTCGCGGTACAGGGCGAGGGCGCGCTCGAGGCCGTCGCCGGCGAAGTGGTTCGCGAACACGTACGGCAGCCCGGATGCGGCGGCCAGCTGAGCCGAGTAGTCGCTCGAGCCGAGCAGCCACACCGCGGGCGTCTCGGTCGCCGACGGCGTCGCGTGCACGGTGTAGGTCTGGCCGGAGGTGAACTGCACGGTGGCGCCGTCCGTGCTCGTGAGGGCGAGGATGTCGCGGATGTGGTCGGGGAAACGGTCGACATCGCTCGTGGTGCCGCTGCGGTGCAGCAGCTGCGTGATGACCGGGTCGCTGCCGGGCGCACGGCCGATGCCGAGATCGATGCGGCCGGGAGCGAGCGCCTCGAGGGCCGCGAACTGCTCGGCGACGATGAGCGGGGAGTGGTTCGGCAGCATCACGCCTCCGGATCCGACGCGGATGCGCCGGGTGCGGGCCGCGACCGCCGCGATCAGCACGGGCGGCGTGGTCGAGGCGACGGCGGGCATGTTGTGATGCTCGGCGAACCAGTACCGCGTGTACCCGAGCTCGTCGGCGCGTTGGGCGAGGGCGAGGGAGGAGGCGACCGCATCCCTGCTGGTCTGGCCGGTGCGGACGGGAACGAGGTCGAGGACCGAGAGGTTGATGCTCATCGTCGTGGTGCAACCGGGGGCGGTCGCCGCCCATTCCCGCCCGCCGCCCGCCGCCCATTCCCGCCCGCTGGCTTCGCGGTCGTCGGATGGGTGGGGCGGGTGGTGGCTGGTGCGGCGGGTGAGTCGCCCCACGGCCGCCGGGTCCGACGACTCGCGCCCCGCGCCCCGCGCCCTTGGGCTTCCAGCCCCGCCGGGTGGTTCCGTGGGTGGGCGCCCGCTCGGTGGTTCCGCGGTCGTCGGATCGGTGGGGCGGGTGGTGGCTGGTGTGGCGGGTGAGTCGCCCTGCGCCCGTCTGGTCCGACGACTCGCGCCCCGCGCCGGCGCCCTTCGGGTTCCGGCCCCGCCGGGTGGTTCCGCGTGTGGGTGTCCGCCCGCTGGTTCCGCGGTCGTCGGGTGGGTGGGGCGGGTGGTGGCTGGTGCGGCGGGTGAGTCGCCCTGCGCCCGTCTGGTCCGACGACTCGCGCCCCGGTTCACGCCGGTGACCCGGCCTACGGCGCGTTCTTCACGTGCTCGTAGGCGGCCAGGGCGGCATTGCGGGACGCCTTCAGGTCGACGAGCGGGTCGATGGATGCGGAATCCGGCGCCCACTGCGTCACGTACAGGCCCTGCGGGTCGAACTTGGCCGCCTGCGTCTCCGGGTTGAAGATACGGAAGTACGGCGCCGCATCCGCACCGGATCCCGCGACCCACTGCCAGTTGAACGGGTTGTTGGCGGCGTCCGCATCGACGAGCGTGTCCCAGAACCACTCCTCGCCCCGCCGCCAGTCGATCAGCAGGTTCTTCACGAGGTACGACGCGACCACCATCCGTACCCGGTTGTGCATGACGCCGGTGTGCCAGAGCTCCCTCATGCCGGCGTCGACGAGCGGCACCCCGGTGCGCCCGCGCTGCCAGGCGTCGAGGTGCGCGCTGTTCAGGCGCGGCCACGGGAACGCGTCGAAGCGTCGGCGCAGGTTCGTGCGCGCGAGGTCGGGCGCGGAGAAGAGTGTGTGCCAGGCGAACTCCCGCCAGCCGAGCTCGGACAGGAAGCCCCCGGCCTCCCCCTCGGACGCGAGGGTCTCGTGCCAGACCGTGTAGGGGCTGACCTCACCCCAGCGCAGGCGCGGCGAGAGGCCGGACGTCACCCCGGATGCGGGCTCGTCGCGGGCGCGCGCGTAGTCGGCGAGGTCGTCCCGGAGGAACTTCCGCAGGCGGGTGCGGCCGGCGGGTTCGCCCGGCTCCCACGTCTCGCGCAGGCCCCCCGCCCAATCCGGTGCGGTGGGGAGCAGCCCCCAGTCGCCGAGCGCGTCCGACGACGGATGCCGCGCCGGGCCGGGCACCTCGCGGGGTTCCGGGAGCGGCTGGCGCGGCGACGGCAGGCGCTGGCACGCGCGCCAGAACGGGGTGTACACCGCGAACGGCGTGCCCTGCCCGGTCTGCACGGTCCACGGTTCGAAGAGGACGTTGGCCGCGAACGACTGCACCTCGACACCGCGCTCGCGCAGCGCGGTCTTCAGCCCGGCGTCGATCTCGCGCTCCGGCCCGCCGTAGCGGCGGTTCCAGAACACGGCGCCGGCAGCCGCATCCGCCACCACCGTCGGCAGCACCTCGGCCGCCGGGCCGCGGCGCAGCACGAGAGCGCCGCCCCGTTCGCGCAGGCGCTCACCGAGCGACGCGAGCGAATGGTGCAGCCACCAGCGAGCCGCCCCGCCGATCGCGCGCACGCCGGGCGACTGCTCGTCGAGCACATACAGGCCGATCATCGGCTCGTCGCGCTCGAGCGCGGCACGCAGGGCCGGGTTGTCGGCGAGACGCAGGTCGTCGCGGAACCACACGATCGAGGGGCTCGTCATCCCGCCATCCTGCCCGGTCGGCCCGCTCCCGATGCCCCGGGTTGACACCCGCATCCGTCCGCCGGTGCGCGACCGCAGGTCGAGACGTCGTGGCCGTCGGTCACAGGCGGGAGACGTCGTGGCCGGTGGGTACCGTGACGGTGAGCGCGCCGTGCTCGATGCGCGCGACGATGTGCACCGCCTCGCCGAACTCATCGCCGTCGAGTTGCACCGGCTGGGGTCCGGATGCGGCGACATCGAGCATCGCACCGCGGAGGTAACGGACCGCGTTGTCCTTCGTGCGCAGCGACAGCACCCGGCGCCCGGCGCGGAATCGGCGCAGGACGCTGTTGTCCCAGGCAACGCGGCGCCAGACGAAGATCCAGCCCCACCATCCTTTGGGCTGGAACACGGCGACGTCCATCGTGCCGTCGGTCACGGATGCCTCGGGGATGAGCTCGAGTCCGGCCGGCAGCGAGCCGCAGTTGGCGTACAGCACGCTCTGCACGCGGGCGGTGTGCATGCGGTGTCCGCGCACCTGGTACACGACGCGGAACGGTCTTGCGGTCGCGAGCGACCGGGCGGCTCCGTCGACGTACGCCACCCACCCGAACCGCTTCTTGAGGCGGGGGCGGGTGTTGGCGATCATCGCCGCGTCCAGACCGATTCCGCCCATGACGATGAATCCGTGGGTGTCGAGCGAGCCGTCGACGCGCCGCAGCTGCGCGATGCCGACGTCCATTCGCACGCGGTCGCCGGCGAAGGCGGTGCGGATGATGCGTTCCGGGTCATCGAGCGGCAGGCGCAAGTTGCGCGCAAGCAGGTTGCCGGTGCCGCTCGGCACGATCGTGAGGGGGACGCCGGTGTGCGCGAGCGCCTCGGCCACCGCGCGCACCGTGCCGTCGCCGCCCGCCACCAGGACGGCGTCGACGCGCTGCGCGAGAGCGTCGCGCACCGGACCCTGGCCGAGATCCTCGACCGAGGTGGTGAAGAAGAGCGGGTCGGCCCAGCCGGCGTGGTGGGCGAAATGGGTGACCTGCGCGCGCAGGCGCTCGGCGTCGACCTTGATGGGGTTGTAGACGAGGGCCGCGCGGCGCTGGCCGCCCGCATCCGTCGTCATGGCTGACACGATATCCGCCGGGCTCAACCCCCCGCCGCATCCGCCCGCCCGCGCCTGCCGCCCGCACGCCCGCCGCCCGCCCGCGCCTGCCGCCGCAACCCCCCGCCCCGCCCCGCCGCAACCCC
>JAVBUN010000158.1:0-5424 GCA_031555335.1 Microbacterium sp.
TCACCACGGAGGAACGCGACATCCTGGCCCGCGCCGGCCGCATCATGCGCGCGGTGGCCGACCGATGACGGCGATGTTCCGGTCGCTCGGGCTGTTCAACTACCGCGTCTGGTTCCTCGGGGCCCTCGTGTCGAACATCGGTGGCTGGATGCAGGCCACCGCTCAGGATTGGGTCGTCCTGACGCAGCTCACCGACAACGACGCCGCCGCGATGGGCGTGACGATGGCACTGCAGTTCGGCCCCCCGTTGCTGTTCGTGAGCGTCACCGGCTGGGTCGCCGACCGGTTCGACCGGCGTCGGCTGCTGATGGTCACCCAGACGACGCTCATGGCGCTCGCCATCGCGGTCGGCGTGCTGCTGCTCACCGGCGTCATGACGCTGCCGCTGATGTTCGCCTTCGCGTTCGGCTTCGGCATCGTCAACGCGTTCGACGCCCCCGCGCGCCAGGCGTTCGTCTCCGACGTCGTGCCCCGCGACAGCGCGGCCAACGCGATCGCCCTGAACTCCGCCTCCTTCAACGCGGCACGGATGCTGGGCCCCGCCGCGGCGGGCTTTCTCATCGTGATCGTCGGGTCGGGGTGGGTGTTCGTCGTGAACGCCGCGACCTTCCTCGCCATGCTCGTCGCACTGTCGCTGATCCGCCGCGGCGATCTGATGCCGCGGGTGCGCACCGCCGGCGTCGCACGCCTCGCGGACGGCTTCCGGTACGTTGCCCGGCGTCCCGACCTGCGGGTCACCTTCGTGATGGTCTTCCTGATCGGCGCCTTCGGCATGAACTTCCCGATCTTCGCATCGACGATGGCGCTGGAGTTCGGTCAGGACGCCGACGGCTACGGCGTGCTCAGCTCGATCCTGGCCATCGGCTCGCTCGCCGGTGCTCTGCTCGCGGCCCGCCGCGAGCGCGCGCGGATGCGCGTCGTCATGATCGCCGCGGGCGGGTTCGGGGTGTTCTCGCTCGTGTCGGCGGCGATGCCGACCTACGCGCTGTACGCCGTCTCGCTCGTGTTCGTCGGCTTCACGACGGTCACCGTCCTGACCACCGCGAACGGCTACGTGCAGACGACGACCGATCCGGCGCTGCGGGGCCGCGTGCTGGCGCTGTACATGGCGGTGCTCATGGGCGCGACGCCGATCGGCGCGCCCATCGCCGGCTGGGTCGCGGATGCCTTCGGCCCCCGCGCCGCCATCACCCTCGGCGCCGCGGCGGGGCTGCTCGCCTGCGGGATCGGGGTGACCTGGCTGCTCGTGTCGGGGCGGGTGCACCGGCACGCCGACCGCCGATTCCGGGTGACGATCGACGAGACGCGCCCCCTGACCGTCATCGCCCCGGCCGAGTTCAGCGACGAGGTCGCCGGAACGAGCGCCATCCGCCTGCCCACGAGCGCCGGCCGCTGAGCCGCGGGCGCCGCCCCTCGCCCGGCCGCCCGCCCCCTCGACGCCTCGCCCGGCCTCGCCGCCTCGCCCGGCCCCGCCGTCGTCGTCGGATCAGACGCCCCAGGCCGCCCCACTCGACGCCCCGCCCCGCTCCCGTCGTCGTCGGATCAGATGCGCCCAGACCGCCCCATCCACCCCAGCCGGTATCACCCGCCCCACCGATCCGACGACTCAAGACCCACCAGCCGAACCAGCTCACGGCCCCAGCCGCCCACCGCAGACCGCCGCACCGCAGACGGCCGCGACCGGCAGCGCCGGCGTCCCGTTGCCCTACTCCCGCCGTCGTCGGATCCGACGCCCCCAGACCGCCCCATCCGCCCCACCCGGCATCACCCGCCCCACCGATCCGACGACTCAAGACCCACCAGCCGAACCGGCTCCCGACTCTAGGAAACGGACAGCGGACAGCAGGCCTCGGGCCTCAGGCCTCAGGCCTCGGGCCTCAGGCCTCGCGGGTGATCGTGACCTTCACATGCAGGTTGCTCTTGAACGGGCCGGCGTACACGCCGCGCAACGGCGGGACGTCGTTGTAATCCCGCGCCCGTCCGACCAGCACGTGGCGGTCGCCGATCTCGACGTTGTTCGTCGGGTCGAATCCCGTCCATTCGCCCGCGAACCACTCCACCCACGCGTGCGACTCGCCGGTCACGGGCACGCCGATCTCGGCCTGCGGCCGGGGGTGCAGGTAGCCCGAGACGTACCGCGCCGGGATTCCGACCGACCGCAGCGCTCCCAGGGCGATGTGCGCCATGTCCTGACAGACGCCCTTGCGGGCCTCCCACGCCTCGGCCGCCGTCGAGAGCACGCTGGTGACGCCGTGCATGTACTCCACCGCATCCCCGATCGCGACGCAGATGTCGTGCGCGGCGCGGCCCGGGTCGTCGTGACGTGCGGCGATCGACTTCGCGATCTCGACGACCTCCGGATGCGGGCGCGTGCGGTTCGTCTGCACGAGCTGTTCGACGGTCTCGATCGACCGGTTCGCCTCGGCGCGCAGGCGCTCCCAGGTGATGCCGGTGTGCTCGATCGGCCGCGGTCGCACCTCGACGAGCGAGCGGGCGGTGATGCGCAGCGCCTGGTGGGGCGAGAGCACGTCGAACGAGCTCACCCGGGTGCCGAAGTAGTCGACGTAGCTGTTGACGGGCGTGGACGGCTCGATGTCGAGCGATGAGCTCAGCACGAACTGACTGTCGGTCGTGCCCGGCAGCATCCGCGCCTCGTTGTACGACGCGGACACGTCGCCGCCGTAGCTGAAGCCCGTCTCGTGCTCGATGCGCAGGCGTTTCATGAGGTCTCTCCGATCCAGCTGGGCTCGGCCTGCGTCGGGAAGAAGCGCTGGCGGATCGCGTCCGACGCCTCCCGGGTCACCGTCTGCACGCGCAGCATGTGCGCCGGCAGCTCGGTGAGGATCTCGCCGATCGGCTGGTACTCGAGGTCGTTGCGGATGCGTCCGAGCGCGCGCAGCACCTGGTTGGAGTGGCCGACCCGATCCTCGCGCGGGTCGATCGCGCTGATGCACTCCTCGGCCCGCGAGATCGAGTAGATGATCGAGCGGGGGAAGAGCCGGTCGAGCAGGAGGAACTCGGCGGCGTTTCGCGCGCTCGGCATGCCGCGGTAGGTGCGGAGGTACGCCTCGTACGCGCCGCACGAGCGGAGGATCGTCGTCCACGACGGTCCGGAGGCCTGGGTCAACGACCGCGTGGCCAGCAGACGCGCCGTCATGTCGGCGCGCTCGATCGAGCGGCCGAGGGTGAAGAACTGCCAGGCCTCGTCGCGGCTGGTGGAGGAGTCGACGACCCCCACCGCGAGCGCGGAGCGCTCCCGCACCCACTGGAAGAACTCGTGCACCTTCTCGGTCTGCAGCCGCCGCGGCATCCGCGCGTTCGTGGTGTTGAGGCACTCCCAGAGCTCGGTCGAGACGATCTCGCGGGCACGGCGAGCGTTCTCCCGGGCCGACGTCAGCGAGTACTGGATGCTGGCGGGGTTCATGCGGTCGACCGCGAGCCGGGCGAGCACGTGCTCGCGCGTGACCGACTCGATGCCCTCCGGGGGCGATGTCCCCATGACCGAGAGCAACGACCGGCAGGCGGTGTCCTCGTCAATCCAGGGGTCCTCGAGAAGCAGCTGCAGATGCACGTCCAGGATGCGGGCGGTGCCGTCGCTGCGCTCGATGTAGCGGCCGATCCAGAACAGGCTCTCGGCGATGCGGCTCAGCAGCATCCGTCGCCCCCGTCCTGCTGGGCCTGCGCCTGCTGCTGCTGCTCCTGCTGCTCGACGCGCGAGCGCGGCCGGTCCTGCGGCGAGTGGTCGACCTCGGGAGACGGCTTCGCGGCCGCCGCGGCGGCCTCCGCATCCGTGATGATCGGGATCGACTGGGTGACGGTCGAGGCCTGATCGGCGACCAGTCCGGCGAGGCCATGGCCCTGCCCGTACTCGATGTGCCCGGGCGCGGCGCCGCCGACGACCCAGGTGTCCTTCGATCCGCCGCCCTGGCTGGAGTTCACGACGAGCTGACCCTCGGGCAGCGCGACGCGGGTGAGACCGCCCGGCAGCACCCAGATGTCGTCGCCGTCGTTGACCGCGAACGGGCGCAGGTCCGCGTGGCGGGGGCGCATGCCGTCCTCGACGAGGGTGGGGATGGTGGAGAGCATCACGACCGGCTGCGCGATCCAGCCGCGCGGGTCGGCGAGCAGCTTCTTGCGGAGCTTCTCGAGCTCGGCGGGCGAGGCATCCGGACCCACCACGAGCCCCTTGCCGCCCGAGCCGTCGACCGGCTTCACGACGAGCTCGTCGAGGCGGTCGAGCACCTCCTCGAGCGCCTCGGGCTCCTCGAGCCGCCAGGTGTCGACGATCGGGAGGATCGGCTCCTCGGACAGGTAGTAGCGGATGAGGTCGGGGGTGTAGGTGTAGAGCAGCTTGTCGTCGGCGACGCCGTTGCCGACCGCGTTCGCGATCGTCACGTTGCCCATGCGCGCCGCGAGCATGAGGCCGGGCGCGCCGAGCATCGAGTCCGCCCGGAACTGCAGCGGGTCGAGGAAGTCGTCGTCGACGCGGCGGTAGATGACGTCGACGCGCTTCGGTCCGCGGGTGGTGCGCATGAAGACGCGACCGCCCATGCAGAGCAGGTCGCGCCCCTCGACGAGCTCGACGCCCATGAGGCGCGCGAGCAGGGTGTGCTCGAAGTACGCCGAGTTGTAGACGCCCGGGGTCAGCACGACGACGTTGGGGTCGTCGACGCCGGGCGGGGCGGAGGCGCGCAGGGCCGCGAGGAGCTTGTTGGGGTAATCCCCCACCGGCCGCACCCGCATCGAGAGGAAGAGCTCGGGAAGCGTCTGCGCCATCACCCGGCGGTTCGAGATGACGTAGCTCACGCCCGAGGGCACCCGCACGTTGTCCTCGAGCACGCGCATCTTGCCGTGCTCGTCGCGGATGAGGTCGATGCCCGACACCTGGATGCGGACGCCGTTGGCCGAGTGGATGCCGTAGGCCTGGCGGTAGTAGTACTGGCTCGAGGCGATGAGCGCAGCGGGGATGACGCCGTCCCGCACGCAGTTCTGCCGGCCGTAGGCGTCGTCGAGGAACGCCTCCAGCGCGCGCACGCGCTGCTTGATGCCCGCCTCGACCTCGGACCATTCCGCGTAGTCGATCACGCGCGGCACGGCATCGAGCGGGAACGGCCGTTCTTCGCCGGCGAAGTCGAACGTCACGCCCTGCGCGAGGTAGGAGCTCGCGAGCGAATCCGTGCGCCCCCGCAGCTCCTCCTGCGTCATGCGGGCGAGCGCCTGGTAGAGCTCCCGGTACGCGGTGCGCGACTCGGCGAGCGCGCCGGGATGGTCGGGGTGGCCGAACATCTCGTCGAAGGCGGGCAGGCCGCTCGCGGTCTTGCGCGGCGCGAGCGTGGAGCCGTAGCCGTCGAAGAGGTCACCCATGGCACCACCCTAGACCGGGCGGTGTTGCGGCGATGTTTCCCCTCCCCGGGGCTCGACAGC
>JAVBUN010000253.1:0-3660 GCA_031555335.1 Microbacterium sp.
CGAAGCGCGCGAGGCGCTCTCCCGCGAGCCGCAGCGCATCGGTGTCGCGGTCGAGACCGATCAGCCGGATCTCGGGAAACCGCTCGAGGAGCGCCTCGGAGTGGCCACCCATGCCGAGGGTCGCGTCGACGAGAACGGCCCCGGGCCGACGGCTCAGCGCCGGAGCGAGCAGCTCGACACAGCGCTCGAGCAGGACGGGAGTGTGCAGGTCACGTGCATCCATGGCTTCGGGGCCCGGACCCCTGGCCCTGATCCCCCTCCGCGACGACCTGGCACCGGGGAAGTGTGTCAGGGCGTGGCGGCTGGGAATCGGGACCAGGGGGCTCAGAAGAGGCCCGGGATCACCTCCTGCTCCATCTCGGAGTAGCTGTCTTCGTTGGCTTCGGTGTACGCGTTCCATGCGTCGGCGTTCCAGATCTCGGCGTGGGCGCCGACGCCGGTGACGACGAGCTCCTTCTCGAGACCGGCGTAGGTGCGCAGCGGCGGCGGAATCGTGATGCGGTTCTGGGTGTCGGGCATCTCGGCGCTCGCGGCCGAGAGGAACATGCGCAGGAAGTCGCGCGCCTGCTTGTTGCTCAGCGGCGCCTCGCGGATCCGCTCGTGCACCCGCTCGAACTCCGTCGTGCTGAAGACATAGAGGCAGCGGTCCTGGCCGCGCGTGATCACGACGCCCTCGCCGAGGTCGTCGCGGAACTTGGCCGGCAGGATGACGCGGCCCTTGTCGTCGAGTTTGGGGGTGTGCGTGCCCAGCAGCATTCGCGCATTCCCCCCTCCTTCGTCCGGCCCACGTATGAGGTATCCCCCACTTTACTCCACATCCCTCCACTACACTACCGATTTCGGCATCGATTTGGGCGCGCACTCCCCCGCGGCCCGGAGCGCCGGTCGCCGGGCGCACGAAAAAGCGCCGCCCCGGAGGGGGCGGCGCTCAGTCGGTCAGGGCGTCGGGTCAGCGGCCTTCTTGGCGGCGGTCCCAGCGATCGTTCATCCGGTCCATGAAGGAGGCGCCGGATCGGGCGGTGCCCTTCTTTCCGGGACGTGGCCCGGCGGCAGGCGCCCGGAGCGAGCGCGTCGGGGTCACCGCGAGGATGACACCGCCGAGCATGAGCACGAACCCGAGCACGCCCACCACGATGAGCTGGGTGGAGAGGCCGACGATCAGGCCTCCGAGTCCCGCCAGAAGCAGGATCGTGCCGTAGACGATATTGCGATAGCTGAGCGATCGACCGTCTTGTGCGGCACTGACGACATCTGCGTCGTTGCTCATGAGATGGCGCTCCATCTCGTCGAGCAACCGCTGCTCTTGTTCGGAGAGAGGCATTCATCCCCCTTGGGTGACGGTGATGCGAGAATTCTACGCGTCGGCGCTCTGACTAGGCTAGGCCCGTGTCGAGCATGTCAGACGCGATCGAGGCGGTTTCCCAGCGTCTGGACGACTTCTTCGCATCCCCCTCATGGAATGCGCCGGAGACAGGTCCGGAAGCGGCCGACTTCATCGCCGCATCCACCGCCGCCGTTCGAGGCGGAAAACGCCTGCGCGCCCGGTTCTGCCTGACCGGATGGCGCGCCGTCGCCGAGGCCGCCGGTCGCCGCCCCGCCCCCGACGACGCCGTCGTCGCCGCCGCGGGATCTCTGGAGATCTTCCATGCGGCCGCGCTGGTGCATGACGACCTCATCGACAACTCCGACACCCGCCGCGGGCGGCCGTCGGCGCATCGCGCCCTCGAATCGCATCATCGCGCGCGGGGCTGGGTCGGGGATCCCGACGCCTTCGGACGCTCGGCCGCGATCCTCTCGGGCGATCTCCTCGTCGCCTGGAGCGACGATCTGTTCGAGAGCGGCCTGCTCTCGGCGCCGGGCCCGGCCGCCGCGGTCGCGCGCACGGAGTACGCCCGGATGCGGCGCGACGTCACGATCGGGCAGTTCCTCGACATCGCGGAGGAGTCCGCGTTCGTGACCGAGCCCGATGATCGGCACGCGGACCGGGCGCTCCGCGTCGCGTCGCTGAAGTCGGCCCGCTACAGCGTGGAGCAGCCGCTCCGGATCGGGGCGGCACTGGCCGGCGCGACCCCCGCTCAGCTCGCCGCCCTGAGCGCGTTCGGGCATCCGGTCGGCATGGCGTTCCAGCTGCGCGACGATGTGCTCGGCGTCTTCGGAGACGAGAGCGAGACCGGCAAACCGTCGGGCGACGATCTGCGGGAGGGCAAGCGGACGGTGCTGATCGCCTACACCCGCGAGGCGCTCGCGCCTGGTGCGCGCGCGGTGCTCGACGAACTCATCGGGGACCCCTCGCTGGATGCTGCCCAGATCGCGGCGCTCCAGCAGACCATCGTGGACAGCGGAGCGCTCGCGCGGGTCGAGACCCTGATCGCCGACTACGCGCGCGAGGCGGACCGGGCGCTCGCCGGCGCTCCCCTGGGGAACGCCGCGGTCAGCGAGCTCCGCGAGCTCGCACGCGCCGCGACGACGCGCACCGCCTGACGACGATCAGGCCAGCGTGCGCGCGATCCGCCGGACCTCGCTCTTGCGCCCCTGCAGGAGCGAGGCGATGGGGGCCTGACCGATCGACTCCTCGGGGTCGAGCAGCCAGTCGATCGCCTCGTCATCGGTGAGCCCGGCATCGCGGAGCGCGATGACCGTGCCCCGGAGCGAGCTGAGCGGCTGCCCGTCGACCAGGAAGACGGCGGGGACCTGGAAGGTGCCGTTGCGCCGCGAACCGATGAGGAACGACTCGTCGAGGTAGCGGCGCACCCGGCCGAGGGTCTCGCCGGTGAGCTCCACGAGGTCGGGGAGCGCAAGCCATTCGGTCGGTGTACGGGTGTTGTCGTCGCCGGTCACTCAGCCACTATCTCACCCCGCCGGGGGCGGCGCTGAGCGCGTGCGCCCCTTCTGTCACATCCGTCACTTCCCTTGACACCGGTATACACGCGTGACACTGTGGCCGCACCCCCGGAAGGACGATCCACCATGAGGAGGACGCCCATGTCTTCGCACGCCCTTTTCCGCCCGCGTCTGGCCGCCGTCGGCCTCTCGGCGGTCGCCGGCGGCGTCGCCCTGGCGCTGCAGCCCGCATCCGCCGAGGCGATCGAGCCCCCCTCCGCACCCGCCGAGACGCGGGTCGCGCCGCGCGCCGAGCAGCCCGCTCCGCCGAGCGCTCACACCGTGGCCTCCGGCGACACCGTGAGCGGCGTCGCCGAGCGCTACGGCGTCGCCACGACCGACGTCCTCCGTTGGAACGGTCTCTCCTGGGGATCGATCATCCGCCCCGGCGACGTCCTGCGCCTCACCGCACCGGAGGCCGCTCCCGCGCCGGCCGCGCCCGCCGCCCCCGCGCCCGCCGCGAGCGACGTCGTCCAGGCCGGCGACACCGTGAGCGCGATCGCCGCACGCCACGGCTCCAGCACCCAGGCGGTGCTCGCCGCGAACGGACTGACGTGGGATTCGATCATCTATCCGGGACAGCGCATCCTTCTCCCGACGGCCGCACCCGCCCCCGCCCCGGCCGCTGCGGAGGCGCCGGCGCCGCAGCTCGAGCTCGACGCCGAGCAGTCCGGCAACGCCCAGACGATCATCCGGATCGGTCGCGAGCTCGGGGTCTCCGACCGCGGCATCGCGATCGCCCTCGGGACCGCGATGCAGGAGTCGTGGCTGCGGAACCTC
>JAVBUN010000172.1:0-12408 GCA_031555335.1 Microbacterium sp.
GCGGTGAGCGGCGAGATGCTCACGCCGCAACTGGTCGCCGGACTGATCGAGCACCGCATCGACATCGCGGTGCTGCGACCGCCCGTGCCCGCGCGCTTCGTCGAGCACGTGGTGGTGGGGCGGGAGCCGATCGTCGCCGCCCTCCCCTCGAACTCGCGCCTGGTCGACCGGGCGGAGCTGCGGATGCAGGACTTCGACCACCAGGTGCTCGTGGGCTACCCGGAGGATTCGACCACCGCGCAGCTCATCGCGGCGCGCCTGCTGGAGCTCGGGGTGCGTCCGACCTTCGCGCAACGGGTGTCGGAGACCTCCACCCTGCTCTCGCTCGTCGCGGCCGGAGTCGGCGCCGCCTTCGTCCCCGAATCCGCGACCTCGCTCACCCTGGGCGGCACGGTCTTCCGGCGGGTGAGCGACGCACCGGCGGTCGAGCTCGCCGTGGGCTGGCGCGCCGGGGATCAGTCCAAGGCGGTGCAGCGGTTCGTGCCGTTCCTGGAGAGCGTCGTGCGAGACGTCCAGGCCACGGCGCCGCTATCCGGCGTGGACGCACCGATTCGTATCTCCTGAGTCTTAAACCTGACGTTTGAGATCCTTCCGCGCATCAAACGCCGAAAGTATCGTTCCCCCAGACCCTGTGTGCGCAGAGCCGCGCATCGACGCCGAGGAGCGCCCGTTGATCATCACGCGAGTCGAAGCGATCCCGTACCGGATCCCGATGCGCAAGCCGCTGCACTTCGCCAGCGGCGATGTCCACCACATCGAGCACGTCCTCGTGCGCCTCACCACGGACGAGGGGATCGTCGGTGTCGCCGACATCCCGCCCCGCCCGTACACCTACGGCGAGACGCCCCAGTCGGTCCACGCCCTCCTCACGGGGACGTTCGCGCAGGTCCTCATCGGCGCCGACCCGTTCGACCGCAGCGCCATCCACGCCGCGCTCGGCCGCACCGTCGGCAACTACGCGACCAAAGGCGGAGTCGACATCGCGCTGTGGGACATCATCGGGACCGCGCTCGCTTCCTCGGTCCATCGGCTGCTGGGCGGGTACACCGACCGGCTGCGCGTGTCGCACATGGTCGGATTCGCCTCCGGCGCCGAGATGCTCACCGAGGCGCAGCAGTACCGCGACCTGCTCGGCATCACGACGTTCAAGATCAAGGTCGGACGCCGCCCCCTCGACCTCGACATCGACGCCTGCCGCATCCTGCGGGACGGGCTGGGCGACGGCGCCGACCTCTATCTCGACGCGAACCGCGGATGGTCGGCCGAAGAGGCGCGGCGCGTGCTCGACGCCACGACCGACCTCGGGTTCACCTACTTCGAAGAACCGTGCGACGCCGCCGATGTCATGGGGCGACGACGCCTCGCGAGCATGTCCCGCATCCCGATCGTCGCCGACGAGAGCGCGCCGTCCCTCGGCGACGCCGCGCGCGAGCTGCTGACCGGCGGCGCCACGGCGCTCAGCATCAAGACCGCGCGCACCGGATTCACGGAGTCGCAGCGCATCCTCGGCCTCGCCGACGGTCTCGGGGTCGACGTGCTGATGGGCAATCAGATCGACTCGCAGCTGGGCAGCACGGCCACCGTGGTGTTCGGCGCCGCATTCGCGAGCACGTCCCGGCGCGCGGCGGAGCTGTCGAACTTCCTCGATATGGAGGATGATCTGATCGCCGAGCCGTTGCGGATCGTCGACGGTGAGATCCGGGTGCCCGTGACGCCGGGCGCCGGAGCCGCCGTCGACGCCGAGAAGCTCGCCCGCTACCGAGTGGATGGACTCTGATGCTCTTTCTCGTTCGAATGGACGTGCACCTGCCCACGGATATGGACCCCGCCGTCGCCGCGGACATCAAGGCGCGCGAGAAGGCGTATTCGCACGACCTGCAGCGATCCGGGCACTGGCGCGGGATCTGGCGCGTGGTCGGCGAGTACGCCAACTACTCGCTCTTCGACGTCGCCGGAAACGACGAGCTGCACGACATCCTCGCCGGGCTCCCGCTCTTCCCCTACATGCGCATCTCGGTGACGCCGCTCGCGACGCACCCCTCGCAGCTTCCCCCGGAGGACTGACCCGCTCAGCCCTCACCCGACCACCGTAAACAAAGGAGTTTCACATGAGCACCGACAGCTTCGCCGCGGAAGTCACCGCGAAGGCCGCCGAATCCGGCGCGAACGCCACCAGCAAGTTCCGTGCGCGCCTCCAGCAGGGCGGCGCGACCGCCGAGAGCACCGCGCGCGTCAATCTGCTCGCCTCGCGGCTCATCAAGGCCGCGAACGACATCATCCTCGAAGAGCAGGTCACCTACGACGAGTACAACGCGCTGAAGGCGTGGCTCATCAGCGTCGGCGAGACCGGCGAGTGGCCGCTCTTTCTCGACGTGTGGCTCGAGCACTCGGTCGAGGAGGTCGCGAACGCGCATCGCAAGGGCAGCAAGGGCACGATCGAAGGACCGTACTACGTGGAGGACTCGCCGACCCTGCCGTGGGACGGCGTCATCCCGATGCGGGCCGACGAGCCCGGGACGCCGCTCGTGTTCCAGGGGCAGCTGCGCTCGACCGAGGGCGCGCCGATCGCGAACGCGACGATCGAGCTCTGGCAGGCCGACGACCTCGGCTTCTACTCGCAGTTCGCGCCGGGCCTGCCGGAATGGAACCTCCGAGGCAGCTTCATCACGGACGACGAGGGCCGCTACGCGATCCACACGATCCAGCCCGCGCCGTATCAGATCCCCACCGAGGGCGCCTGCGGCACCCTCATCGCCGCGGCGGGCTGGCACGCGTGGCGCCCCGCGCACCTGCACTTCAAGCTCTCGGCGCCCGGCTTCGAACAGCTCACCACCCAGCTCTACTTCCCCGGCGACCCGCACAACGACGACGACATCGCCGGTGCCGTGAAGCCCGAACTGATGCTCGACCCCCGACCGGCGGCCGGCGGCGACGGTGTCGAGGTGACCTACGACTTCGTCCTGGACCCCGAGGAGGCGTGAGGAACGCCGAACCTCCGATTTGCAGAAGGACCGACGAACTTCTCACCCCGGATCACCTCATGACCCGCTGAACCCTCCGCAGAGTGGATTCATCAGGACGTTCCGGCGACGCACCCGACGCGCCGCCGGAACGTCGGAATCCACACAGATGAGGAGAGGCTCATGACGCTCACCGCCACGGGCATCGCGCCCGAGATCGGCACCACCCGCACCGACGATGCGCGACTCGCTGTCGCCGCATCCGGTCCCGTCGCTCCCGCGATCCGGGTCGTGGGCCGCCGGGGCGACCGGTACGACGAGATCCTGACGCCCGAGGCGATCGCCTTCCTCGGCGAGCTGCATCGCCGGTTCGCGGGACGTCGTCACGATCGCCTGGCCGACCGGATGCGACGCCGATACGAGATCGGCAACGGCGCCGACCCGCGCTTCCGCGACGACACGGCCGGCATCCGCGCCGACCCCGACTGGCGGGTGGCGGGGGCCGGGCCCGGTCTCGAGGACCGCCGCGTCGAGATCACGGGGCCGACGGACCCGAAGATGACGATCAACGCGCTGAACTCCGGCGCGAAGGTGTGGCTCGCCGATCAGGAGGACGCCACGAGCCCCACTTGGCGCAACGTCATCGAGGGACAGCTGTCGCTGCGCGACGCGATCCGGGGCGAGCTCTCATACACGAGCCCGGACGGCCGGCAGTACGCCGTCACCGCGACCGAGACCCCCACGATCGTCATGCGACCCCGCGGGTGGCACCTCGTCGAGGAGCACATCCGCGTGCGCGGCCGCTCGGGGCAGGACATGGCCGCATCCGGATCGCTCGTGGACTTCGGGCTGTACGCCTTTCACAACGCGCAGCGTCTCGTCGCGAACGGGCGCGGACCGTACTTCTATCTCGCCAAGCTCGAGTCGGCCGAGGAGGCGAAGCTCTGGGACGACGTGTTCACGTTCACCGAGGCCCACCTGGGCCTCGCGCACGGCACCATCCGGGCGACCGTGCTCATCGAGACGCTGCCGGCCGCCTTCGAGATGGAGGAGATCCTCTTCGCGCTGCGCGACCACTGCGCGGGGCTGAACGCCGGCCGCTGGGACTACATCTTCTCGATGATCAAGAACTACCGCGGGCGGGGCGCGCGGTTCGTGCTGCCGGACCGCAGCCAGGTCACCATGACCGTCCCGTTCATGCGGGCGTACACGGAGCTCCTCGTGCAGACCTGCCACAAGCGCGGCGCGTATGCGATCGGCGGCATGAGCGCCTTCATCCCCCTGCGCCGCGACCCGGAGGTGACGCGACAGGCGTTCGAGAAGGTGGCCGCCGACAAGCGCCGAGAGGCCGGTGACGGGTTCGACGGCACATGGGTCGCGCACCCCGACCTGATCCCGGTCGCGCGCGCCGAGTTCGACGCCGTCCTCGGCGAGCGCCCGCATCAGCTCGACCGGCGGCGCGAGGACGTGACCGTGCGCCCGGCCGACCTGCTCGACGTGCACATCGGACTGCCGATCACGGCGGCGGGGGTGTACGGCAACGTGTCGGTCGCCATCCGGTACATCGAGGCGTGGCTGCGCGGGTACGGGGCGGTCGCGATCGACAACCTCATGGAGGATGCGGCGACGGCCGAGATCAGTCGATCGCAGGTGTGGCAGTGGATACACCAGGATCGCCGCACCGACGACGGCCGGGCGATCACGGTGGAGTACGTCGAGGGGCTGATCGATCGGCTGCTCGCCGATGTGGACCGCCACGACGGGGATCGCTTCGACGATGCGGCCGACGTCTTCCGCGAGGTGTCGCTGCGTGCCGAGTTCCCGGCGTTCCTGACGCTCGGCGCCTACTCCCGCTACCTCGTCGAGCGTTAACCCCTCTCCCCGCCCCCTCCCCCTACCCCGCGAGACAGCATCCGAACCACGAGACAGCATGTGATCCACGCTGTCTCGTGGAACGGATGCAGTCTCGCGGTCAGGAAGAGGGGGGCGGCGGGGCGGATGCGGGCTGGGCCGCGGCGTAGCCGGCGGCGTAGCCCTCGGCGAGCGCCTCGTCGGTGCCGAGACGGAACATGTCGGTGGGCCCCGTCCGCACCAGGGTGCGCGCGCCGGGCACGTCGACCTCGTCGGTCACGAGGTGCGACATGCCGCGCACGACGGCCACCGGGCGCCCCGACGTCTTGCCCTTGACGAGGTCCGTGGCGCCGGCGAGTTCGTCCGCGACGACCGGCACGGTCACCATCAGCGGCCTTCCCTGCGCGTCGGTCTCGCCGCGCAGGTCATCGACGACGGCGACACCCGCCGCGCCGATCGCGATGTCGGTCTGCCCCTGCCGCCAGGCCCGGCCGAGCGTGTCGCTCACGATCACGCCGAGCCGCACCCCGAACCGGGCGCGCAGCGCCGTGCACAGCCGGCGCGCCGAGGCATCCGGGTCCTCGGGCAGCAGCAGCACCGTGCCCTCCGCGACGTTCGAGGCATCGACGCCGGCGGCGGCGCCGACGATCCCGAGTCGGTTCTCGACGATGCGGGTCGTGCCGCGGGTCGCGACGACACGGACGGTCTCGGCGGTGATCGCATCCTCCCGATCGGATGCGGCGACCTGACGCCCCTCGGCCTTCGAGACGACCTTGCTCGTCACCACGACGATGTCGCCGTCGCGGATGCCGTCCGCATCCGCCGCGAGCGCATCGCCGGCGAGGGACGCGAGGTCGTCGCCGGAGCGGATCTCCGGAATGCCCTCGACCGCCCAGATCGTCAACCGATGCCCGCTCATCCGCTCATCGTTCCACACCCGCCGCGGGACATGCGGCGATCGACGACAGCGGACACCGGACGCGGGCGGGCGCGGCCGGTACGCTCGAGGGGTGACCGAACGCGCCCCCCTCTCCCGCAAGCTCTCCGCGATCGCCGAGTCGGCGACTCTCAAGGTCGACGCCAAGGCGAAGGCCCTGCAGGCCGCGGGTCGACCGGTGATCTCGTACGCGGCGGGCGAGCCGGACTTCCCGACTCCGCAGTTCATCGTGGATGCCGCGGCCGAGGCGTTGCACAATCCCGCCAACTTCCGCTACACCCCCGCCGCGGGCCTTCCGGTGCTGCGCGAGGCGATCGCCGCCAAGACCCTGCGGGACTCGGGCCTCGATGTCGACCCGAGCCGGATCATCGTCACCAACGGCGGCAAGCAGGCCGTGTACCAGGCGTTCCAGGCGGTCGTGAACCCGGGCGACGAGGTGCTGCTTCCCGCCCCGTACTGGACGACCTATCCCGAGGCCATCCGCCTCGCCGACGGCGTCCCCGTCGAGGTCTTCGCCGGCGCCGACCAGGACTACAAGGTCACCGTCGAGCAGCTGGAGGCGGCGCGCACGCCCCGCACGACGGTGCTCGTGTTCGTGTCCCCCTCGAACCCCACCGGATCCGTGTACTCTCCCGAGGAGACCGCGGCGATCGGAGAATGGGCGCTCGAACACGGGATCTGGGTGATCACCGACGAGATCTACCAGAACCTCGTCTACGAAGGCGCCCGCGCGGTGTCGATCGTCGAGGCCGTGCCCGCGCTCGCGGAGCAGACCATCCTCGTGAACGGCGTCGCGAAGACGTACGCGATGACCGGATGGCGCGTCGGCTGGATGGTCGGCCCGAAGGATGCCATCAAGGTCGCCGCGAACCTGCAGTCCCACCTCTCCAGCAACGTGAACAACATCGCGCAGCGCGCCGCCCTGGCGGCCCTCACCGGCCCGCAGACCGAGGCGGAGGAGATGCGTACCGCGTTCGACCGGCGGCGCCGGCTGATCGTCGCCGAGCTCGCCAAGATCGAGGGCGTCGCCGTCCCGAACCCGCTCGGTGCGTTCTAC
Source organism: Microbacterium sp. (assembly GCA_031555335.1). Classification (GTDB taxonomy): domain Bacteria; phylum Actinomycetota; class Actinomycetes; order Actinomycetales; family Microbacteriaceae; genus Microbacterium. Next base: position 6,806 of record JAVBUN010000172.1, read on the forward strand.
GTGTACCCCGACGTGCGCGGACTTCTCGGACGCGAGTGGGCGGGGACCACACCGACGACGACACTCGAGCTCGCCGACCTCATCCTCGACAAGGCCGAGGTGGCCGTGGTGCCGGGCGAGGCGTTCGGCCCCTCCGGCTACCTGCGCCTCTCGTACGCGCTCGGCGACGACGCGCTCCTCGAGGGCGTGCAGCGGCTGCAGCGTCTCTTCGCCTGACCCGCGCCGGCAGACGGAACGGCGGCGCCCCCACGGGGAGGCGCCGCCGTGCCGCGTCTCAGTGCTGGTACGTGCCGTGCAGGATCGCGCGGCCGAGCGTCTTGAAGGCCAGGTTGAACGACACGATGGCCGGCGTGACGTCGGGACCGACCCCGAGCGACTCCTCGCCGACGGCGTGCACGACGAAGTAGTAGCGGTGCACCTGGTCGCCGGCCGGCGGAGCCGCGCCCATGAAGCCGGGCTCTCCGGCGTCGTTGCGCACGTGGAACGCACCTTCCGGCAGCGTGCCCGAGGCAGCACCCGTCTCGAGCGAGGTGACGGATGCCGGGATGTCGACGAGCGCCCAGTGCCAGAACCCGCTGGGCGTCGGGGCATCGGGGTCGAAGCACGTCACGACGAACGACTTGGTGCCCACCGGGGCGCCCGACCAGCTGAGCTGGGGCGAGGTGTTGCCGAACTCGGCGACCTGGTCGTCTCGCAGCGGCTGCCCGTCGCTCACGTCGTCGCTCGTGACCGTGAACGACGCGGTCGCGGGCAGGAGCGGATAGGGGTCGGGGGTCTGGGGGCGTGTGAGATCCGTCATGCCTCGAGCCTACGAGCCGCAGCGGCCGCGGGGCCCGGCGGTGGCGAACCGCCGGCGGGCGGATTACAGTTCGACACCCACCAGCACGGGCTCGGGCTGCAGGATGAGACCGAACTCCTGCTGCACCCGCTGCTGGATGAACCGGGCGAGCTCCGCGAGCTCCTCCGCGCTCGCCCCGCCGCGGTTCGTCAACGCGAGCGCGTGCTTGGTCGAGAGGGCGGCTCGCGACCGGGGCAGGCCGAACCCCTTGCCGATCCCGGCGTGCTCGATGAGCCAGGCGGCGCTCACCTTGACGTCGACCGTCTGCGGCGTCGACGTCGGCACGTATCCGTCGAACCGGTCGAGCGGGATGACGCGCACCGGCTCGATCACGGGCTGCATGGGCCAGCGCGGGCATTCCGGCGGCAGTGTGCGGGCGAACTGCTCGGAGACCACCGCGTTCTGGAAGAACGACCCGGCGGATGCGGTGTCCGCATCCGTGTCATCGAGCACCATGCCCTTGCGCCGACGTGTGCCGAGCACATGATCGCGCACCCAGGCGAGCGAGACGGATGCGTCCGGGGCGAGGCCGAGCGACTGCCGCAGCTGCTCACCGCGCACCGGGATCTCACCGCTCCCCACATCGGCGAGCGCGAGCGTCACCGACAGGATGACGGCGCGGCGGGCCGGCACGGAGCCGTAATGGTGCTTCAGCACGGAGGTGCGGAAGCCGAGGGCCAGCTCGGCGGCCGGGACCACCGACACCTCGCCCGTGGACTCGTCGATCAGCTCGACCTCGACGAGGGTCTGAGCGATCTCCTGCCCGTACGCGCCGATGTTCTGCACGGGGGCGGCACCGACGGTGCCCGGGATGCCCGACATCGCCTCGATGCCGGCGAGACCGTTCTCGACCGTGTAGGCGACGAGGGCGTCCCAGTCGTGTCCGGCCTCGACGCGGAGCCGCACGGACCCCGCGTCCCCGCCGTCGAGCCGTTCGATGCCCTGGGTCAGCACCCGCACGACGGTCCCGTCGAACGGCTCGTCGCCGACGAAGAGGTTGGACCCGCCACCGAGCACGAACCAGTCGTCGCCCGCCGCCCAGATCTCGCGCAGCACGGCGGTCAGCTCATCACGGGTGCGGGCCTCCTGCATCCGCGCCGGCGCGGCGCCCGTGCGGAGCGTCGTGAGGCGGGCGAGCGGCAGCGGTGCGATCTCGGTCATCGAGCTCAGGCGACCCGGACCCGCACCTGGGCCTTGCCCAGAACGGTGGTGTCCGCGTGGGTCACGGTCAGGTCGATGCGGACGGCGTCCTCGGCCACCGCGCCGACGGTCGCGATCACCTGCACGTACGCGCCGTGCTCCGGGTCGACGACCACCGGGCGGGTGAAACGCACCCCGTACTCGAGGATGCGGCCGGAGTCGCCGAGCCACGGCACGAGCGTCTCGACCGCCAGGCCCATCGTCAGCATCCCGTGCGCGAGGACGCCGGGAAGCCCCACCCGCTCGGCGACGTCGTCGCGGTAATGGATCGGGTTGAAGTCGCCCGAGGCGCCGGCGTAGCGCACGAGCGATTCGCGCGTGAGGTGCACCTCGCGCTCGGCGACGACGTGACCGACCTCGAGGGCGGCGCTCATTCCTCTCCCCCGATCAGCAGCACGGAGGTCGCGGTGACGACGTGGGCTCCGGTCGCATCCGTCATGTCCGCCTCGCTGGTGACCATCGCGCCCTTGCCGATGGCGCGGACGCCGGTGACCCGCAGCTGGGCGACGAGTTCGTCGCCCGCCACGATCGGGCGAGAGTAGCGGAACCGTTGCTCGGCGTGGATCGCCCGCTCGAGCACGATGCCGGAGTCGGGCTCGGCGAGCAGCTGCTGCACGGTGAGGTCCTGGACGACCATCGCGAACGTGGGCGGTGCGACGACGTCGGCGTAGCCGAGGGCCTGCGCCGCGGCGACGTCGGTGTGCTGCGGATCGGTGGCGAGCACGGCGCGGGCGAACTCGCGCACCTTCTCACGGCCGACGAGATACGGCGGCGTCGGCGCGAAGGCGCGGCCGACCAGCTCGGGATTGACGGGCATGACCCCATCCTACCGAGGCGCCTCACGCATGCCGGGGGCGTGCGCCGTGCGAAACGGATGCGGCCGCATCCCGTTCGCGCCGATGCGTCAGCGCTTGCGGCCGCGCACCGCCTTCAGGGCCATCTGCGTGCCGATGAACACGAGGAACGCGGCGAAGAGGATGTTGCCGGTGAACGGGTCGATGAGGGTCGCGATCCAGGCGCCCAGAGCGGTCGTCGTGCAGGCAGCGACGCCGACGCAGACGGCGGCGACGAGATCGACGTTCTTGCGGCGCAGGTTGCCGATGGTGCCCGACACGGCGGTCGGGATCATGAACAGGAGCGAGGTGCCCTTCGCCTCGAGATCGCTCGCACCGAAGACGAGCATCAGCACCGGGACGACGATCACCCCGCCGCCGACGCCGATCAGACCGGCGAGGACGCCCGTGAAGACGCCCACCACGACCAGGGCCGCCCCCGCCCAGAAGGTGAGCTCGAGCTGCGCATCACGGGAGGGGACGACGACGAACAGGCTCACGATGACCACGGCGACGAAGGCGACGAAGGCCCAGCGCAGGGCGGTCTGCGAGATGCGGGGCAGCAACCAGGTGCCGATCTGTGCGCCGATGACCGCGCCGACCGCGAGGAGGATCGCCGGCACCCACGCGACCGAGCCGTGGACCGCGTAGGAGATGACGCCGACGGTCGCCGTCGGCACGATGGCCGCGAGGGACGTGCCGGCCGCGAGCCGCTGGTCGAACTTCAGGAACAGGACGAGCAGGGGCACGATGATCGTGCCGCCGCCGACTCCGAAAAGTCCCGAGAGGAGCCCCGCCAGCAGTCCGGTGCCGATGCAGATGAGGAAGAAGGCGGGCGTCCGCGCCGCGAGGGCGCGCTCGGGAGCGTCGATCACACGTTCGAGCCTACCGCCGGGCCCGGGCCTCCCCGCGCGCTCCGACGGGCGGGCCGCCGGTCAGCGCAGGGTGCGCCGCGAGCTGATCTGACCGGTGTCGAAGCCCATGAGGTGCAGTCCGCCGTGGAAGCGGGCGTGCTCGATCTTCACGCAGCGATCCATCACGACGGTGAGACCCTTCTCCTCGCCGTAGCGGGCCGCATCCTCGTTCCAGATCCCGAGCTGCACCCAGACCGTGGGGGCGCCGATCGCGAGCGCATCCTCGATCACGGCGGGGATGTCGCTCGCCTTCCGGAACACGTCGACGATGTCGGGCACCTCCGGCAGCGACGCGAGATCGGGGTACGCCTTCTGGCCGAGGATCTCGGTCGCGTTCGGGTTCACGAAGTACACGCGGAAGTCCGAGGACTGCAGCAGGTAGGTGCCGACGAAGTAGCTGGAGCGGGCGGGATTCGCCGAGGCGCCGACGATCGCGATGCTCTTCGCGCCCCGGAGGATCCGGAGCCGCTCCTTCGCAGACGGGCCCTCCCAGGTGCGCTGCGACTGCAGCAGCTTCGCGAGCGGCGAGCTCGCGGGCAGTGCGCAGGTGAGGCCGTTGGCGAGCCGGGTGGGGACGAGGTCCTCGGCGTCGGAGGCGATCGTGTCGGTCATCATGCCTCCTGCGCCGCGGCGAGCGCCTGGTCGAGGTCGTACAGGATGTCGTCGACGTCCTCGATGCCGACGCTGATGCGCACCAGGCCCGGCAGCACGCCGCCGTCGACGAGCTGCTGCTCGGTGAGCTGCGCATGAGTCGTCGAGGCGGGGTGGATGACGAGGGTCTTGGCGTCGCCGATGTTGGCGAGATGGCTCGCGAGGTCCACGGACTCGATGAAGGTCCGCCCGGCGTTCCGCCCGCCCTTGACGCCGAAGCTGAACACGGCCCCGGGACCGTCGGGCAGGTACTTCTGCGCACGATCGTGATGCGGATGCTGCGGCAGCCCCGCCCAGTTCACGAAGTCGATGCGGGGGTCGGCGTCGAGCCACTCGGCGACGGCGCGGGCGTTCTCGACGTGGGCCTTCATGCGGAAGGGCAGCGTCTCGACGCCCTGCGCGAGCAGGAAGGCCGAGTGCGGCGCGAGGGCCGGACCGATGTCGCGCAGCTGTTCGGCGCGCAGCCGGGTGAGGAACGCGTACTCGCCGAAGTTGCCCGACCATTCGAGGCCGCCGTAGCTCGGCACCGGCTGCGTGAACAGCGGGAACCGCTCGTTGTTCCAGTCGAAGCGTCCGGACTCGACGACCACACCGCCGAGGGTCGTGCCGTGGCCGCCGAGGAACTTCGTCGCGGAGTGCACCACGATGTCGGCGCCCCACTCGATCGGGCGGCACAGGTAGGGCGTCGCCACGGTCGAGTCGATGATGAGCGGCACGCCGGCCGCGCGGGCGACGTCGGCGAGGCCCTCGAGGTCGGCGATCTCGCCCGACGGGTTGGCGATCGTCTCTGCGAAGATCGCCTTGGTCTTGTCGGTGATCGCGGCGGCGTAGTCCGCGGGGTCGGCGGAGGCGACGAACGTCGTGTCGATGCCGAAGCGGCGCAGCGTCACATCGAGCTGGGTAATCGACCCGCCGTACAGGTTGGCGCTCGCGACGAGGTGGTCGCCGGCGCCCGCGAGCGAGGCGAAGGTGAGGAACTGCGCGGACAGACCGCTCGAGGTCGCGACGGCGCCGAGCCCCTGCTCGAGCGACGCGATGCGCTCCTCGAACGAGGCGATCGTGGGGTTCGCCAGGCGGCTGTAGATGTTGCCGTACTTCTGCAGCGCGAAGCGGGCGGCCGCGTCATCCGTGTCGTCGAAGACGAAGGATGCGGACTGGTAGATCGGC
>JAVBUN010000023.1:0-4560 GCA_031555335.1 Microbacterium sp.
GCGTACATGCCCGGCTCGAGCGTCTCGGGACCGAGCGCCAGGCGGCCGTCCGCATCCGTCAGCCCCTCCGCGACCGGCGCGATCGCGCCGCCGGGCAGGTGCCGGTGCAGGGTCACCGCGACGTGGGGCGCGGGGGTGCCGGCCGTCGCATCGAGGATGTGGGTCGTCAGGTGGGTCGCGTGGGTCGCGTGGCTCATTCCGCCTCTTCCGGTTCGGCCTCGGCGGCATCGATCGTGGTGCGAAGGCGCAGCAGCGCGATCTCGGCGAGCTGCGCGGTCGCCTCGCGTGCCTCGGTTGCGTCGTCGTTCTCGAGACGGCGGTGCAGCTCGGCGAGCATCTCGGTGGGCGTGCGGCCCGCCGCGCGGATGAGGAACACCCGCCCGAACCGCTCCTCGTACGCGCGATTGCCGGCCGCGATCGCCGCAGTGACGTCATCGGCGGCCGCGGCCATCGAGGCCTGCTCGGAGCGCGACGCATCCGCCTCCGCGCTCGCGCCCGTCACCTTCGCGCCGATCCTCGGATGGTGCGCGATCGCCGGCTCGAGATCCGCCGGCGACCACACCGATGCGAGCTCGCCGGCGTACGCCGCGAGAGCGTCGACCGATGCATACGGGCGCGCCGCGACGACCGCATCCACCCACCCCGGGATGGCGGCCCAGACCCCGACGGTCCGGGCTGCGGCAGCGGGATCGAGGGCGTTGAAGTCGTCCAGTTGCATGGTCGCCACCCTAACCCGCGGCCATCGCCGACGAGTTTCCGTCACAGACGAGCAGATGTTGGTCCTGGTTACATTCGCGAAACGCAAGCCTTCTAGCGTGGGGGTCATGACTGCATCCGCCCCCGGCTCGATCGCCGCCCGTCGCGTCTTCCTGCGCGGCGAATTCACCCCGGCGACCGTACGCCTCGTCGACGGTCGTATCGCGGCCGTCGACCCCTTCGACGCGGATGCGGACACTGTGCTGCCCGACGACGCCGTGCTGTTGCCCGGGCTCGTCGACTCCCACGTGCACCTCGACGAACCGGGCCGCACCGAGTGGGAGGGCTTCGCGACCGGCACCGCCGCGGCCGCGGCCGGCGGGGTCACGACGCTCCTCGACATGCCCCTCAACAGCGACCCCGTCACCACGACCCCCGCCGCGCTCGCCGCCAAGCGGTCCGCGGCGCAGGGCAAGCTCGCCGTCGACGTCGGCTACTGGGGTGGCGCCGTCCCCGACAACCTCGGAAGCCTGCGAGAGCTCGCCGAGGCGGGCGTCGTCGGATTCAAGTGCTTCCTCTCGCCGTCGGGCATCGACGAGTTCGGTCACCTCGACGCCGCGCAGCTCGACCGGGCGCTCTCCGAGCTGGCCGCGTTCGACGGCCTCCTCATCGTGCACGCCGAGGACCCCGCCCACCTGCACGCCGACGGCCCCCTCGGCGTGCACTACCGCGACTTCCTCGCCTCCCGCCCGCCCGAGAGCGAGCAGGACGCCATCCGACTCGTCATCGAGACCGCCCGCCGCACCGGTGCGCGCGTGCACATCGTGCACGTCTCCGACGGCGCCGCCCTCGACGACGTGCGCGCGGCCAAGGCCGAGGGCGTGCGCATCACGGTCGAGACCTGCCCCCACTACCTGACGCTCGACGCGGCCGACGTGCCCGACGGCGCCGCCGCGTTCAAGTGCTGCCCCCCGATCCGCGACCGCGCCAACCAGGACCTGCTCTGGGCGGGCGTGCTCGACGGCGCGATCGACGCGATCGTCAGTGACCACTCCCCGTCCACCGCCGCCCTCAAGAGCGAGCCGGACTTCGGCCTCTCGTGGGGCGGTATCGCGGGCGTGCAGACCGGACTGTCGGCGGTGCACACCGCGGCGGTGGAGCGCGGCATCCCGCTCGAGAGCATCCTGCCGCTCATGACGACGGGCCCCGCGCGGCTCGCGGGACTCGGCACGCGCGGCACGATCGCGCCCGGCGAGCCGGCGCATCTCGCCGTGTTCGCCCCCGATGAGTCCTACACGGTCGACGCCCAGGCTCTCGAATACCGCAACAAGATGTCGCCCTGGGACGGCCGCACCCTCACCGGAATCGTGCGCACCACCTACGTGCACGGCGAGGCCGTGTACCGTCGGGGCGAGCCGGTGACCTCCCGCGCCGGGCGGGAGCTGATCAACGGCGCCGAGGGGGTTTCCGCGTGACCGTCGACATCCTGCAGCCGGGGACCGGGCCGGTGCCCGGCGACCACTACCTGCCCGCCACCCCCGACACGGTGATGTGGGGGCGGTTGCCGTGCGAGACGGATGCGGCGGTGCTGCGCATCGAGCCCGGCCAGACCGTCACGATCGACACGGTCAGCCACGAGGGCATCCTCGAGGACCAGGGCAAGGACCCGCTCGCGTACTTCACCGCACACGGCGTGCCCGCGGACGCGGTGCTGCAGGACGCGATCGACATCGCCGGCACGCTGTCGCGCGACGTGATGGCCGACGGCCCGCACGTCGTCACCGGCCCCATCCACATCGCCGGCGCCGAGATCGGCGACCTGCTGAAGATCACGGTCGTCTCGCTCGCGCCGCGCGTGCCCTACGGTGTCATCTCCAACCGACACGGCAAGGGCGCCCTCGCCGGCGAGCTGCCCCGGGGCGAGCACAACGTGAGCGTCTTCGCACCCGTCGAGCAGCGCGATCGGGGACTCGTCGGCGTCCTGCCGCTCGTCGAGGGCGGCGACCGCGTCGTCGAGTTCCCGCTCGCGCCCTTCCTCGGCACCATGGGTCTCGCAGTCGCGGGCGGCGAACGGCCGCACTCGGTGCCGCCCGGCGCCCACGGCGGCAACATCGACATCAACCTGCTCGTCGAGGGCACCGTGCTCTACCTGCCGGTGCAGGTGCCGGGAGCGCTCGCCTACGTCGGCGACCCGCACTTCGCGCAGGGCGACGGCGAGGTCGCGCTGACCGCCCTCGAGGCATCCCTGCGCGCGACGCTCCGCTTCGAGGTCGTGCCGCGCGAGGAGGCGCTCGCCGCGTTCGGCGAGGTGGCCGGGCCGCTCGTGCGCACCGCCGAGTACCTCGTGCCGACCGGTCTCGACCCGGACCTCGGCGAGGCGATGCGCCGCTGCGTGCGCGCCGCCCTCGACCTCCTCCAGGCCCGCTACGGCATGGCCGAGCACCTCGCATACGCGTACCTCTCGGCGGCCACCGACTTCGACATCTCGCAGGTCGTCGACATCGTCTGCGGGGTGCACGCCCGCATCCGCCTCGCCGACTTCGGTGCCGTGGACGCGGTGGGCCTCGCGGACGCCTCGGGCGCCGTGGGTGTCGCGGGCGCCGGGTCGCACGCCGATTCAGGAGAAGACGCCGGGTCAGGATCATCCGGGCGGGATCGTCCTGATTCCGCGCGTTCTCCTGAGCCGGCGACGGCGACGGATGCGGCTGCGGCGACGGATGCGGAGGGCCGGGCATGAGCGCCGCCGACGTCCCCGCCGCGTTCGCCGCCGACATCCCGGCGGACCTGCTCACGGCGTTCGAGCGCTACGAGCGCGCCGTGCTCGAGAACGACCTGCCGCTGCTCGACGAGATGTTCGCGCCCGGTCCCGGCACGCTCCGCGGCGACGGCGCGGGACTGCTCGTCGGACACGACGCGATCAGCGCCTTCCGGGGCGTCCGCGGTGGCGTGCCGCCCCGCCGGATCGAGCGCATCGAGTACCGTCCGCTGGGTGACGACCTGGCGCTGCTCGTGTCGATCTCGCGCTACCGCGGCGGCGGCACGGGCCTGCAGACCCAGCTCTGGCAGCGCATCGAGGGCCGGTGGCTCATCAGCGCCGCGCACGTCACCCCCCGCGCGCAGGCTCTCGACCGCTCGGTCTGGCGCACGGTCGGCGACCCGCTCTTCCAGGGCGCGTGGGAAGGACCCCTCCGCGGCCTGAACGTCGCGGTCAAGGACCTGTTCGCCATCAAGGGCTACCGGATCGGCGCCGGCAATCCCACGTTCCTCGAGTCGTCCCGCGCGGAGACGACGACCGCGCCGGCGGTCACCGACCTGCTGCGCGGAGGCGCGTCGCTGCGCGGCATCGCCCGGACCGACGAGTTCGCGTACTCGATCGCCGGCGACAACCCCCACTACGGCACCCCGCCGAACGGTGCCCTGCCGGGAGCTCTGCCCGGCGGCTCCTCGAGCGGACCGGCCACCGCGGTGGCGACCGGCCAGGCCGAGGTGGGCCTCGCGACCGACACCGCCGGCTCCGTGCGCGTGCCGGCGTCGTACCAGGGGCTGTGGGGGCTCCGCACCACCCACGACCTCGTGCCCCGTCAGGGGATGCTGCCCCTCGCGCAGTCCTTCGACACCGTCGGCTGGCTCACCCGCGACGGCGAGACGCTGCAGCGGGTGGCCGACTGGTGCCTGAGTTACGACGGGTCGGATTCCACCGAGCGTGTGCTCGGCGACTCCGGCAGCGACCTGCCGTGGCGCTTCCTTGTGCCCACAGAGATCCTGGCCGCAGCCGAACCCGAGACCCGCGCGGCGTTCGCGGCACTGCTCGATGCGCTCGCGCAGCTGCCCGACGCGCCGGAGGTCGTCACCGCGTCGATGGGC
>JAVBUN010000137.1:0-7946 GCA_031555335.1 Microbacterium sp.
CCGGCAGTGAGGTGGACACCGAGGCGATCAAGACGTTCGCGCGCAGCATCCTGACGCCCTACAAGGTGCCCCGGCGGATCGTGGTGGTGGACGAACTGCCGAGGTCCCTCATCGGCAAGGTGCTGCGCCGTCAGGTGCGCGAACGACTCGCCTCCGCGGACGCCCGCGTCGATGAGCGACCCTGACGAGCCGAGTCACGCACTGAACTCCCCCGGGCGCGGCTGGATCCACGCCGCAGTGGCATAGCCCGCATCCCACGGGAACCGGCCCTCCCTGTCGTCGTACGTCAGCTGCAGGAGATCGACGCCGGCGAACGGCGGGAGTCGGTAGTAGTCGTTCGCCTGGAACGCGATCTGCCCCGGATTCGGGACGACTTCGGGAACGACGCGATGCGGCCAGTGCGAGAACGACAACGGCTGCCCCGGTCGGAGTCGTTCACCGGCACGCACCCGCGCGGACAGGTCGTTGAGGATCGCCGCCATCGTCTGCGCGGGGAGTTCGAACGCCAGGAGCTCGGGATGGCCGAGATCGTGCAGGCCCACCGTGTATGCGAAGCACGGGGACTCATGCACGGGCTCGTGGCCGCTGACATATTGGATGAAGACGCCGTCGTCGCGCACGATCTGAGCGACGTGGGCGTCGTATTCCGCGAAGATCGCGCGCTGTTCAGGGGTGAGGGCAGGGAAACTGTCCATGGGGTTCTCCTTTCCGAGAGCCCCAAACATAGAACATACCTACGACATCTCTCCGGGATCCGGGCCACGCTGCCCCGCGTCAGTGGTCGGCTCATCGCCTGCCGGCTCGAGGGCGGCCGGCCCCTGTTCGACCAGGATGCGGAACTGCGCGGCGTCGATGATACGCACCCCGAGCTGTTCGGCCTTGCCGAGCTTCGACCCCGCCCCGGGACCGGCCGCGACGAAGTCCGTCTTCTTCGAGACGCTCGAGGCCGCCTTGCCGCCGGCCGCGATGATGGCCTCCTGCGCACCCTCGCGCGTGTAACCGTCCAGGCTGCCGGTCGCGACGACCGTCACGCCCTCCAGCACGCCCCCGGCGGCCGCCGCGGCTCCCGGACCGGGATGACCCGGCGTGGCGAACTGCGCTCCGGCCGCCGCCCACCGATCCACGATCTCGCGATGCCAGTCGACCTCGAACCAGTCGATGAGCGCATCGGCGATGATGCCGCCGACGCCGTCGACGGCCGCCAGCTCGTCGCGGGACGCCCCGCGGATCGCGTCGAGCGAGCCGAACCACTGGGCGAGGGCACGCGCCGCGACGGGCCCGACATGCCGGATGTTCAGCGCGACGAGGAACCGCCAGAGCTCCTTCGTCTTCGCCTTCTCGATCTCATCGAGCAGGGTGAGCGCCTGCGCCGACGGCAGGAACAGATCGATCTTCTTGATGCCCGCCGCGCGGCGCTCCGCGGGCGTCTTGTCGGCCCACCCCTCGGGGTAGGCCTTCTCGATGCGCCGGAACGGCGATCGGCGCACGTACTCGCCCGTCGCCTCGTCGACCTTGCGCTCCCCCGTCTCGGCGTCGCGGACGACGACCTCGATCGGCACGAGCTGCTCGAGGCTCAGATCGAACAGGCCCGCCTCGCTGACGAGGGGCGCCGGCACGTCGCCGTCGGCCTGGGTCAGCGCCGCCGCGGTGACCTCACCGAGCGCCTCGATATCGAGGGCGCCCCGCGACCCGATGTGCTCGACACGACCGCGCACCTGTGCCGGGCACGACCGCGCGTTCGGGCAGCGCAGGTCGATGTCGCCCTCCTTCGCGGGCGCGAGCGGCGTGCCGCAGACCGGGCAGTCGGCGGGCATGACGAAGGCCCGCTCGGTGCCGTCGCGGAGCTCCACCACGGGGCCGAGGACCTCGGGGATGACATCGCCGGCCTTGCGCAGCACGACCGTGTCGCCGATGAGGACGCCCTTGGCCTTGACGACATCCTGATTGTGGAGCGTGGCCTGGCGCACGACCGAGCCCGCGACCCGCGCGGGCTCCATGACGGCGAAGGGAGTGGCGCGACCGGTGCGACCGACCGAGACGACGATGTCGAGCAGGCGTGTGTTGACCTGCTCGGGCGGGTACTTGTAGGCGATGGCCCACCGCGGTGCCCGGCTGGTCGCACCGAGCTCCTCGTGGAGCTCCAGCTCGTCGACCTTCACGACGATCCCGTCGATCTCGTGCTCGACGTCGTGGCGGTGCTCGCCGTAATGGGTCACGAACCCGATGACGCCGTCGATGTCGTCGAACGTGCGGAAGTAGGGGCTCGTGGGCAACCCCCAGTCGGACAGCAGCCCGTACACCTCGCTCTGCGAGGCGACCGGCGGGTCGGGCCATGCGCCGATGCCGTGCACGAGCAGCCGCAGCGAGTCGAGCCGTGCCCGTCCGGCCTCGAGCTCGAATCCGTCCTTCTTGTCGAGCTGCTGTCGGAGGCCGCCGCTCGCGGCGTTGCGGGGATTCGCGAACGCCGGGAAGCGCCGCTCCGCGCTCAGACGCACTTTGGCCTCATCGAACGTGCGCGCGCGCCCCGCCGCATCCGCGACCACGCGCTCGCGCATCGTCGCCTGCAACGCGTTGAGCGCGTCGAACGCCGCGACCGGGATGAAGACCTCCCCCCGCACCTCCACGATCGCCGGGTGCCCGCTGCCTTCCAGGCGCTGCGGGATACCGGCGACACGGAGGGCGTTGACCGTGACGTCCTCGCCGACGCGACCGTCGCCTCGGGTCGCGGCGGAGATCAGCACGTCGTGCTCGTAGCGGAGGTTGATGGCGAGGCCGTCGATCTTCAGCTCGGTGAGCCAGCGCACCTGCCGGGCCGCCGATGCCTGCGTCTTGGCGCACCATTCCCGCAGCTCATCCTCGCTGAAGACGTTGTCGAGGCTCAGCATCCGTTCGGCGTGCGTGACGGGCGCGAACATGGTGGTGGTGGCAGCGCCCACGCTCAGCGTCGGGGAATCCTGGCTCTGCACCTCGGGATAGAGCCGCTCCAGTTCCTCGAGCCGCCGCATCCACCCGTCGTAGGTCGCATCGTCGACGAGCTCGGCGTCTGCGCCGTAGTAGGCGTCGCGCGCCCCCAGGATGCGGTCGGTCAGCGCCGCCGCCTCGTCATGCGCCTGTTCGAGGGTGAGCTCGAGTACCGTCGAGCCGTCGGAATCCGTCACTCCGCCAGTCTAGGAACCCCCGCCGACGCCGCATCGGCCCTTGCGTGTCGCGCCCGCGGCGCGTGCGTCCAGACCGCGCGTCGAGGTCTCCAGCCCTCAACTCCCCGTTCGGGACGCGATTCCGGCATTGGGGGCGTTCGGGGCGCGATTCCCGCTTCGGGGCGCGATTCCTCCATCCGCCCGCGCTCGGGGCGCGATTCCCGCTGTGGGGCGCGATCTTTGCGCCCCAAAGCGTATTTCGCGCCCCAAACCGGCGGGGGCACGGCGCCGTCACCGCATCCCTCCGCCGCGTTCGCACATCTCGCGGGGCGTCTGCCACCCACGGTCTCGGGGCGCGATTCCTACATCCGCCCACGTTCGGGGCGCGATTCCCGCTTTGGGGCGCGATCTTTGCGCCCCAAAGCCGATTCCGCGCCCCAGACCGGCGGGAGCGGGGGCGGGAGCGGGCGGGGCGGGAGCAGGGGGCACGGCCTGTACGCCGGTGACGAGGCCCAGTGGGTGCCGCGACGCACCCGGGGGTGAGAACCCCGCGCGGCGTCCGCGATCAGGCGGGGACGGGAGCGGCGGAGACCGTGCGGTCGATCGTGAACTGGCCGAGCACGCGGGTGCCGTCGTAGAGCACTGCGGTCTGGCCCGGGGCCACGCCGTCGAACGGCGACTCGGGGCGCACCGTCAGGGTGCCGCCGGCGAGCTCGGCGCGCGCGGGCACCGGGTCCGCGTGCGCGCGGATCTGCACGTCGCAGGCGAATGCCGCGGATGCGGGAGCACGCCCCGCCCACGTGAAGCGCTCACCGCTGATCTCGGCGGTCGCGAGCGCGTCCTTCGGCCCCACCACCACGGTGTTGGAGACCGGACGCACCTCCAGCACGAAGCGCGGCTTGCCGTCGGCCGCGGGCACGCCGATCGACAGCCCTCGGCGCTGCCCCACCGTGAATGCGTGCGCGCCCTCGTGGGTGCCGACCACGGCACCCGAGCGATCCAGGATCTCGCCCCGCTCCGCACCGACGCGCTCCGCGAGCCAGCCGCGGGTGTCGCCGTCGGGGATGAAGCAGATGTCGTGGCTGTCGGGCTTCTGCGCGACGGTCAGGCCGCGCTCGGCGGCCTCCGCGCGCACGAGCGCCTTCGACGGGGTGGCTCCCAGCGGGAAGTAGGTGTGCGCGAGCTGGTCGGCGGTCAGCACGCCCAGCACATACGACTGGTCCTTGGCCTGGTCGGACGCCCGGTGCAGCTCCGGCCCGTCCGGCGTCGCCACGAGGGTCGCGTAGTGCCCGGTGCACACCGCGTCGAAGCCGAGCTCGAGGGCGCGCTCGAGGAGTGCCGCGAACTTGATCTTCTCGTTGCACCTCATGCAGGGGTTCGGGGTGCGGCCGGCGCGGTACTCGGCGACGAAGTCCTCGATGACGTCGTCCCGGAACCGCTCCGAGAAGTCCCACACGTAGAACGGGATGCCGAGGCGATCCGCTGCGCGCCGGGCATCCATCGCGTCCTCGATCGTGCAGCATCCCCGGCTGCCGGTGCGGAGCGTCCCCCCCGCCCGCGACAGCGCCAGGTGCACGCCGACGACGTCGTGCCCCGCCTCGACCGCGCGGGCTGCCGCGACGGCCGAGTCGACGCCACCGCTCATGGCCGCAAGGATCCGCATAATCCCAGTCTACGAGCGCGAACCGGATGCGGCGCCGGCCGCACGGGCTCGTTCGACCGCGCGCGGCAGGGCGGCGAGCACCGCATCGACGTCGGCGTCGGTCGTGGTGCGCCCGAGGCTCAGTCGCAGCACCGACCGTGCGGCCTCGTCGTCGCGGCCGAGGGCGCGCACCACGTGGGACGGCTCCGGCACCCCGGCCTGGCAGGCCGAACCCGTCGACACCGAGATCTCCTCCTGGTCGAGCAGGAACAGCAGCGTCTCGCCGCGCGCGCCGTCGAAGAGCACGTGGAGCGTTCCCGGCAGCCGTCGCTCCGGGCTGCCCAGCACCTCGGCGCCCGGCACCGCGGCACGGATGCCGGCGGCGAGCCGGTCCCGCAGCGCCCCCACCCGCTCCGCCTCCGCGGCGAGCTCTCGGACGGACGCCTCCGCGGCGGCCGCGAACGCCGCCGCGCCCGCGATGTCCTGCGTGCCGGCGCGGAGGCCGCGCTGCTGCCCGCCGCCGTGGAGCTGCGCGTGCAGCGCCGCCGACCTCGCCACCACGAGCGCGCCGACGCCCACCGGGCCGCCGACCTTGTGGGCAGACACGCTGAGCGCGACGAGTCCGACCGGCCCCGCCGCATCCGCCCGCCATGCGGCGAACGAGACCGGGACGTGCCCGAACGCGGCGACGGCGTCCAGATGCAGCGGCACCCCGCGGGCGGCGGATGCGGCGGCGAGCGCCGCGGCATCCGACACCGTGCCGACCTCGTTGTTGGCGACGAGCGCCGTGGCGAGGGCGGCACCGGCGAGCGCGGCGTCGAACGCGGCGACCGGGATCGCGCCCGAGGGATCCAGCGGCACGTGGCGCACCTGGGCCCCGGCGAGGGCGGCGACCGAGTCGAGCGTCGCGTGATGCTCGCCGTCGGGCAGCACGACGGCGTCCGCTCCCGCGGTGCGCGCCGACCAGAGGCCTTTGATCGCGAGGTTCACCGCCTCGGTGCCGCCGCTCGTGAACACCACCTCGATGGGGTCGCAGCCCAGCGCCGCCGCCATGCGCTCCCGGGCATCCTCGAGCACCCGCCGGGCGGCCTGTCCGCCGCCGTGGATCGACGACGCATTGCCGACGACGCCGGTCGCCGCGAGCCATGCGTCGCGCGCCTCCGGGCGGAGCGGGCTCGAGGCGGCGTGGTCGAGGTACACGTGCACCTCTCCAGGGTGCCACGGCATGGCTGCCACGGCGCCGGGCACCGTAACGAGCCGGACTCACCGCCTGGCTAGGGTGGGCGCATGGTCCGCACGAACCAGACCTCGCTTCCCGCACCCGCGTCGGAGGGCCTGCTCGACCCGACGTTCGACGACCTCGGCGTGCGGTTGCACGACGGCGGCGGCACGCTCCGGGTATGGTCCCGCGATGCCGACGCCGTCGAGCTCGTCGTCTTCGACACCGCGGATCTGGACTGGATCATCGCCACGGTGCCGCTGCGGCGCGGCGCGAACGGCGTGTGGGAGGTGACCTCCGAACTGCTCACCCCCGGCACCCGGTACGCGGTGCGCGTGTCGGGCCCCGCGACCGTCGGCAGCATGTTCAACCCGCGCACCCTGCTCATCGAGCCCTACTCCCGCGGCATGGTCAGCGGCGGCTTCGGCGATTGGCGCTCCGTCGTGGTCGAGTCGGGCTTCGACTGGGGGTCCGTGACGAAGCCGCGGGTGCCGCTGGATCGCACCGTGCTGTACGAGGGCCACGTCAAGGGGATGTCGAAGCGGCATCCCGGTGTGCCCGCAGCACTGCACGGCACCTACGCAGGGCTCGCCCACCCGGCGATGATCGAGCACTTCCTGACGCTCGGGATCACGACGATCGAGCTCCTGCCCATCCACGCGTTCGCGACCGAGCCGCGGCTGCTGCAGCTGGGGCTCGACAACTACTGGGGGTACAACACCCTCAACTTCTTCACCCCGCACGCCGCGTACGCCACCCAGAGCGCGCGCCGCGAAGGCCCGCAGGCGGTGCTCCGCGAGGTCAAGGGCATGGTGAAGCTCCTGCACGAGGCGGGTCTCGAGGTGGTGCTCGACGTCGTCTACAACCACACCGCCGAGGAGGGCATCGGCGGTCCGCGGACGAGCCTGCGCGGTCTCGACAACCGCGCCTACTACCGTCAGCAGGCCGACGGCGCCTACATCGACGTCACCGGATGCGGCAACGCCGTCGATACGTCGACGGATGCCGCCGCGCGTCTCGTGCTCGACTCGTTGCGCTACTGGGCGAACGAGGTGCAGATCGACGGGTTCCGGTTCGACCTCGCTGCCACGCTCGGGCGGAACGGCGACCACGAGTTCACCCCCGACCACCCGCTCCTGCGCACGATCATCGACGACCCCCAGCTGCGGGACGTCAAGAAGATCGCGGAGCCGTGGGACGTCGGAATGGGCGGTTGGCAGACCGGGAACTTCGGCGACGGCTGGATGGAGTGGAACGACAGGTACCGCGATCGGGTCCGCAACTTCTGGCTGTCGGACGTCGACTACGCGCGGCGCGCCTCGACCGCACCGGTCGGGATCGGCGGCTTCGCGACCCGCCTCGCGGGGTCCTCGAACACCTTCAGCGGGGAGCGCGGCCCGCTCGCGAGCGTCAATTTCGTCACCGCCCACGACGGCTTCACCCTGCGCGACCTCGTCTCGTACGACGTCAAGCACAACGACGACAACGGCGAGCACGGCCGCGACGGCGCCGACACGAACCGCTCCTTCAACCACGGCGCCGAGGGCCCCACCGACGACGACCGCATCCTGACCATCCGCCGGAAGGCGATGCGGAATCTGCTCGGCACGCTGCTGCTGTCCGCCGGGGTGCCCATGCTCACCGCCGGAGACGAGTTCGGACGCTCGCAGCGCGGCAACAACAACGCCTACTGCCACGACTCGTCGCTCACCTGGCTGAGCTGGGATCCCTCCCCGTGGCAGCGGGACCTGTTCGCGCATGTGCAGCGCCTGCTGCGACTGCGGCGGGAGAACCCGGCGCTCCGCCCCCGCCATTTCGCCCGGTCCGGGGAGCAGACGCCGTCCGCATCCGTGATGGACTGGTACGACGAGCGGGGCGAGACGATGTCGGGCGACCGCTGGACGAACCCGGCGCACCGCACCCTGCAGTACGTCGCGACCTCGACGCC
>JAVBUN010000074.1:0-2536 GCA_031555335.1 Microbacterium sp.
TTCTCCTTTGGAATGAGGCGAGCTGTCGTCACGTCTTCGTGTCGACGATTGCCGTACACGCGGGGCCGGATGCATGAAAGGCCCCGCTTCGATCGACCATACGCGGGCGTCGTGTGTCGTTCGGGACCGGATCGATCTCGATCGAGAGGTTCTGCGCCTCAGTCCCACCATGCGACGCGGAGTATCACGGTGTCGACGGCGACCGAGACAGTCGCCATCTCGGACCCCACGATCCTCGTCGAGTCGACGCGCTGACACGCGTCCGGCGTGATGTCTGCACGGCGATCAGGTCGCGCTGAACCGCGCCTCCACGGATGCGGTCACCACGACGTCATCGGGACGCAGGTCGACGCCCGGACTCCCCGCATCCGCGGCCATGGACCGCATCATCATCGGCGCCGGCGTCGCAGGCCCGGGGGAGAGGAGCCCGGTGTCCGCGATGGCGATCGGCGTCACCGTCGCGCGGCCGATCGCGGCGGCGTAGGCGGTGGCGCGGGCGACCGCATCCGTCACCGCCGCCGCGGCGACACGATCCCGCGCCGCAGCGGCGGTCGCGTCGGTCAGCCGCCATGACACGTCCTCCACCTGCGCGCCGTCGCCCCGGGCGAGATCGTCGACCCATGCCGAGAGCGCGGCGGGGTCGGCGAACGTCGCCGTGATCTCGACGCTCGCGTGGTGCACCGCGTCGAGCCGGGTACCGTCCGCGGACCAGGGACGCTCTGTCCAGACGTTGGCGCGTGAGCTCGTCCAGCGCTCGAGAGCGCCGGCCGCCTCGCGCGCGGCGAGGTCGGTGCGGAGGGGGTGGGCGAGCGAGGCGAGCTGCTCCACCACGTCGCCTCGGTCCCGGCCCTCGGCGCGCACCGTCACCCGGACGATACCGAGCTCGGCGGGGAGACGCTCCTCGAAGTCGCCGCGGACCGTGATCGTGACATCGCTCATGCCGCCGACTCTACGCGGCGAATTCGCGCGCCCGCCGAGTTCAGTCGGCGAAGATCTGCCCGACGGGGAGGCGCTTCTCCGCCTGGAACGCGTCCTCCGTGCGCCCGGCGGCCCAATACGCCGAGAGCGACAGATCGGCCCGGCTGACGCCGCGCTCGGCGAGCAGAGGTCGAAGTGCCTTCATGGCGCCGCGCTCACCGTGCGCGAAGACCTGGACGCGTCCGCCCGGCCAGGGAAGCGCCTCGACGGCCGCGACGAGCGCGCTGCCCGGCGCGTCGTGGTCCTCGTCGACCCAGGTCACGGACCCCGCCCACGGCAGTTCCGCCCGGTGGTCGAACGATCGCGTCTCGATGACGACGGTGGTCGGCACAGCGGCGGGCAGCGACTCCAGGGCCGCGCCGATCGCCGGGATCGCGGACTCGTCACCGATCAGTATCCGGTGGTCGGCGTCGAGGTCGGGGGAGTATCCGCCGCCCGGCGCCGACATCGTCAGCCGGTCGCCGGGCTGCGCGGACGCCGCCCACGGGCCCGCGACACCGGTATCGCCGTGCACGACGAAATCGATGTCGATGATCCGGCGGTCATGGTCGATGCGGCGGATCGTGTACGTGCGGATCGTGGGGAGCTCCTCGAAGGGAAGCTGCTCGCGCAGCGCCGCGAGATCGTAGGGCGGCTGCAGCGTGCTCCCCGTCGGCGGGAAGAAGAGCTTGGCGTACATGTCGGTCTCCGGGCGTCCCGGGAACGCCGAGAACTGCTCGCCGCCGAGGCTCACCCGCACCATCCCGGGGGAGATCCACGTCGTCTGCACGACCTCGAGGGTGATCTGGGCAGCGGGGCCACGGCGCGCGGAGTTCATTCCCCCGATCGTATCCGCGCGGCACGGGCCCGGGGTCGGTCCGGCCCCGCCCACCCGTGTCTAGGCTGGAGCCCTCAGCGCTTCATCGATGTTGGAGGACACCATGCCCCTCGTCCAGGTTTCCCTTGCCGCCGGCCGTGACGAGGAGCAGATCCGTGCCCTCATCGCCGAGCTCACGGATGCGACCGTGCGCGCGCTCGACGCCGATCCCGAGCGGGTGACGGTCATCGTGACGCAGGTGGACCCCACGCAGTGGGCGCGCGGCGGCGCGACGCTCGCTGAGCGGGCGGCCGCCGAGTCGCCGAACTGACGCGGGGAATGCCGCGCGGCGGTTTTCGTTGTAGTCTGAGACGCTCGGATGCTTCGGCAGCCGAGGTGAAAACTCCACAGCGCGACAGTGGCTCCTTCGAGAGAAGGCTCACGGGGATGATCGGTTTCGACATCGTTTGTGAATCTGCGAGAAGCGGGCCGAGGATGCGGGGTTATCTCGTTAACGCTCCCTGCAAAACCATAAGTGCCGAATCCAAGCGCACTGACTTCGCCCTCGCTGCGTAAGCGAGCCCGATAGTCCGTCAGACCGTGTGTGATCCCGCCACGGACCCTGGCGTCATCTAGGGATCTTGCTGTGTGACGGTGTCTGGACGTCACGCGGGACTCTTTTCAGGCTGGGCTCGTCGACTTAGGTGTCTGTGACAAAGGTCGGAGCCGAGCAGAACGTCTTCACAGACTGCGCCCGGAGAA
>JAVBUN010000195.1:0-2816 GCA_031555335.1 Microbacterium sp.
CGGCGAGGGCTCTCTTCTTGGTCACGTGATGTCCTCCATAGGCGATCGCGGGTGGTGCTTCGGGTGAAGGTGGAGCATCTGGATCGATCGTCGCTGCGACGAGTGCATCCAATCATTGACATTATGCATCCAATCACAGAACCACCGTGCGCCGCACGACGAGAGGACCTCCGCCCAGAGGTCGCTGATGCAGAGAGGACGCGCCGGAGGCCCGGCGTCCGCGCCTGGATCTGACCATCGCTCAGACGGCGAGTCGTCCGCGCGTCCGGCCGATGACCGCCGACTATGGCTGAGCCGTGCGGGCCACCCGGTAGTGACGGGGTGACAGGCCGGTCGCCCGCTTGAACGACGTGCTGAAGGCGCTCTCCGACCCGAAGCCGAGCCGGGCGGCGATCTCGCCGACGGGCGCATCGCCGGAGACGAGCTGGCGCTCGGCGAGGAGCGTGCGCCACTGCTGCACGTACTGCATCGGGGGCACGCCGGCCGCGGCGCGGAACCGTTCGACGAACGCCGTGCGGGACATCGTGACGCGGTGCGCGCGCTCATCGAGCGCCCAGCGCCGGGCCGGGTCGGCGTGCAGCGCCGAGACGACGGGCGCCAGCCGCGCATCGGCCATGAGGCGCAACCAGCCCGGCGGGAACGCCGGGGCTGCATCGGTGAGCACCGACCGGAAGACCTCCACCAGCAGGAGCTGGGCATGCAGGGCCGCGCTGACGCGCGCGGCCGGCGGGTTCGCGGTCATCTCGTGCAGGATGCGTCCGAGGAGCCATCCGATCGCCGGTGCCGCACCGTCCGAGGCCGTGATCCGGGTGACCGTGGGGAGGGCGTCGAGCAGGAGCGACTGCCCGACGCGGTCCGCCTCGATGTGCCCGCCGATGACCGCCACGTCGTCCCGGTCCGACAACGCCAGCACCGAGTCCCGGGCGTCCAGGAACTCCTGCGAGCGGTCCGCCGACGACCCGCCGGGCGCGCTGGAGAGGGACACATGGCTCCACCCGTTCAGCACCGCGGCATCACCCGCCGCCAGCCGAACCGGTTCCCCGCCGCCGTCGACGCCGAGCCAGCACTCCCCCCGCACCACCGCGACCACCTTCAGTCGCGCCTGCGGCCAGAACCGGACGCCCCAGTCGCCCCCGGCCGTGAAGCCTCCGGAGACGACGCATCGCGCCTGCATCGCCGTCAGGGCGTCGGAGAGCGGATCGTCGGGCATGTTCGTACTCTATGACATGAAACCCGGACTCTGGATTATTCATCGAACGGATTCAGCGTTCTAGCGTGGAACGTGTTGCGGGCGCTTCCGCAGCTTCCCTCGAACCGAAGGCATCACTCCATGTCCGATCTCACCTCCCAGCGCGCCCTGGTCACCGGCGCCACCAGCGGCTTCGGCCGTGCCATCGCGGAGAGCCTCGCCGCCCGAGGCGCGCACGTGATCGTCGTCGGTCGTGACGCGCAGCGCGCCGCGGCGACGGTCGATGCGCTCGTCGCCGCCGGCGGCACCGCGCAGTCCCTCACGGCCGACCTCGGCGATCGCGAGGCGGCGCTGGACCTGGCCGAGGCGGCCGGGCCCGTCGACATCCTCGTCAACAACGCGGGGATCATGTCGTACGGGTCGACCGCGGAGACCGCCGGCGACTTCGACCACGACGTCGCCCTCAACGTCCGAGCCCCCTACCTGCTCGTCGGAGCACTGGCCCCAGGGATGGCGGCCCGCGGCCGCGGCAGCATCATCAACATCTCGAGCGGCGTCGCCGCGCGCGCCGGCGAGGGATCCGCGCTGTACGGCGCCACCAAGGCGGCGATCGAGATGCTCACCAAGAACTGGGCGTACGAGTTCGGGCCGTCCGGCGTGCGCGTGAATGCGATCGCCGCGGGCCCGAGCGATACGGAGGGCAGTCGCAGCACGGCCGGTGACGCACTCCCGGGCATCCTCGGCGCCTTCGCGCAGACACTCCCCCTGCGCCGGAACGTCACGCCGCAGGATGTCGCGGAGGCGGCGGCATGGCTCGCCGGCACGGAGTCGGCGGCGGTGACGGGAGCCATCCTTCGCGTGGACAGCGGGTTCGCGATCGGCTGACTCGAGACAAATGAAAAACCCCCGGGTGACCGGGGGTTTTTCGAAGCTGGGGTACCTGGACTCGAACCAAGACCAACGGTACCAGAAACCGCCGTGTTGCCAATTACCCCAGACCCCACCGACTCGAGAAGAAGCGGTGCCAAGGGTCAAGTCTAGACGACCTCGGCACGCTCGCCAAACCGGCGCGTGCCGGGCGCGTCAGCCGATGCGCTGGACGAGTGCGTCCAGCCGACGGATGCTCTCGGGCTTGCCGAGCAGCTCGAGCGACTCGAACAGCGGCGGCGACACGCGCCGCCCGCTGGCCGCGACCCGAAGCGGTCCGTACGCGATGCGCGGCTTCAGCCCGAGACCGTCGATGAGGGCGCTCTGGAGAGCCTCCTGTATCGCGGCGGCCGTGAACTGCGTCTCCGGGACGAGCTCGAGCGCCCCGACCGAGGCGACGAGAACCTCGCCGGCGTTCGCGGGGAGCCCCGCCAGCGCATCCTCGTCGTACGCGACCTCGTCGCGGAAGAGGAACCCGACGAGCCCCGGCACCTCGCCGAGCAGCTGCACGCGCTCCTGCACGAGGGGGGCGGACGCGGCGATCAGCGCGCGCTCCCGCGCCGTCGGCACCGGCTCGACGAGTCCCGCCTGCGCGAGATAGGGCACGATGCGCGCCTCGAAGTCGCCGGGTGTCAGCATCCGGATGTGGTCGCCGTTGATCGACTCGGCCTTCTTCTGATCGAACCGGGCCGGGTTCGGG
>JAVBUN010000314.1:0-6660 GCA_031555335.1 Microbacterium sp.
GCCCTGCTCGTCCTTCGCGGCGTGGTAGCCGCCGTTCTCCTTCAGATCTCCCTCTTCGCGGGCGATTTCGATGCGCTTGGCAATCTCTTCGCGTCCGGTCGTCGAGAGGTGCTCGAGCTCGGCCACGAGCCGGTCGTAGGCATCCTGGGTGAGGAAGCTCACCGTTGCGTCAGCGGTCACGGTCGTCTCCTTCGTGAGAGGGCGCGGAACCCGCGCGCCAAATTCAGAACGCCCCAGCAGATCGCCGGGGCGTTGTCGTAGTGCCGACAGACTACGGCACCCAGCAGGAGTTGACCAAACCTGTGGTCGCCTCGGCCGTCACCGGAATCGTCTCGCGGAACGCCTGGGAATGCGCGTCCGCCGGCGGGTATTCGACGACCTTCCAGCCCACGATGCCGTGCTCCTCGTCCTGCGCTTCCAGCACGCACGCCAGGGCGCTGCCCGCGGGCGCGGAGACCTGGAACGACACGGTCGCGGTACCGTCGGCGAGCTCGAATCCCGTGGTGGTCGCATCGATGCTGCTTGTCGGTGCGGCGAACGCGTACCAGCCGGCCGCGGCGATCGCGAGCGCGATGCCGACCGCGGCGAAGACGACCCAGAACCGCGTCGTGCGTCGGTTCGAGGAGCGACCGTAGCGGTCATCGAGCATCTCGGTCGTCGTCATGGCACTCGCGTTCGGGAATTAGGCTGGACATCTCAAGGCTATGCGCTCCGGCGCGGAACAGGGGACGCGGATGCATCTCGGGATCTGGATCCTCTCGGCGACCGCGACACCGACCGTGACACCGTCGCCGAGCGCGGCCACGGTCGACCCCGCGCTCGTGACCCCCGGGCCGTGGGGCTTCGCGGTGATGGCCCTCATCGGCCTCGCCGTCATCGCCCTCGTATGGGACATGCTCCGCCGCATCCGCCGCGGTCGTTACCGGGCGGAAGTGCGCGAAGAGCTCGATGCCGAAGAGCGCGCCGCTCAGCAGGGCGAGGCGGCGACCCGCGCGTCCGACACCGACGACCAGGACATCGATCCGGGCGAGGGTCGCACGCGCTGAGTCAGGCGTTGTAGGCCGGCGCCATGCAGATCAGCAGACACGCGGTCCAGTGGCAGAGGAACGCCAGCACGGTGCACACGTGGAAGATCTCGTGGAATCCGAAGCTGCCGGGCCACGGGTTCGGCCGCTTGAGCGCGTAGACGACGGCGCCGGCCGTGTAGAGCAGGCCGCCGACGATGACGAGCACCATCATCGCGACGTTCGCCGCCAGGAGGTCGCCGATGTACATCACGGCCGCCCAGCCGAGCAGCACGTACAGCGCGACGTACAGCCATCGCGGCGCGTTGATCCAGAACACCCGGAACAGGATGCCGAGCGCCGCGCCGCCCCAGACCAGCGACAGCAGGAGCACCGATTTGGACGGCGGCAGGGCCAGTACCGCCAAGGGCGTGTAGGTACCCGCGATCAGGAGCAGGATGTTCGCGTGGTCGATGCGCTTGAGGACCAGCTTCGTCCGCGGGCCCCAGTCGAAGCGGTGGTACAGCGCGGAGTTGCCGAACAGCAGCAGCGAGGTCGTCATGAACACCGCCGCGGACCATTTCGCCGCGACGCCGTCGGCGAGCACGATCAGCACGATGCCGGCGGCGATGGCGACGGGGAACGTGCCGGCGTGGATCCAGCCGCGCCAGGTCGGCCGGAGCTCGGCGTGCGCATCATCGGCCGCTTCCTGCAGGAGAGGCAAGGAGGGGACATCAGGGACGCGCGGGCGGGCCATGAGCCCAGCGTAGGCGGCCGTCCATGCGCGCACCCGTACATACGCCATGAGTAATCGCCCGCGGGAGAGCGGAGTAGCGTAGACGTGTGACGAGCGCACGCGCGAGCGAGGGACGGGGGCCCCTCTACCGGCTCTATAGCAACCGCCTCCGCCGTCAGATCGCGGCCCAGAACGTGCCGCGCCACGTCGCCATGATGATCGACGGCAACCGTCGGTGGGCACGCCAGCTGGGGTACTCGTCGGCCGCGCACGGCCACCGCGCGGGCGCGGCGAAGATGCGGGAGTTCCTGCGCTGGTGTGACGACCTCGGCGTGGGGGTGGTGTCGCTCTACCTGCTGTCCACCGACAACCTGACCAAGCGGGACTCGCAGGAGCTGTCCGACCTCATCGAGATCATCGCCGAACTCGCCGACGAGCTCTCCCGCGAGCGCGATTGGCGGGTGCAGCACGTCGGCCGCGCCGATCTGCTGCCGACGGACCTTGCACGGGTACTCGCCGACACCGACGCCCGCACCGCCGCACACACGGGGATGCACGTGAACCTCGCGGTCGGCTACGGCGGACGCAGCGAGATCGTCGACGCCGTCCGCAGCATCATCACGAAGCACGACGAGCGGGGCGGGTCGCTCGAGGAGCTGGCGGCGAGCCTCACGCCAGAGCAGATCGGCGAGCACCTGTACACGGGCGGCCTGCCCGACCCCGATCTCGTGATCCGGACGTCCGGGGAGCAGCGCCTGAGCGACTTCCTGCTCTGGCAGTCCGCGCACAGCGAGTTCTACTTCGTCGAGGCCCTGGGTCCGGACCTCCGCGAGGTCGACTTCCTGCGCGCCATCCGCGATTTCGCCTCGCGCGACCGCCGCTACGGCGGCTGATCGGGTTTCCCTCGCCCCGCGGGTTCGGGGCGGGCGGCGGGAGCGATCGTGGAACGTCGGCTCGGCGGCATCCGGATGACGCGGGCCACCGGGATTGTTCACGCGCTCGTAACGCGACACGCCCGGGCCGAAGTGGCGGGGGAACGGTGCGCGTCGTACGTTCATCACATCGGGCACGGCGCCCGATCGGGTCGGCCTCAGGAAGCGACTCGCAACCCACGGTCGACGCGAATGACACCGGGATTCTCCCGGAGTGGGAGCGGGTTGTGACCACACGAGCACCAGAGCAGCGGCAGCGGACGATCGTCCCCGAGAGCGTAGATCAGGAAACTGACCTGCGCTCTTATGTTTTGGACACGTCGGTGCTGCTGAGCGATCCCCGGGCGTTCTTCCGTTTCGCGGAGCACTCCGTCGTGATCCCCGTCGTCGTCATCACCGAACTGGAGGGGAAGCGTCACGATCCCGAACTCGGCTACTTCGCGCGGCAGGCGCTGCGACACCTCGACGAACTGCGCGTCGAACACGGCCGCCTCGACTTCCCGGTGCCGGTGGGCGAGGGCGGCTCGCTCCGCGTCGAACTGACCAACACCGACCCGTCCGTCCTGCCCACCGGGATGCGGCTGGGAGACAACGACACCCGCATCCTCGCCGTCGCGATGCACCTCATGCAGGAGGGCCACGATGTGACGGTCGTGTCGAAGGATCTGCCCATGCGGGTGAAGGCGGCATCCCTCGGCATCGTCGCGGAGGAGTACCTCGCCGAACAGGCCGCCGACTCGGGATGGACGGGCATCGCCAACCTCGACCTCTCGGGCGACGAGATCAGCGACCTCTACGAGAGCGAAGTCGCGGTGAGCGACGACGTGCGGGGGCTTCCGATCAACACCGGACTGATCCTCCACTCCGAGCGGGGCTCGGCGCTCGGTCGCGTCAGCGGCGACGGCGAGTTCCGTCTCGTCCGCGGCGACCGTGAGGTCTTCGGGCTGCACGGCCGCTCGGCGGAGCAGCGGATCGCGATCGACCTGCTGCTCGACCCCGAGGTCGGCATCGTGTCGCTCGGCGGGCGGGCCGGCACGGGGAAGTCCGCGCTGGCCCTCTGCGCAGCGCTCGAGGCCGTGCTGGAGCGACAGCAGCAGAAGAAGATCATCGTGTTCCGGCCCCTGTTCGCCGTCGGCGGTCAGGAGCTCGGCTACCTGCCGGGCGACGCGCAGGAGAAGATGAGCCCGTGGGGTCAGGCGGTCTTCGACACTCTGGGCTCCGTCGTCACGGGCAACGTGCTCGAGGAGATCGTCGCACAGGGCCTGCTCGAGGTGCTGCCGCTCACGCACATCCGCGGGCGCTCGCTGCACGACGCCTTCGTGATCGTGGACGAGGCGCAGTCGCTCGAGCGCAACGTGCTGCTGACCGTCCTCAGCCGCATCGGGCAGAACTCGCGCGTGGTGCTGACCCACGATGTGGCGCAGCGCGACAACCTGCGGGTGGGGCGTCATGACGGCATCGCGTCGGTCATCGAGACGCTGAAGGGCCACGGCCTGTTCGGGCACGTGACGCTGACTCGTTCGGAGCGTTCCGCGATCGCCGCTCTCGTCACCGACCTTCTGGAGGCCGGCGAGCTGTCCTGATCGCGCCTCGAGGAGCCGAGGAGCCCCGCATGAGATGTTTCTCATGCGGGGCTCCTTGCTCTCTCACTCGGCGTCGCGAAGATGGAACCACGGACGGCACGACAGGCCGTCCACCGCCCGTCGAGGTTCCCCCAGACCGAGACAGGCGATGAAAAGAGAACGGTCGACACCGATTCCCCCCGGTGAGGTGTGCGACAGACGCGAGTTTCGGGTCTCGCGTTTCTCCGCAGCCCCCGGCGTCCCCCAGCGCCGGGGGCTTCTTCATGCCACGGCCCGACGCCGCGACGCGACGAGCCGTGGCGACGCGGATCACTCCCAGCGGTATCCGGCTCCCCGGACGGTCGCGATGCGGTCGTGGCCGAACTTGGCCCGCAGGTACCGCACGTACACGTCGACGACGTTGGAGCCCGGGTCGAAGTCGAGACCCCACACCCGGCTCAGCAGCTGCTCGCGGCTCAACACCTGACCAGGATGGCGCAGGAACTGCTCGGCGAGGGCGAACTCCCGGGCCGACAGGTCGACCTCGCGACCGCCGATGCTCGCACGGCGCGAGAGGACGTCGAGCGTCGCATCGCCGTGGACGATCGCCACGCTGCCGGTTGCGACGTTCTCGCGCAGACGGGACCGCACCCGCGCGAGCAGCTCGTCGAATTTGAAGGGCTTCGGGACGTAATCGTTCGCCCCGGCGTTGAGACCGTCGACGGTGTCGCGCGTGCTGCTGCGCGCGGTGAGCATGATCACCGGCAGGCTCGATCCCTGGCCGCGCAGGTGCCGCAGCACCTCGAAGCCGTCGAGACCCGGCAGCCCCACATCCAGCAGCAGCAGATCCACCTCGCCCGAGAGCGCCCGCTCGAGCGCCGCATCCCCGGTCTCGACGACCTCGGCGACGAAGCCGGCGGACTCGAGCCCCCGGCGGACGAACGAGGAGATCCGCGGTTCGTCCTCCGCGATGAGGATGAGTGTCATGTGGTCGCCTCTCGCTGCAGCACGACGTCGCCGGCGCGCACGGGGGTGGGGATGACCGAGGCAGGGTTCTGACCGGTCGGGATGTGGATCGTGAAGGTCGCGCCGCCGCCCGGGGTGTCGGAGACCTCGCACGAGCCGACGTGCGCGTGCGCGATCGCCTCGACGATCGCGAGGCCGAGCCCCGAGCCGCCGATGTCGCGGTTGGCATCGACACGCGCGAAGCGCTGGAAGATGCGGCGACGGGCGGCGGGCGGGATGCCCGCGCCGTGATCGCGCACCCACAGGCGAGCCTCGTGGTCGTCGAGATCGCTGCCGATCTCGATCGCCGCACCGGCGGGGGTGTACTTGGCGGCGTTGTCGGCGAGCTGCAGCCAGGCCTGCGTGAGCCGATCGGCGTCGCCGACCACGACGCCGCGCGCGCGCCGCAGGATCGAGAACGGATGCCCCGGGATCGCGGCGACGAGCTCGCCCACCCGTTCGGTGAGCATTCCGACGTCGATCGGGCGCATCTCGAACTGGTCGCCCTGGGCGGACGAGAGCAGATCGATGTCGTCGACGAGGCGCGTCATGCGATCGAGCTCGGAGATGCCCATGTCGCGGATCGAGACGACGTCGGCCCGGTCGTCGACATCCATCATTTCGAGGTGCCCGCGCACGATCGTGATGGGGGTCTTGAGCTCGTGACGGATGTCGTCGAGCAGCTGCCGCTGACTGCTGACCGAAGCCTCGAGCCGGTCGAGCATCGAGTTCATGGTGCGCGACAGGTCGGCGAACTCGTGGTCGCCCTCCTCGGGGACGCGCGTACCGAGATCGTCGAACGAGACCGCGTCGGCGGCCTCCCGCAACTGGCGGAGCGGAGAGAGCAGCCGCCCGGTGAGGAACCAGCTGACGAACCCGAGGGCCGCCATGACGACCGTCGCCGCGATGATGTACGTCGTGATCGCCGAGCCCACCGGCGCCAGCTGCACGTCGAGGTCTACCGCGCGCAGATACACCGCATCCGTCGTATCGCCCGGAACATGCACCGGCAGCGCCACGTACCGGGCGTCCCCGGCGTCGGTGGCGACCGTTCCGATCGTGGGACCGTCATCGCCGTGCGCCATGGCCGCGCGCACCAGGGCGGGGTCGGCGATCGTCGCGAACTGGTTGCCGCCGTCGGGTTCGACGACCACCTCGCCGTCGACGACGCCCACGACACCCTCGTTCTGCGCCGACAGGAACCCGGCCACGACGCTGTCGAGGTAGGCGGTCGCCGAGTCGAAGTCATCGGCGGGCCGCAGCGCCGAGATCTTCTCGAGCAAGCGGTCGTCGACGTCGTCGATCGTGCGGGCGTACTGGATGGAGAACGTGATGGCACCCGCGATGAGCAGCCCGGCGCACGCCACGACGAGGATCGCCCCCAGTGTCTTCACGCGCGCCGAGAACATCCTCGGCGTTTG
>JAVBUN010000069.1:0-7850 GCA_031555335.1 Microbacterium sp.
CCGGTCCCCGCACCCAGACTCTAAGGTGGAATCCATGACATATTCGGTCGCCGTGTCCGGCGCATCCGGCTATGCGGGCGGCGAGATCCTGCGGCTCCTCGCCTCGCATCCCGATATCGACATCCGCACCGTGACGGCGCACGCGAACGCGGGGCAGCCCCTCGTCGCGCATCAGCCGCACCTGCGCTCCCTCTCGCACCTCACGCTCGAGCCCACGACCCCCGAGGTCCTCGCGGGTCACGACATCGTGGTGCTCGCGCTGCCGCACGGCCAGTCCGGGCAGTACACCGACGCGCTCGGCGACACCCCGCTCGTGATCGACGCGGGCGCCGACCACCGGCTGGTCTCACCCGACGCGTGGGCGGCCTTCTACGGCGGCGACTTCCACGACCCGTGGACCTACGGCGTGCCGGAACTGCCCGTCGGGAGCGGCAAGCAGCGGGATGCGCTGGTGGGGGCCACCCGCATCGCCGCGCCCGGCTGCAATGCCTCGACGGTGAGCCTCAGCCTCGCCCCCGGCGTCGCCGCCGGCGTCATCGACCCGGGCGACATCGTCACGGTGCTCGCCGTCGGCCCCTCGGGGGCGGGCAAGAGCCTGAAGCCGAACCTGCTGGCAAGTGAGATCCTCGGCACCGCGAACCCGTACGCGGTGGGCGGCACGCACCGGCACATCCCCGAGATCCGGCAGGCGCTGCAGGGCGCGGGCGCGAGCGGCGACGTGCGCATCTCGTTCACGCCGGTCATCGTGCCGATGGCCCGCGGTATCCTCGCCACGAGCACCGCGCCGATCATGCCGGGCGTCTCGGATGCCGAGATCCGGGGTGCCTGGGAGCAGGCGTACGCGGGCGAGACGTTCGTGCAACTGCTGCCCGAGGGGCAGTTCCCCCGCACCGCCGACGTGCTCGGAGCCAACACCGCGCTGCTCGGCCTCGCGATCGACCGGGCCGCGGGCCGGGTCGTCGTGGTGGCCGCCGTCGACAACCTCGTCAAAGGCACGGCCGGCGCCGCCGTGCAGTCCATGAACCTCGCGCTCGGTCTTCCCGAGGACCGCGCCCTCACCGTGAACGGAGTCGCCCCGTGAGTGTGACCGTGCCCGCAGGATTCGAGGCGGCCGGCGTCGCCGTGGGGCTGAAGTCCACCGGCAAGCCCGACGTCGCCGTGATCGTCAACCGCGGCCCGCTCAAGGTCGGCGCCGCCGTGTTCACGTCGAACCGCGCCAAGGCCAACCCGATCATCTGGTCGCAGCAGGCCGTGTCGGACGGTGTGGTCGAAGCGATCGTCCTGAACTCCGGCGGTGCGAACTGCTTCACGGGCACGTTCGGATTCCAGACGACCCACCAGACCGCCGAGAAGGCGGGCGAACTGCTCGGGGTGAGCGCGGGCGATGTGCTCGTGTGCTCGACCGGGCTCATCGGCACGGGCGACGAGATCTTCCGCGGCAAGGTGCTGCGCGGCGTCGAGGCGGGTGTCGCCGCGTTGAGCGCCGACGGCGGCGACGCGGCGGCGGCCGCCATCATGACCACGGACTCCGTCGCGAAGACGAGCGTCGTCGCCGGGGACGGGTGGTCGATCGGCGGCATCGCGAAGGGGGCCGGGATGCTGGCGCCGGGGCTCGCGACCATGCTGGTCGTCGTGACGACCGACGCGGTGCTGGATGCCGCATCCGCCGACGCGCATCTGCGTGCCGCCACCCGGGTGAGCTTCGACCGGCTGGACTCGGACGGCTGCATGTCGACGAACGACCAGGTGACGCTGCTCGCGAGCGGCGCCTCCGGCGTGACACCGGATGCGGAGGCGTTCCGCGCGGCTCTCGTGGAGATCTGCGACGATCTCGCCCGCCAGCTGCAGGGCGATGCCGAGGGTGCGAGCCACGACATCACGATCCGGGTCGTGAACGCCGCATCCGAGGACGACGCGGTGGACGTCGGCCGGTCGATCGCACGCAACAACCTGTTCAAGGCCGCGATCTTCGGCAACGATCCGAACTGGGGTCGGGTGCTGGCGGCGATCGGGACGACCGACGCGGAGTTCGATCCGTACGACGTGGACGTGTGGATGAACGGGGTGCGCGTGTGCACCGCGGGCGGCCCCGACCGGCCGCGGGAGGACGTGGATCTGACCCCCCGGGCGACGGAGCTCGTCGTCGACCTGCGCACGGGCGCGGCGTCGGCCACGATCCGCACGAACGACCTCACCCACGACTACGTCCACGAGAACAGCGCGTACTCCTCATGACAGACATCGACCTGCAGGACACCGACCCCGCCGCGGCGAGCGAGAAGGCGGCGGCGCTCATCGAGTCCCTGCCGTGGCTGCGACGGTTCCGCGATCAGATCATCGTCGTGAAGTACGGCGGCAACGCCATGGTCTCCGACGAACTGCAGGACGCCTTCGCCGCCGACATCGCGTACCTCCGCTACGTCGGGGCGAAGCCGGTCGTCGTGCACGGCGGCGGACCGCAGATCTCCAACATGCTCGACCGCCTCGCGATCCCGAGCGAGTTCAAGGGCGGCTACCGGGTGACCTCCACGGAGGCGATCACGGTCGTCCGGATGGTGCTCACCGGGCAGATCAACCCGCAGCTGGTCGCGAAGATCAACGCGCACGGCCCGGTCGCCACGGGACTCTCCGGCGAGGATGCGGGCCTGTTCGGCGGACGCCGCCGGGGCGTCGTGATCGAGGGGGTCGAGCACGACCTCGGACGCGTCGGCGACGTGGTGTCGGTCGACCCGCAGCCGATCATCGACCAGCTCGACGCCGGCCGCATCCCGGTGGTTTCCTCGATCGCGCCGGATCTCGATCACCCGGGACACTCGCTGAACGTCAACGCGGATGCGGCGGCGGCGGCTCTCGCGGTGGCGCTGGGAGCGATCAAGCTGGTCGTGCTGACGGATGTCGCGGGGCTCTACGCCGACTGGCCGAACCGCGACTCGCTCGTGTCTCACCTGAACTCCGAGGAGTTGCGCGAGATGCTGCCGCGGCTGGAGTCGGGGATGATCCCGAAGATGCAGGCCTGCCTCGACGCCGTCTCGAACGGCGTCGGCACGGCCGCGATCATCGATGGGCGGGTACCGCACTCGGTGCTCGTCGAACTGTTCACCGAAAAAGGAATCGGGACCGAGGTGGTGCTGTGATGAGCGAAGCGACGCGGGCGGATGAGGCGGCGGCGATGTGGCTGGAGGATGCACGCCGCGATCTCGTGCGCAGCTTCGGCGACCGCATGGCGCTGTTCGTGCGCGGCGAGGGGGCATCGCTCTGGGACGTCGACGGCAAGCGCTACCTCGACTTCCTCGGCGGAATCGCCGTCGATTCCCTGGGTCACGCGCATCCCGTCTTCGTCGCAGCCGTCGCGGAGCAGGCCGCCCGTCTCGCGCACGTGTCGAACTACTTCGCGACGCCGCCGCAGCTCGCGCTCGCCGCGCGGCTGAAGCGACTGGCCGGCACCGGCGAGTCCGGGCGCGTGTACTTCGGCAACTCGGGCGCCGAGGCGAACGAAGCCGCGTTCAAGCTGGCCCGGCTGCACGGCGGCGCGGACCGTCCCCGCATCCTGGCGCTCAAGGACGCCTTCCACGGCCGGACGATGGGCACCCTCGCCCTCACCGGCAAGGAGTGGATGCAGGAGCCGTTCCAGCCGATGGTGCCGGGGGTGGAGTTCCTGGACTCGACCGTCGACGCACTCGAGGCGGCGCTCGACGACCGCGTCGCCGCGCTGTTCGTCGAGCCCATCAAGGGAGAGGCCGGCGTCCTGCCGCTGCCGGACGGTTACCTGGAGGCGGCGCGCGAGCTCACGGCACGTCACGGTGCGCTGCTGATCGTCGACGAGATCCAGACCGGTGCCGGGCGCACGGGCGAGTGGTTCGCGTTCCAGCGCGCGGGCATCACGCCCGACGCGATCACGGTGGCCAAGGGCATCGGCAGCGGCTTCCCGATCGGCGCGATGATCACCTTCGGCGCCGCGAGCGACCTGTTCTACCCGGGCACGCACGGGTCGACCTTCGGCGGCAACGCCCTCGCGACCGCCGTCGCCGGAGCGGTGCTCGAGGAGATCGAGCGGGCCGACCTGGTCGGCAACGCGGCGGTGCGCGGCGAGCAGCTGCGCACCGCGATCGAGGCCATCGACTCCGACCTCGTGGCCGGCACCCGCGGCCAGGGCCTGTTGATCGGCATCGTGCTGGCCCACCCGGTCGCGAAGGCGTTGACGGCGGCCGCGCAGCAGCACGGTCTGATCGTCAACGCCGCCAACGACACCACCATCCGCATCGCGCCGCCGCTCACCATCGGGGACGTCGAGATCGACGAGTTCGTGCGTCTGTTCACGGCGTCGCTCGCGACGGTCACCGATGCGCTGCTGCTCGACGACGCGGATGCGACCGCATCCGCCCCGACAAAGGACCCCGCATGACCCGCCACCTGCTGCGCGACGACGACCTGACCACGGCCGAGCAGTCCGAGATCCTCGACCTCGCGATCGAGCTGAAGAAGGACCGCTGGGCGCAGAAGCCGCTCGCCGGTCCCCAGACCGTCGCCGTGATCTTCGACAAGTCCTCCACGCGCACCCGCGTCTCGTTCGCCGTCGGCATCGCCGACCTCGGCGGCTCGCCCCTGATCATCTCCACCGCCAACAGCCAGCTGGGCGGCAAAGAGACCCCGTCCGACACGGCGCGGGTGCTCGAGCGGCAGGTCGCCGCGATCGTGTGGCGCACCTACGCGCAGGCCGGGCTCGAGGAGATGGCGCGCGGCACCCGGGTGCCCGTCGTCAATGCGCTGAGCGACGACTTCCACCCGTGCCAGCTGCTCGCCGACCTCCTCACCATCCGCGAGCACAAGGGCGACCTGCGCGGTCTCACGCTCGCGTTCTTCGGTGACGGGCGCTCCAACATGGCGCATTCCTATGTGCTGGCCGGCGTCACCGCGGGTATGCACGTGCGCGTGGCCTCGCCGGAGTCCTACGCGCCGCGCGAAGACGTCATCGCGGACGCGGACGCGCTCGCGAAGACGACCGGCGGCTCGGTGACCCTGTACACGGATGCGGTCGAGGCCGCGGCCGGGGCGGACGTCGTCGTCACCGACACCTGGGTGTCGATGGGCAAGGAGGAGGAGAAGCTCGCGCGCCTGCGGGACCTCGGCGCCTACAAGGTCACCACCGACACGATGGCGCTCGCCGACGACGACGCCATCTTCATCCACTGCCTTCCCGCCGATCGGGGCTACGAGGTCGACGCCGAGGTCATCGACGGACCGCAGAGCGTCGTGTGGGACGAGGCGGAGAACCGGCTGCACGCGCAGAAGGCGCTCCTGGTCTGGCTGCTGCGGCAGCAGTGACGCCGGAGCGGGCGGGCATGGCGGGGCGGATGCGGGCGAACGTCCGCCGGCTCGCCGGCGACGGCCGCGTCGCGGGGGTGGATCTCGCGCGCGGGCTCGCCGTGATCGGCATGCTCGCGGCCCATCTGCTGGACATCGAGGCGTTCTCGCCCGGCCGTCCCGAGACCTGGGTCGACATCGTGAACGGCCGCTCGTCGATCCTCTTCGCCGTGCTCGCGGGGGTTTCCATCGCGCTCAGTACCGGCGGGCCCCGCCCGATCGAGGGCGCCACGCTGTCGCTCGCCCGCCGCCGGCTGGCGGTGCGGGCGGCCGCGCTCTGGGTCATCGGCATCCTGCTGATCATGACGGGTGTGCCGATCTACGTGATCCTCCCCGCGTACGCGATCCTCTTCCTCATCGCGATCCCGCTGCTGCGGCTGCGGGCCGCGACGCTGTTCGTGGTGGCCGCGGCGCTGCTGGTGGTGATGCCGTTCGTGCAGGCCGCCCTGGATCTCCTGCCGGTGTGGAGCACGCCCGAGGGCGAGTCCCTCGCGCTCGTGATCGGATGGCCCTACCCGTTCCCGCTGTGGTCGGGGTTCGTCGTGCTCGGGCTGGCTCTCGGCCGGATCGATCTCGGCAGTGCGGCCGTCGCCGGACTGCTGCTCGCCGCCGGCACCGGGCTCGCGCTCGTCGCCTACGGGCTTGGAGGACTGCTCGCGCCGCCCGCGGGGGCCCCCGAACCCGTGGACTACCTCGGCGTCGTCACGAGTCTCCTGCCGCACTCCGGCGGCGTGTTCGAAGTGGTCGGCGGGGCGGCGTTCGCGGCCGCGGTCCTGGGCGCCTCGATCCTCCTGTGCCGCGTGTCGGTGCTGCGGGCGATCGTGCTGCCGCTGCGCGCGACCGGCAGCATGCCGCTCACCGCATACACCGCGCAGGTGCTGATCTGGGCAGGCTGGGCGCTGGTCGTGCTCGGGACCACCGCGCCGCTCACCGCGTTCCGCGAGCTGCAGCCGTTCTGGCCGATCACCGTGATCGTCGTCGCCGGCTGCACGGTGTGGGCCGCATTCGTCGGCCGTGGCCCGCTCGAGACCGCCCTCGCGGCGATCGCGCATCGAGGCGCTCGGTAGGCTGGGAGGCGTGAACGAGCCGAAGAACGATGCCACCCACCGCGGTTCCCTGTGGGGGGGGCGCTTCGCCTCGGGCCCGTCGGCGGAACTCGCCGCACTGAGCCGGTCCACCCACTTCGACTGGGTGCTCGCGCCCTACGACCTGGCCGGTTCTCACGCGCACGCGGTGGCGCTGCAGAGCGCGGGCTATCTCACGGCGGATGAGGCCGCGCGCATGCACGCAGGACTCGACGCCCTGGGGCACGCGGTGGCCGAGGGGCGGTTGCGCCCGACGCCCGACGATGAGGACGTCCACGGCGCGCTGGAGCAGGCGCTGATCGCCGAGGTCGGCGCCGAGCTCGGCGGCAAGCTGCGCGCCGGGCGCAGCCGCAACGATCAGATCGCGACCCTCGTTCGGCTGTATCTGCTCGATCACTCGCGCACGATCGCGCACGAGGTCGTGCGGCTGATCGACGCGATCGTCGCGCAGGCCGATGCGCACGCGGATGCGGCCATGCCGGGCCGGACGCACCTGCAGCACGCGCAGCCGGTGCTGCTGGCCCACCAGCTGCAGGCGCACGCGTGGCCCCTCGTACGCGACCTCGAGCGGCTCCGGGACTGGAGCGCGCGGGCCCGCGTCTCACCCTACGGCGGCGGCGCGTTGGCGGGTTCGACGCTCGGTCTCGATCCCCAGCAGGTGGCATCGGAGCTCGGGCTCGATCGGCCCGCGGAGAACTCCATCGACGGGACGGCGGCGCGCGACGTCGTCGCGGAGTTCGCGTTCATCGCGGCGATGATCGGGGTGGACCTGTCGCGGTTCGCCGAGGAGATCATCCTCTGGAACACCCGCGAGTTCGGCTTCGTCACGCTCGACGACGGGTACTCGACCGGGTCGAGCATCATGCCGCAGAAGAAGAACCCCGACATCGCCGAGCTCGCGCGCGGCAAGTCGGGCCGCCTCATCGGCAACCTGTCGGGGCTGCTCGCCACCCTCAAGGGCCTGCCTCTCGCGTACAACCGCGACCTGCAGGAAGACAAGGAGCCGGTCTTCGACTCCGTCGCGACTCTCGAACTCGTGCTGCCGGCCTTCGCCGGGATGGTCGCGACCCTCCGCTTCGACACCGAGCGGATGGCGAGCCTCGCCCCGCAGGGCTTCTCCCTGGCGACGGACGTCGCCGAGTGGCTCGTGAAGCGCGGACTGCCGTTCCGCGAGGCGCACGAGGTCTCGGGAGCGCTCGTGCAACGGTGCGAGCAGCGGGGGATCGAGCTGCACGAGGCGACGGACGACATGCTCGCCGAGGTGTCGAGCGCTCTCACGCCCGAGGTGCGCGAGGTGCTGGTCGTCGCGGGGTCGCTCGCGAGCCGTGCCGGCTACGGCGGCACCGCGCCGGTGCGGGTGGCCGAGCAGCGTGCCGAGCTCGTCTCGCGCACGCAGACGCTGGC
>JAVBUN010000068.1:0-5720 GCA_031555335.1 Microbacterium sp.
ACGATCGCCTTGGGGTCGAGGTCCACGACGACGGGGCGGTCGAAGCGCTCCGAGATCATCTGCGCGACGCGGGGGATCCGCGAGGAGCCGCCGACCAGCAGGATGGCGTCGAGGTCGGCGGGGTCGACGCGGGCCGACTCGATCGCACGCACGAGCACGTCCATGGTGCGCTCGATCATCGGTTCGATCATGGACTCCAGCTCGCCCCGGGTGAGCCGAACGGATCCGCCGGCGCCGACGATGACCGGTACGACCGTCTCGGAGTCGAACGACAGCGCCTCCTTCGCGTCGATGCACTCGCGTCGCAGCGCCGCGGCCGTCAGGGCGGGTGCCTCGTCGAACTCGGGGGAACGGGTCGTCAGCCCCACCGAGCGCAGCACGCGGGCGAGCACCGCGTCATCGATCTCGGCACCGCCCAGATCGTCGGCGGATGCGGGGGTCCCCGCCAGCTGCAGTCGACCGCTCGAGCGGTCCTTGCGCAGCACCACGGACTCGAAGACGCCCCCGCCGAGGTCGTACACGGCGAGTGCCCGGCCGGGGCGCACGGGGGAGACGCTCTCGTACTCGCGGGCGGCCGCATCCGGTGCCGTCATGACCTGCGCCGCACCGAGTCCGATGCGATCGAGCGCGGAGCGCACGAGCTCGGTGCGGTACGCGCCCCAGGTCATCGGCACCGTGACGACGACCTCGACCGGATCGTTGCCCTCGCGCTCCCGGGCGGTGTCCACGGCCCACGCGACGGCGGCGGCGAAGACGTCCGCGGGCATGACGCGCCGCTCGCCGGCGAGGTAGGGCACGTCGTCGCCGATGCGCCCGACGACGGCGCGGAGCAGTCGATCGGGCTGCGCGAGTCCGCGCCGCTCGGCGGCATCGCCGAAGAGCATGGCGGTGTCGCCGACGAAGACGCTGCTCGGGGTGGTGTCGCGCGCACGGCCGAGGGCCATGGTCGATGCATCGATGTCGCCGGCGGCCGTGCGTCGCGCGGTGGCGGCGCTCATACGGCTGGTACCGATGTCGACGGCAAGCACGAACGTCCCCATCTTCGCCCCCTTGCGCGTGGTCTGCTCAGTGTCTACCACGCTCGACCCTCGCGTGTACGGGACTGGACCGGATATTAGGGGGAGGCGCGCCCAGGGTTCGCTCGGAGCCGGGGGCGGTGCAGCGAGCTTAGGGGGGAGGGGGGAGATGGGGGGATTCCGGCGATTGGCACTCGCGTTGCATGAGTGCCAGGACGCCCCTAGACTTGCGTTAGCACTCTCGGTGTGAGGGTGCTAATGAGTCTTCCGTTTCACGAAGCGAGAAAGAAGAGGTAGACCGTGTCGGTTTCCATCAAGCCGCTCGAGGACCGCATCGTCATCCAGCAGGTCGAGGCAGAGCAGACCACCGCGAGTGGCCTGGTCATCCCCGACACCGCCAAGGAGAAGCCCCAGGAGGGCGAGGTCGTGGCCGTGGGCCCCGGCCGCATCGACGACAACGGCAACCGCGTTCCGCTCGACGTCGCCGTCGGCGACCGCGTGATCTACAGCAAGTACGGCGGCACCGAGGTCAAGTTCGGCGCCGACGAGTACCTCGTGCTCTCGGCCCGCGACGTGCTCGCGGTCGTCGTCCGCTGACGACACCCCCTCGAAGGCCCGACCGCTGCGGCGGCCGGGCCTTCGTCGTTCACGCCGCGGTCGAGCGTGACGCCTAGGCTGGGTCGGTGACACCGCGTTCCCCCGCCGACCCGCAGACCGTCGGGGGACTGTACGCGTTCGCCGCGTACCTCTTCTGGGGATTCCTCCCGATCTACTTCGTGCTGCTCGCGCCGATCGGCCCGTTCGAGATCGTCGCGTGGCGGATCCTGCTGTCGCTCGTGGTGTGCGCGGTCCTCATCCTCGTCACGCGGTCCTGGCGCCGCCTGATCGCGATCGTGCGCCAGCCGCGACTGCTCGCCTGGACGGCGCTCGCCGGGGTCGTGATCTACCTCAACTGGCAGGTGTTCCTCCTCGCGACCCTGACCGGGCACGTCATCGAGACGAGCCTCGGCTACTTCATCAATCCCATCGTGACCGTGCTGCTCGGGGTCCTGGTGCTGCGAGAACGGTTGCGCATCGTGCAGTGGCTTGCGCTCGGGCTCGCGGCCGCGGCCGTCGTGGTGATCGTCGTGGGGTACGGCACCTTCCCGTGGATCGCCCTGTCGCTCGCCTTCTCGTTCGGCCTCTACGGACTCATCAAGAAGCGCATCGGTCCCGCCGTCGACGCCGTGAGCGGTCTCACCCTCGAGACGGTGTGGCTGACCCCGGTGGCCGTGGCGCAACTCGGCATCGTCGCGGCGACGGCGGGGCTCGGCATCACGGCGTACGGCGGCGGGAAGACCGCCCTGCTGGCGCTCGCGGGCGTCATGACCGCGACGCCGCTGCTGCTGTTCGCCGCGGGCGCGCGCCGGGCGCCGCTGACGCTCATCGGCATCCTGCAGTTCGTCACCCCGGTGATGCAGTTCGTCGTCGGAGTCTGGTTGCTGGGCGAGCAGATGACGACGGGGCGCTGGATCGGGTTCGCGATCGTCTGGCTCGCCCTCATCCTGCTGACGATCGATTCGCTTCGCGCAGCGGGCCGCTCCCGGCGTGCGCAGCGAGGCGACGCCGCAAACACGGATGTGGCAGATCTGACCTGATCGGGCCCTTCCCCGGTTGATAACGATTGAGTCGCGAAACAGACCGTTAACACATCGCAACATCGGGGACGCGGCCCCGCGGATAGGTTGGTCACAATTCGCGCGGCGCTGCAGCGTGTCGCGTTCTTCCACTCAGCAAGGAGCACCATGAGCGTCTTCCCGCGTTCACGCACCGCGAAGGTCCTGGGCGGCATCGCCCTGATCGGAGCGAGTGCCCTCGTCATGGCCGGATGTAGCGGCGGCAGCAGCGAACCCTCCTCATCCGCCGATGCGGGTTCCGACTTCCCGATCGACTGCGACGCGGCCGAGCCGGCGTCCTACACGCCCGAGTACAGCTCGACGTCCGAGGGCCCCGGCACGGACCTCACCTACAAGATCGGCACTGCGCTGCCGGTGACGGGCAACCTGGCCTTCCTCGGCCCGCCCGAGATCTCCGCCACGAACTTCGCCGCATCCGAGGTCAATGCCGCCGCCAAGGGCGTCACGATCGACCTCATCCAGGGCGACTCGGGCGACACCGACAACAAGGCGTACGAGACCGAGATCCCCCGCCTGCTCGGCGAGGGTGCGACCGCCATCATCGGCGCCGCGTCGTCCGGCACCTCGCTGCAGTTCATCGACCAGGTGATCGCGGCCGACGCCATCCAGTTCTCCCCGGCCAACACCTCCGCAGCCTTCACCGGCTACGAGGACAACGGCCTCTACTGGCGCACCGCCCCCTCCGACGTCCTCCAGGGCGAGGTGCTGGGCAACCTGATCGCCGGCGACGGCAACGAGACCCTCGGCATGATCGTGCTGAACGACTCGTACGGAACCGGCCTCGCGTGCTTCACCAAGGCCGCCTTCGAGGCCGCCGGTGGCGAGGTCGTCGCGACGTCGCTGTACAACACCGGTGACACCAACTTCTCGGCTCAGGTCGAGGACGTGCTGGCCGCCAACCCCGACTCGATCGCGCTGATCACGTTCGAAGAGGTCAAGACGCTCATCCCCGAGCTCATCGGCGCCGACTTCCCGGCCGACAAGATGTACTTCGTCGACGGCAACCTGGCCAACTTCGGTGACGAGTTCGAGGCCGGCACGCTGGCAGGCGCCAAGGGTACCTACCCGGCCGTCGACCCCGAGAGCATCGCGTCGTTCCGCGACAGCCTCCAGGCGTTCTGGACCGGCGCGGGCAACCCGGAGCTGGCGGACTTCACGTACGCACCGGAGTCGTACGACGCCGTCGTGCTGCTGGCGCTCGCCGCTCTCGAGGCGGGCTCCACGGCCGGCCCCGACGTCGCGGCTCACCTGCAGAGCGTCTCGGGCGGCACGCCTGACGGCACGAAGTGCACCACGTACGCGGAGTGCGCCGACATCATCATCGCCGGTGGTGTCGCGGACTACGACGGCGTCTCGGGTCCGATCACGTTCGACGAGGTCGGCGACCCGACCGAGGCGTCGATCGGCGTCTTCCAGTACGGCGACGACAACAACTACGAGTTCCTCAACGTCGGCTGATCCCCGCGGAGATACTCGGGGCCCCGGTCTTCGGACCGGGGCCCTTTCTCTGTCCCCGGCCCCTTTCTCTGTCTCCGGCCCCGCCCCTGTCCCCGGCGCGTGCCGCATCCGTGGCCCGCTCCCTGCGCGTGCACAACGGCGGAGGTCGTCCCCGACACGCCGCGCGGCGCGGCATCCGGTGGGCGTGTCACCGAGGATCTCCGCCGTTGTGCACCGAGGGGACATGGGACAGGTGAGGCTCGAGATCCGAGGGGGACATCTACTCACCGGATGCAGCAGAACGCCGGTGCCCCCGGAAGGGGGTGCCGGCGTTCTGGCGGGGGAGTCGGGGTCAGGCGCCGAGGGTGCCGAGGTACAGGCCGATCACCTTGGGATCGTTCAGCAGATCACGGCCGGTGCCGGTGTAGGCGTCGCGGCCCTGATCGAGCACGTAGCCGCGGTCGCAGATCTGCAGGCAACGACGCGCGTTCTGCTCGACCATGATGGTCGTGACGCCCGCCTTGTTGATCTCGGACACCCGCAGGAAGGCTTCGTCCTGGCGGGACGGCGAGAGGCCCGCGGAGGGCTCGTCGAGCAGCAGCACGTGCGGGTCCATCATGAGGGCGCGCCCCATGGCGACCATCTGCCGTTCGCCGCCGGAGAGCGACCCGGCCCGCTGGCCGAGACGCTTGGCGAGGTCGGGGAAGATCGAGGTCACGAACTCGATGCGCTCGCTGACGACCTTGGGCCGCTGGTACGCGCCCATCTGCAGGTTCTCGGCGATCGACAGGCTCGGGAACACGTTGTTGGTCTGCGGCACGAAGCCGACGCCCTTGGCGACGAGCTTGTTGGCGCGCAGGCCCGTGATCTCCTCGCCGTTGAGCATGACCGAGCCCTCGCGGATCTTCACCTGTCCGAAGATGGCCTTCAGCATGGTCGACTTGCCGGCGCCGTTCGGGCCGATGATGCCGATCAGTTCGCCCTTCGCGGCGACGAGATTCGCGCCGTTCAGGATGTTCACGCCGGGGAGGTACCCGGCGACGACGTTGTTGATCTCGACGACGTTGGCGCTCACTTGTCGGTCTCCGGCTTCTGCGCGTCCTGCTCGTCGTATTCGGTCTCGGCCTCGACCTCGATGGCGTGCTCGAGCTCGTGCGCGGTCTCGACCAGCTCGGCCGCCTCGGCAGGCAGCGTGCCCGCGTACCGGCCCGTGACGACACCGAGGTCGACGTCCTGATGGGCGCCGAGGTAGGCGTCGATCACGGCCTGCTCGCGCATGACGGTGTCGGGCGGACCCTCGGCGACGACCTTGCCCTCGGCCATCACGATGACCCAGTCCGCGATGTGACGCACCATGTGCATGTCGTGCTCGACGAACAGCACCGTCATCCCGAGATCCTTGAGACCCAGGATGTGGTCGAGCAGCGACTGCGTGAGCGCGGGGTTCACCCCGGCCATCGGCTCGTCGAGCATGACGAGGACGGGGTCGCTCATCAGCGCCCGCGCCATCTCGAGGAGCTTCCGCTGCCCGCCCGAGAGGCTGGCGGCGAAGTCCTTCTCCTTGGCGTCGAGCTTGAAGCGGGCGAGCAGC
>JAVBUN010000292.1:0-7279 GCA_031555335.1 Microbacterium sp.
CCGCAACGCAGCCTCCGAGGGAATACGTGCACGGGAATGGAGATTGCCCCCTGTGACGGCCGATTCGGCCGACCCTCCCCCCGCTCCGAGAATGGTTCCACCATGGCCGCATCCGACGATCACGCCCGCTGGCGGAACGAGCGCTTCGCCGCCGTGGCCGCACCGACCGGCAATCTCGCCCTCGTCGAGACGCGGTGGACGGGCGAGCCCGCCGACATCGACGCCGAGCGCGCGAACGCACCCGAGACCGTGACGGTCACGCGCGTGCGCCGCACGGACCTGCAGACGGGCGCCCCCGAGCACGGGCTGCGCCGCTGGGATGCGGCATCCCCCGCCATCCAGGCGTTCGACCTCATCGACACCTACGAGTACGACCCGGCGTGGGTCGTCGAGGCCCGGTTCGTTCCGGTGGCCGAGGACCGCACCGTGCCGTTCGAGCACATCCGCGACAACGGCGGCACCCGCGATCTCGTCGTGCCGGGCGACATCGTCTTCACGCTCGACGGTCACGAGTACACGCTTGCGGCGTTCGACGACGGCGGCACGCTCCTGCTCGTCTTCGGCGACGAGACGAACGGATCCGAGACCTACGGGTCCGGCCGGTTCCTGTTCGTGCAGCGGGATGCGGACGCCCACCCCGGCGAGCCCGGCACGGTCGTGCTCGACTTCAACCGCGCCTTCGTGCCGCCGTGCGGCTTCTCGGCGCAGTACAACTGCCCCCTGCCTCCCGTCGCAAACCGGTTCCCGCTGCCG
The DNA here is from genome assembly GCA_031555335.1 of Microbacterium sp. Classification (GTDB taxonomy): domain Bacteria; phylum Actinomycetota; class Actinomycetes; order Actinomycetales; family Microbacteriaceae; genus Microbacterium. The sequence continues at coordinate 754 of JAVBUN010000292.1, forward strand.
ATCCGCGCCGGGGAGAAGAACGTCGTCTTCCGCGACGGCTTCGACATCTACGCGGCGTGACCCGCCGCATCCACCGCACCCTGGAGCACCCCTCATGAAGAGACCCCTCATCGCCGCGTCCGCGGTCGTCGCCGCAGCCCTCGTGCTCGCCGGCTGCGCGGCCGGATCCGACGCCGGCGGCAGCGACTCCGGCGCCGACGCCACCGTCTACATCGGCTCGCTGTACGAGCCGCAGAACCTCAGCAACACCCAGGGCGGCGGCCAGGGCGTGACCGAGGCGTTCAACGGCAACGTCTACGAGGGGCTCTACAAGCTGACCGACGACGGCGAGGTCGAGCCGCTGCTCGCCGAGGGCGCCGAGGTGAGCGAGGACGGCCTCACCTACACGATCACCCTGCGCGACGACGTCACGTTCCACTCGGGCAAGGCCCTCACCTCGGCGGACGTCAAGGCGAGCGTCGAGGCCGTCACCGCTGAGGACTCGCAGTCGGCGCGCAAGTCCAGCTTCGCGGTCATCAGCGACATCGCGACCCCAGACGACACGACCGTCGTGTTCACGCTGTCCGAGCGCTCGATCTCGTTCCTCTACAACCTCAGCTACATCTGGATCGTGAACGCCGACGCCGAGGACCTCACCGAGACCGAGGACGGCACCGGCCCCTACACGCTCGACGAGTGGAAGCAGGGCAGCACGCTGACTCTCACGCGCTGGGACGAGTACTGGGGAGACCCGGCCAAGAACGGCGAGGTCGTCTTCACCTACTTCACCGATGCGACCGCGGAGAACAACGCGCTGCTGACGGGCGAGATCGACATCATCACGAGCGTGCAGAGCCCCGACTCGCTCGCGCAGTTCGACAGCGACGACTACGTCGTGAGCGAGGGCACGTCCACCACCAAGGAGCTCCTGGCGTTCAACGACCGCGTCGCGCCGTTCGACAACGCGCTCGTGCGCAAGGCGGTCTACTCGGCGATCGACACCGAGAAGCTGCTCACCTCGATCTGGGGCGACTACGGCACGCTCATCGGCTCGATGGTGCCCCCGACCGACCCCTGGTACGAGGACCTCACCCAGGTGAACCCCTACGACCCCGATCTCGCCCGCGAGCAGCTCGCCGAGGCCGGCTACGCCGACGGCTTCACGTTCACGCTCGACACCCCGAGCTACGACCCGCATCCGGCCGTCGCGGAGTTCCTGCAGTCCCAGCTCGCCGAAGTCGGCATCACGGTGGAGATCAACACGATCAGCGCCGACGAGTGGTACACGAAGGTGTTCAAGGAGCGCGACTTCACCGCGACCCTGCAGGAGCACGTGAACGACCGCGACGTGGTCTGGTACGGCAACCCCGACTTCTATTGGGGCTATGACAACGCCGACGTGCAGCAGTGGGTGGCCGAGGCCGAGCAGGCCGCGACCACCGACGAGCAGACCGCGCTGCTGCGCCGGGTGAACGAGCAGATCGCGGCGGATGCGGCGAGCGTCTGGCTGTACCTCTACCCCCAGATCGTCGTCGCCTCCGCCGACGTCTCCGGCTACCCGGTGAACGGACTGAACTCGCAGTTCTTCGCCTACGACATCGTCACGTCCTGATCCGGGGCGGATGCCGGGGCGCGCGCGTTCCCGGCATCCGCCTTCTCCTCTGATGCTCACCTATCTGCTGCGCCGCTCCGCGTTCCTCGTGGTGTCGCTCGTCGTCGCCCTGATCGTGATCTTCGTGCTGCTGCGGCTGCTGCCCGGCGACCCGGCCAACGCTCTCCTGTCGATCGACGCGACGCCCGAGCAGATCGAGGCGGCACGGGCGCAGGTGGGATCCGATCAGCCGCTGCTGCAACAGTTCGCGACGTGGGCAGGCCAGCTGCTGCGACTGGATCTGGGCGAGTCGTACATCAGCTCCCGCCCCGTCGGGCCCGAGATCGGCGCGCGGCTCGGCGTCACCCTTCCGCTCACGCTCCTCGCCTTCGGGCTCGCGCTCGTGCTCTCTCTCGTCATCGGCATCACGGCGGCCGTCAAGGCGGACCGCTGGTACGGCATCGTGCTGTCGGGCTTCGCGCAGCTGGGCGTCGCGGTGCCGGTCTTCTGGGTCGGCGTGGTGCTCGTGTGGGTCTTCGCACTGCAGCTCGGCCTCGCACCCTCCGGGGGCTTCCCGCGGGACGACTGGGAGGACCCCGCCGACGCGCTCCGTTCGCTCGCGCTCCCCGTCATCACGATCGCCATCGTCATGAGCGCCTCACTCAGCCGGTACGTGCGGTCGGCCACCATCGACGTGCTCGGCAGCGACTACCTGCGCACGGCGCGCGCGGGCGGGGCGAGCCTCCCCGAGGCGCTCGTGCGCCACGGTGTGCGCAACGGCGCGGTGCCGGTCATCGCCGTGCTCGGCATCGAGCTGTCCACGACGCTCCTCGGCGCCGTCGTCGTCGAGAGCGTGTTCACGCTGCCGGGTCTCGGCAGAATGCTGCTCACCGCGATCGAGCAGCACGACTACGTCAACATCCAGGGGGTGCTCGTGGTCAGCACCCTCTTCGTGCTGCTGGTCGGCTTCGCCGCCGACATCCTGCAGCGGATCGTCGATCCGCGGCTGCGCACCTCGGTCTCGGGCAACCGATGAGCGCCGCCGTCACCGCGGCGATCGCGCCCGCGCCCCGCGCGCGGCGGCGCGCCCACCCGACCCTGGTGCTCGGCATCGTACTCACCGGCGCCGTGCTGCTCATCGCCCTGGTCTCGCTGTTCTGGCTGCCGTACCCGCTCTCGGACACGAGCGGCGGCCGGCTCGACGGGCCCTCCGCGACCCACCTGCTCGGCACCGACCGCCTCGGCCGCGATCTGCTGTCGCAGCTGCTGGTCGGGGCCCGCATCGCGCTGGGTGTCGGCGCCGGGGCCGTGCTCCTCGGCGGGGTGCTGGGCACCCTCCTCGGTCTCGGCGCCGCTCTCGCCCGCCCCTGGGTCGACGACACCGTCTCCGCCGCGCTCGACGTCGTCATCGCGTTCCCGGTGCTGCTGCTCGCGATGCTGGTCGTCGCCGTGCAGGGCGCCTCGCTCGGCTCCGCCGTCCTCGCGATCGGACTGGCGATGTCGGCCGTCATCGCCCGGCTCACCCGCATCCTCGCCCGTCGCGTGCTGCGCGAGCAGTTCGTCACGGCGGCGCGCACGAGCGGCACGAGCACGGGCGGCATCGTGCTGCGGCACGTGCTGCCGAACATCGCCCCCACCCTCGCCGTGAGCCTCGCCCTGCAGTTCGGGGTCGCGGTGCTCGCCGAGGCGAGCCTGTCGTACCTCGGCCTCGGCGCCCCGCCGCCCAACGCCTCGTGGGGGCGGATGCTGCAGGAGGCTCAGGGCACCGTCCTCACCGCGCCCGTCGGAGCCATCGCCCCGGGCATCGCGATCGTCGTGCTGGTGCTCGGCGTCAACTTCCTCGCGGACGGCCTGCGCGACTTCACCGACCCGACCCGGCGGAGGTCGCGATGAGCCTGCTGCAGATCTCCGGCCTGACCGTCCGAGCGGGCGACGCGGCGATCGTGAACGATGTGTCGTTCGCGGTCGCCCCGGGCGAGCGCCTCGGGATCATCGGCGAGTCCGGGTCGGGCAAGTCGGTGACCTCCCTCGCGGCGCTCGGTCTGCTGGCGGGGGGCCTGACCGCATCCGGATCGATCCTGCTCGACGGTCACGAGGTCGTCGGCGCGCCCGACCGGGCCCTGCGGGCGCTGCGCGGGCCCGTCGCGCAGATCGTGTTCCAGGAGCCCGCGACCGCGCTCGACCCGCTCATGCGGGTCGGCCGCCAGATCGCGGAGCCGCTGCGGCGCCACCTCGGGCTGCGGGGCGCCGCGCTGGCATCCGCCGTCACGGCCGCGCTCGCGGAGGTCGCACTCACCGATGACCGCATCGCCCGCGCGTTCCCGTACGAGCTGTCCGGCGGCCAGCGCCAGCGCGTCGCGATCGCGATCGCCCTCGCCGCCCGGCCCCGGCTGCTGATCGCCGACGAACCCACCACCGCGCTCGATGTGACCGTGCAGGACGGGGTGCTGTCGCTGCTCGAGCGGCTCGTGCGCGAGCGGGAGATGGCGCTGCTGTTCATCAGCCACGACCTGGCGGTCGTCTCGCGGATGGCGGGGCGCATCGTCGTGATGCGCGACGGCGCGGTGGTCGAGTCGGGGCCGGTGGATCGCGTGCTGCGGGCGCCGCAGCATCCGTACACCGCCGCGCTCGTCGCGAGCGCGAGATCGCTCGACGCCGCCCTCGACGCGGGGGGCGGCACGCCCCTCGACCTGCCCGGAGGTGCCGCGTGAGCATCCTGGAACTGCGCTCCGCCGGGTTCTCGTACGGGGCCCGCTCCGTCCTGGACGACGTCTCGCTGGCCGTCGGGCCGGGCGACGCGCTCGGCATCGTCGGGGAGTCCGGGGCGGGCAAGTCCACGATGCTGCAGCTGCTGCTCGGGCTCGCTTCGCCGCGCGAGGGCACGGTTCTCTTCGACGGCGTCCCCCTCGATCGGCGGGATCACGCGCTGATGCGGCGGTTCCGCGCGGGCGTGCAGCCGGTCTTCCAGGATCCGTACTCCTCGCTCGATCCCCGCCAGCGCGTCGATCGCATCGTCGGCGAGCCGCTGCGGTCGCTGCGCCTCGCGCGCGGCGACGAGGCCCGCGAGCGGGTGGCCGAGGCCGTCGCGTCGGTCGGGCTCGAGCGTGACGTGCTCGGCCGGTACCCCCACGAGTTCTCCGGTGGGCAGCGCCAGCGCATCGCGATCGCGCGCGCCATCGTGTCCCGCCCGCGGGTGCTGCTCGCCGACGAGCCCGTGAGCGCGCTCGATGTCACTACGCGCGTCCAGGTCATCGAGCTGCTCGGGAGGCTGCGGCGCGAACAGGGGCTCGCTCTCGTGATGGTCTCGCACGACCTGAGCGCCGTGGCATCCGTCTGCGATCGCACGATCGTGCTGCAGGGCGGGCGGGTCGTCGAGTCCGGCCCGACGCGCGTCGTGCTCACGGCGCCCGAGACGGAGTACACGCGGCAGCTCGTCGCCGCCGTTCCGCGCCTCCCCCGCTGAGCCCCGCCCCCGCGTCCGCCCCCCTCCCCGCCGCCCATCCCCCGCGACACCTCGCCCCCGCGCCGCCCCTTCCCCCGCGAAACAGCAGTGGCGCCGCGAGACAGCATGCGATCCACGCTGTTTCGTGGAACGGTTGCTGTCTCGCGGCAGTGGGGACGCTGGATACGCTGAGGAGCATGCGCTCCCGGATGCTCGCCGCACCCCTCGTGGCCCTCGCCCTGACCCTGCTGGCGGGGTGCGCCAGCACCGAGCCGGCGCCCGCCGCATCCGGATCGGTCGCGCCGGTCGCGGACGGCTGCACCTACGTACCGGGCGCCGCGGGCGCGCGCGATGTCGAGGCGCCCGCCGCCGATCCGGAGAACGCCCCCTCGGCGACGCTCGAGACCAGCGCGGGCGCCATCGGGATCACCCTCGACGCGGACCGCACGCCGTGCACCGTGGGGAGCTTCGTCTCCCTCGCGCAGCAGGGCTACTACGACGACACCCCGTGCCACCGCCTCACCACCTCGGGCATCTATGTGCTGCAGTGCGGCGACCCCTCGGGTACCGGTCGCGGCGGTCCGGGCTACAGCTACGCCGACGAGCTCGACGGCAGCGAGACCTACCCGGCCGGAACCGTCGCGATGGCCAATGCCGGTCCCGACACCAACGGGTCGCAGTTCTTCCTCGTCTACGAGGACACGCAGCTCCCCCCGTCGTACACGGTGTTCGGGCAGATGGATGCGGCGGGCCTGGCCGTCGTGCAGCAGATCGCCGCCGCCGGCGCCGAGGGCGGCGCGCCCGATGGCCCGCCCGCGACCCCCGTCACGATCACGGGCGTCACGCTCGGCTGAGCCTCGGCTGCGTTACGGCCGCGTCACGGTCCTCGAAAGTGAGGAGATCCGCGATTCTGAGGACGGGGCCGAGCTAAATCCTCCTCGAGATGCCGAGTCTCCTCGGAATCCCCGCGACCGCGACCTCACCCCATCCCCCCACCGCATCCGCGGCCTTGACGCGACCGCGGCCCCACCGCCCCCCTCACCACGGTCCCCGAAACCGAGGAGATCCGCGATCCTGAGGACGGGGCCGAGGCAAACCCTCCTCGAGACGCCGAATCTCCTCGGAATCCCGACCCTCCTCGGAATCCCCGCAACCGCGAGCGCGGCCTCCCCGCATCCGCCCCACCCCCCTCGCCGCCCCGGGCCTTCCCCCGGCCCCCGCCCGGCGCAGGAGGATGCCGCGACCGGCCGGCGCGGTCCGCATCCGTCGGCTCAGTAGGATTGAGGGCATGTCCAAGGTGCTGCAGTCCCTTCCCGTCGGCGAGCGCGTCGGCATCGCGTTCTCGGGAGGGCTCGACACCTCCGTGGCCGTCGCGTGGATGCGCGACAAGGGAGCGATCCCCTGCACGTACACGGGCGATCTCGGCCAGCCCGACGAGGACGACATCGAGTCGATCCCGGGCCGTGCGCTGCAGTACGGCGCCGAGGTCTCGCGCCTCGTCGACTGCAAGACCG
>JAVBUN010000116.1:0-4792 GCA_031555335.1 Microbacterium sp.
CCGGTCAACGACGGCGTCATCCTCAGCTACTTCGCCGAGTCCTCGAACCTGAAGCTCGCCGTGCAGGAGGGCGACGTCGACGTGGCGTACCGCAGCCTGTCGGCGACCGATGTCGACGACCTGAGCGGCAACGACAAGGTGCAGGTCATCGACGGCCCCGGCGGCGAGATCCGCTACATCGTGTTCAACTTCAACACGCAGCCGTACGGCGCCACGACCCCCGAGGCCGATGAGGCGAAGGCTCTCGCCGTGCGTCAGGCGGTCGCCGACCTCGTCGATCGCGAGGCGATCTCGGAGCAGGTCTACAAGGGCACCTACACGCCCCTCTACTCGTACGTGCCCGAGGGCTTCGCCGGCGCCACCGAGGCGCTCAAGGGCCTCTACGGCGATGGCGAGGGCGGGCCGGATGCCGCCAAGGCCGCCGAGACGCTGGCCGCTGCGGGCGTCGAGACCCCCGTGCAGCTCAGCCTGCAGTACAGCCCCGACCACTACGGTCCCTCGTCGGGTGACGAGTACGCGCTCGTCAAGTCCCAGCTCGAGGCCGACGGTCTCTTCTCGGTCGACCTGAAGTCGACCGAGTGGGTGCAGTACTCCGAGGACCGCACGTCCGACGTGTACCCGGCGTACCAGCTCGGCTGGTTCCCGGACTACTCGGATGCCGACAACTACCTGACCCCGTTCTTCCTGACGGACAACTTCCTCGGCAACCACTTCAGCGACCCGCAGACGGACGAGCTCATCCTGCAGCAGGCGGTCGAGACCGACCCCGCCGCCCGGACGGCCCAGATCGAGCAGATCCAGGAGCGCGTGGCGAGCCTGCTCTCGACCGTTCCCCTCCTGCAGGGCGCGCAGGTCGCCGTGGCCGGCACCGACATCCAGGACGTCATCCTGGACGCGTCGTTCAAGCTGCGCTTCGCTCCCATCACCAAGTAGGGGCGACGTACATGCCGATGGGGCGGTGCCGAGCGTCGGGCCGCCCCATCGTCATGCATCTCCCCGACGACCGCCGGGCTCCGTCCCGGACCAGAGTGAGGTTCCCCCATGACGAGTGACGTCACCGCGGCGTCGATCGACCAGCCGCCCCCCGCTCTCGCCGCCCCCCGGCGGCGATCCGGCGGGAGCTTCGGCCGCTACGTGCTGATCCGCTTCCTCCTGATGTTCCCGACCGTGTTCATCCTCGTCACGCTCGTGTTCTTCCTCATCCGCCTCACCGGCGACCCGATCACCGCGGCCCTCGGCGGGCGGCTGCCGGCCGATCAGCTCGCCCAACGCATCCAGGAGGCGGGCTACGACCGACCGGTCATCGTGCAGTATTTCGAGTACCTCGGTCAGGTCTTCACCGGCAACTTCGGCACCACCATCACCGACAACCAGCCGGTCACCGAGGTGCTGGTGACCTACGGGAGCGCGACGTTCGAGCTGGTCATGTACTCGCTCGTCGTCGCCCTGATCGTCGGGCTGCCCCTCGGCATGGTCGCCGCGGCGCTCCGCGATCGCTGGCCGGACGCCGTCCTGCGCGTCAGCGCCATCTTCTTCTACGCGACGCCGGTGTTCTTCTCCGGTCTGGTCGCCAAGCTCATCTTCTCGGTCTGGCTCGGCTGGCTTCCGGTGAGCGGCCGTGCCGATGTGCGCACCGAGATCGCGCTCGACCGCGAGGGCGGCACCGGGCTCTACCTGATCGATGCGATCGCGTCCGGCAACCCGGCCTACGTGCAGGACGTCCTCGCGCACGCCGTGCTCCCCGCCCTGACGCTCGGCCTGCTGACGGCGGGCATCTTCCTCCGCCTCGTGCGCACGAACGTCATCGGCACCTACAACATGCCGTACGTGGATGCGGCCCGCTCCCGCGGCGTGCGGGAGTTCCGCCTCGTCCGTCGGCACGCCTACAAGCCCGCCCTGATCCCGATCATCACGGTCATCGGGTTGCAGATCGCCCTGCTGCTCGGCGGCGCGGTGCTCACCGAGACCACCTTCGAGTGGCAGGGCCTCGGGTTCCAGCTCTCCGCGTACCTCGCCTCCCGCGATTTCGTCGCCGTGCAGGGCATCGTGGCGCTCATCGCCGTCATCGTCGCCGTCACCAACTTCGTGGTCGACATCATCGCGGCGTTCATCGACCCGAGGGTGAGGTACTGACATGGCGAAGACGCGTCTCATGGACCGCCTCCCGGTGCTCCACCAGCTGCGCCAGAGCGTGGGCCTGCAGCGCGGGATGCTGGTGGCGGGCCTCGTGCTCACCGCCCTGTTCCTGCTCTGCGCGATCCTCGCGCCCTGGATCTCGCCGTACGGCTTCGCGCAGCTCTCCGACGCCGACGGCAACTTCGGCGCGCAGCAGCCGCCGAGCGCCGAGCACTGGCTCGGCACCACGGTCGGGGGGTACGACGTGCTCTCCCGCGTGATCTGGGGTGCCCAGACCGCGCTGTACGTCGTGGTCGTCGCGGTGATCCTGTCGGTGTTCGTCGGCATCCTGCTCGGCCTCGTCTCCGGATACCTCGGCGGCTGGGTCGATCGCGTTCTCGTCGTGATCGCGGACGCGATCTATGCGTTCCCGACACTGCTGCTGGCCATCGTCGTCGCGATCGCGATCAGCGGCGGGCAGTCGGGGCTGTGGCCGGGGGTGTTCTCCGCGGCGATCGCCATCACCGCGGTGTTCATCCCGCAGTACTTCCGCGTCGTCCGCTCCGAGGTCGTCCGGGTGAAGTCCGAGGCGTTCATCGAGTCGGCGAAAGTCATCGGCGCCTCGACGAACCGCATCATGTTCCGCCATGTGCTGCGCAACGCGACCCGTACCCTGCCGCTCGTGGTCACCCTCAACGCCTCCGAGGCGATCTCGACCCTCGCCGCCCTCGGCTTCCTCGGGTTCGGCATCGAGCCGACCGCTGCGGCCGAGTGGGGCTACGACCTCAACAAGTCCATCAGCGACGTCGCGGCGGGCATCTGGTGGACGGCCATCCCGCCGGGGCTCGCGATCGTGATCACGGTGCTGGGCATCACGCTGATCGGTGAGAGCCTCAACGACCTCGCCGATCCGCGCCTGCGCGCACGCCGGCGCGCCGCGCGGACCCCCGCCGAGGCGGTCGCCGCGAGCCAGCCCACGGCGCGCGAAGAACTCGGAGAGGTGCAGTGATGACTCACGCCGACGACACCGACCTCGCGGTCGACATCCGCGGACTCGATGTGACCTTCGCCACCGACGGGGGCGACGTCCACGCCGTCCGCGACGTGTCGCTCCACGTGCGTCGCGGCGAGGTGCTGGCGATCGTCGGGGAGTCCGGCAGCGGCAAGAGCGTCACGGCCCGCTCGATCCTCGGGCTCCTGCCCGAGACGGCGACCGCCGACGGTGCCGTGCTGCTCGACGGGATCGACGTCGTCGCGATCGGTCGGGAGAGACTCCGCGAGGTGCGCGGCACGAAGGCCGCGATGATCTTCCAGGAGCCCTCCACGGCCCTCAACCCCGTCTTCACCGTCGGCTGGCAGCTGATCGAGGGCATCCGGGCGCATCGGCGGATCTCCCGGAAGGCCGCGCGGGCGAAGGCGATCGAGATGCTGGGGCTCGTCGGCATCCCCGAGCCCGAGACCCGGGTGAACCACTACCCGCACCAGTTCTCGGGGGGCCAGAAGCAACGCATCGTCATCGCCATGGCGCTCGCGCTCGAGCCGGCCGTGATCCTCGCCGACGAGCCGACCACGGCGCTCGACGTCACGGTGCAGGCCGAGATCCTCGATCTGCTGCGACGGCTCCGGGACGAGTTCGGCACGGCCATCGTGCTGATCACGCACAACATGGGCGTCGTCGCGGATCTCGCGGATCGGGTGGCGGTGATGCTCGACGGCGCGGTCGTCGAGACGGCGCCGGTGGCCGAGCTGTTCGCGGCGCCGCAGCACGAGTACACGCGCCGGCTGCTCGCGGCCGTGCCCCGACTCGAGATCGTCGACCGGATGCCGCCGGCCACCGCATCCGACGAGTCCGTGGTGGCCGCGGACCGGCTCACGATCGAGTACCCGGGCCGCCTCGGCACACCGCCGTTCCGCGCCGTCGACGCGGTGAGCTTCCGGATCGGACCGGGTGAGGTCCTCGGCCTCGTCGGCGAGAGCGGGTCGGGCAAGACGACGATCGGCCGCGCGATCGCGGGGCTCGCCCCCGTCACGAGCGGCTCGCTGCGCGTGCTCGGCGCCGAGATGAACGGGGTGACGGAGCGTCGGTTCCGGAGGTTCCGCAAGGACCTGGGCTTCGTGTTCCAGGACCCCGCGACGAGCTTCAATCCGCTGCTCACGGTCGCGCAGTGCGTGGCCGAGCCGCTCATCGTTCACGGCGAGGCACGAAGCGCGGCGCAGGCGCGGCCGAAGGTGGACGAGCTGCTCGAGGCGGTGCAGCTGCCGAAGGCGTTCGGCGACCGCTTTCCGCACGAGCTGTCGGGCGGGCAGCGCCAGCGGGCCTCGCTCGCCCGTGCGCTGGCGCTCGATCCGAAGCTGTTGATCGCGGACGAGCCGACGAGTGCGCTGGACGTCTCGGTGCAGGCACGTGTGCTCGACCTGTTCGGGGAGCTGCAGGAACGGTACGGCTTCGGGACGCTCTTCATCACGCACGACCTGGCCGTCGTCGACATCCTGGCCCACCGGGTCGTCGTGCTGCACCGCGGCGCGATCGCGGAGGAGGGGCGCACCGCCGATGTGCTCGGATCGCCGAAGGATCCGTACACGCGGCGGCTCATCGCCTCGCTCCCGGTGCCGGATCCCGCTCTGCAGGCCGAGCGCCGTGCCGAGTGGCAGCGCACCCGCTGAGTCGCCGCATCCG
>JAVBUN010000310.1:0-3319 GCA_031555335.1 Microbacterium sp.
CCTGGAGTTCCTCGCGTTGTGCCTGGCGGCGGGGGAGGGCGTGTACGACGCGATCCGACGGGTTGCGGCGATCGGGTCGGGCGAGATCGTCGGGGAGCTGCGGGCGGCCGTCGTCGCCGTGGGTACCGGCTCGTCGCTCACGGATGCGCTGGGGGAGGTCGCCCGGCGGCTGGACGCCGCATCCGTGACGCGCAGTGTGGATCAGATCGTCGCCGCGATCGATCGCGGTGCCCCGCTCGCGCAGGGACTGCAGGCGCAGGCGTCCGACGCGCGCGAGGACGCCAAACGTCTGCTCATCGAGAAGGCGGGGCGCAAGGAGATCTACATGCTGATCCCGCTCGTCTTCCTCATCCTTCCGCTGAGTGTTCTGATCGCGGTCTTCCCCGGTGTCGTGATGCTGCGGCTGGGGCTGTCGTGATCCTCCGACCGGGGCCGCCGCCGCGGCATCCGCAACCGACAAGGAGATCGAGATGTTCGATCGCATGACCGCACCGATCCGGGACGCCCGGCAGAACCGCCGCACCGGGTGGGGTGCGCTCCTCGACGACGAGCGCGGCGACGTTCCCGGCTGGGTGCTCATCACGCTCATGACCGCGGGTCTCGTGGTGGTGATCTGGGCCGTCGCGGGTCCGGCGCTCGCCGACCTCTTCGAGCAGGCCATCTCGCGCGTGTCCGGGTTCTGAGACGTCGGGCGCTCGCGTGCGCGTGCTGCAGCTGGACGACCGGGGCTCGTCACCGGTGGAGTTCGTGCTGGTGGGTGCGCTCCTCACCGTGCTGACGCTCGGCGTGCTGCAGTTCGGCTTCGCCGTCTACGTCCGCAACGTCGTGCATGACGCCGCCGTCGAGGGCGCGTACCACGCGGCCCTCGCCGATACGACGGCCGCCCAGGGCGCCGAGCGCACCCGGCAGGTGATCGAACGCGCCGTCGGCGCGGGCTACGACGCGTCGATCCGACTCGACGAGCTCGACGAGGGGAGCGGGCCCGTCGTGCGGGTGAGGGTCGCGGCGACCCTGCCGCTCGCGGGGCTGTTCGGCATCCCGTCCGGGCTGGAGGTGCAGGCGCATGCGCCCATCGAGACATTCGACTGACCTGCGGGCGCTGCTCGGCGACGAGGAGGGCTCGGCGTCGCTGGAGTTCATCGTCGCGGGCGTGCTGCTGCTCGTCCCCGTGCTGTACCTGATGCTCGCGCTCGGCACGATCCAGGGGCAGAGCCTCGGTGTCGAGGCGGCGGCGCGGCACGCGGCGCGGGCGATCTCGACGGCGACGGATGCGGAGGACGCCGCCGCGCGAGCCGACCGGGTGCTGACGGCGGTCGTCGCCGAGTACGACCTCGACCCCGGAGCGATCGAGACGCGCTGGGCGTGCGTCGATGCGAGCGCGGGGTGCCCCGCCGCCGGGGCCACCCTCGTCGTCACCGTCGAGACGCGTGTCTCCCTGCCGTTCATGCCGCCGATCTTCGGCCTCGACCGCGCCGCGACGGTCCCGGTCGAGGCGTCCGCCGTGCAGAAGGTGTCCCGCTTCTGGGGGACGGCGCCGTGAACGCGCGGCGCGCGCTCGCCGACGAGGAGGGCACCATCCTGCCGCTCATCCTCGGGTACGTCGTGCTCGCGCTCGCCGCGGTGTTCGTCTGCGTGTGCGCGACGAGCCTCTACCTCGACCAGAAGCGGCTCGACGGGCTCGCGGATGCGGCCGCGCTCGCCGCCGCGGACGGCTTCACGCTGGTCGTCGAGAGCGACGCGCCGCGCGCCGAGCTCACCTCGGACGGCGTTCGCGAACAGGCGGAGGCACTGCTCGCGACGACCGGGGGTGATGCGGCGCTCGTGTCCGCGGAGGCCCCGGACGGGGTGTCCGCGCGGGTGACGGTCGTGGGCGTCTGGCATCCGCCGCTGGTGTCGCTGTTCGTCCCCGACGGTGTGCCGATCGAGGCCACGGCGACCAGCCGTACCGCGCTCCGGTGATCGCGCGCTGATCCCGGGTCAGCGGTGCCGGACGAGCACGACGCCGTCGTCGATCGTGACCGCCTCGCCGTCGGGCGAGGTGGTGTCGCGGGTGCGGGTCTCCGCGACGACGACCTCCCAGTCGGTCGGGTCGAGGGCCAGCGCGTCCAGCTCCTCCGCCACGTCGGCGAAGTGCGGAACGTGTCCCGGCTCGAACGTGGCCCACGGCGGCGGGCTCGCATGGGACGTGACGAGCAGGTGCCCGCCCGGGGCGACGAGCGCAGCGCCCGCCCGGAGGATATCGGCGCGCGGCAGCTCGACGGGGGAGTGGAGGAAGCTCGCGGTCACCAGGTCGAACCGCGTCTCGGGGTCGAGGTGATGGCGAAGCTCGGCGAGGTCGCCCGTGACGATGCGGATGCGTTCCGCCGCCGTCGATCGCGTTGCCGCCGTGCGGGCGCGCTCGGTCGCGGTCGTGGAGATGTCCACCCCGACGGCGTCCCACCCCTGCTCGGCGAGCCAGACGACGTCCGCGCCTTCGCCGCATCCCAGGTCGAGGGCGCTGCCGGGTATGAGCCCGCCCGCGACGTCCGCGAGCACGCGGTTGACGCGGCCCGACCAGATCGCGTCGCGCTGCGCGTAGCGCTCCTCCCAGAAGTCGCGCGGTCGCACGGGCGGCGCTGCGGCCGTGGCGGCGAGCGCGCGCCGGTCGTCCTCCGCCACGAGCGCGGCGTTCACGGTGGCGCCGACAGCCGAACCCGCCCCCATCGACATCGGCACGTTCGCGTGCGGGTGGACGACGTTCCCCACCGCCCAGATCCGCGGGCTGCTCGTGCGCCCGGTGGCATCGACGGCGAGAAGGTCTGCGCCGAACGCCTCGGCGCGATCGAGTGCGAGCCCGGCGAGGAAGCCGTCGTGCGGCCGTGGCGCGCCCGCCGTGAAGACGGCATCGAGGGGGATCGTCCGCCCGTCGGCCGTGACCGCGCCCGTGACCGCGGACCCGTGCCCGAGCACCTCGACGACGGGGATGTCGTCGAGGACCGTGCCGCGCGCCTGCAGGCTCCGCCGTGTCGCGGGGTCGAGCTCGCCCGCACCGGCGGTGAAGACGACCACCCTGTCGCTCCACTGCCGCAAGATGCTTGCCTGGTGGAGCCCCGCGGGTGATGTCAGCAGCACCCCGAGCCGGAGATCGCGCACCTCCCAGCCGTGGCAGTAGGGGCAGTGCAGCACGCTCTCGCCCCACCGTTCGGCGAGTCCCGGCACGTCGGGCAGCGCGTCGGTGATCCCGGTCGCCACGACGAGCGCGCGCGCCGTCAGGGCAGCGCCCGACTCGAGCACCACCTCGACCCGGTCGGCGTCCTCGCGCACGTGCGACACGGTTCCG
>JAVBUN010000321.1:0-15050 GCA_031555335.1 Microbacterium sp.
GCCCGCGGGCGCGCCGCGCTGAGCGAAGCCTGAGCAACGGCTGACCCGCAGACCGTGGGGAACTGAGACTCACTGGTCACAGTGGTGTCCAAGACAAGAGGGCGTGGCCCTCCACAGGACCCACACACCAACGGAGAACCCGCATGAAGAACTACATGGACGCCCTCCAGCGTCGCAAGAACAAGAACGGCGACGCCGGCTTCTCGCTCATCGAGCTCATCGTCGTCGTCGTGATCCTCGGCATCCTCGCCGCGATCGCGGTGCCCGTCTTCCTTGGGCTGCAGGGCCAGGCGGACCAGAGCGCGCTCGACACCGCTACCGCGAACGGTGCGAGCCAGGTGGCAACGCAGATCGCCACGGCGACCACAACACCGACTCAGGCCGAGCTCAACACGAAGCTCGAAGATCTCGCCGACGAGGGCGTCTCGCTGACCGTCGGCACCGCCATCGGGATCGACAGCTACTGCGTCACCGGCACGAAGGACGGCCTGGTCACGGCGAAGTCCGGTCCCGGCTGCACCCCGACGCCCACATCCACCCCGTAACCCCCAACCCCAGACCCGGCCGGGCCGACGCCCCCACGTCGGCCCGGCCGTTTCCCCTTCCCGCCCCTCCCGGAAGGACGCGCGCATGCCCCCCGGCGCACGGACGACCCCGACCGACGACGGCATCGGCATGGTCGAGGTCGTCATCGCGATGCTGCTGTTCGCGGTGCTCGCGATGGCGATCCTGCCGCTGGCCATGCAGGCGACGCGGGTGAGCGCGGGCAATCGCGACGCCGTCGCCGCCAATGCCTTCGCGTCGGGCGAGCTCGCCGCGGCCCGCGCGCGCTTCCCGGATGACGCCGCCAACTCCTGCGCGGCGGTGCGCGACACCGCCCGTACCGGGGGCGAGGACCCCGCCGCCACCGGACTCGTCGCCGACACCGTCGTCGCCGCCTGCCCCGCGACCTACCCCGCCGCGCTCACCCTGCGGGTCGCGGTGCGCGATCCCGCCGCCGCCGACCCCACCGCATCCGTGGTCACGATGGCCACCAAGATCGTGGTGACGGCGCCGTGACCCCGGGCGCGCCGCACGGCGACGAGGGGATCACCCTCGTCGAGCTGCTCATCGCGGTGTTCGTCGGCGCGGTGCTCCTCGGCCTCGTCGCCACGATCTTCGTCACCACCCTGCAGGCGAACGCCGCCACCCGCGACCGGGATCTCGCGAGCGGCCGCGCCCAGGCGATCAGCACGTCGCTCGCCACCGGCATCCGCAACGCCGCTGCGGTCACCGTGCAGCCGCTCGCCGCCGGGGGCACCGTGGTGCGCGCCCGCGTCGCCGCCGGCGCGAGCGGCTGGGAATGCCGTGCGTGGGCCATCGTCGATCTCGAGACCTGGGATGCGGTGGGCCGCCGCGCCGGCGCGGACGGCCGGTTCGAGCTGCGCGCCCACACCTCCTCGCCGCTCGGCGAGGGCGAGACGCCCCCGGAGCCCGCGTCGAGCTGGGGCACGCTGACCGAGCACGTCGAGCCGAGCCGCGACGCCGCCGGAGCCGCACTCCCCTACGTCACCGTCGCCGATCGGCGCGTGTCGTGGAACCTCGCCGTCGCGACGAGCACCCAGCCGCAGCTGAGCGACGGCACCCTGGCGCCCATCGCGGGCTCCGCCGTCGTCCTCGCGCGACAGGACGGGGCGTCATCCCGATGCTGGTAAACCGCCGCCGCACCCCCCGGCACCCCGACGAGCGCGGTTCGGCGCTCGTCTCGGTCATGATCGTGGCGCTCGTGCTGGGCCTGATCACGGTGACCCTCTCGGCCGCCGTCGTCAACACCACCCGCACGACCGTCGGCGTGCGGGGCACGCTCCAGGCCCAGGCCGCGGCCGATGCCGGCATCGCCGCCGCGGTCGCCGCCGCGAAGGCGGGCGACGTCTGCGCGACGACCGTCCCCCCGGGCACCGTGCCGGGCAGCGGCGCGGGGGCGAGCTACACCGCCACGGTCACCTGCGACGCCGCCGGGGCCGCGGCCACCGTGACCGCCACCGGCACGGCGGACGGCTCGTCGGCGACCGTGCGCACCGTGTACTCGCTCGTCGCCCAGACCGCCGAGGTGCTCGATCCCTCGCTCCGTCCGGTGGGTCTCGTGCTCTACGACGCCTCCACGATGGGCCAGGTCACGCTGCTCGCCCACAGCGGCAACGAGCCGCAGGTCGTCGCCGTGACCGGCACGTTCGGATGCCGCCTCACGGTCCCCGGCAATCTGCTCGTCGGGGGGAACGTCACCTCGTCCGACGGCTGCAACGTGACCGGCGACATCTACGCGGGCGGCACCGTCACCTTCGACGGCGGCGCCACGACCGTGACCGGCGACATTTTCGCCGCCGGCACCGGCGTCTCGAAGATCAACAGCGCCATCGGCAGCACGATCGCCGGCGCCCCGCTCTCGGAGGTGCGGGTGAACGGTGCGCTCGACCTGCTCTGGAGCGGCGCGCGGATGCACGCCAACGCCACGGCGCGGGGCAAGGTCACCGTGAACAGCCGCGTCGTCGAGGGGAGCGTCACGCTGCCCTCGAGCGAGACCCCGGCGATCGGCGACGGCGGGCGCATCGTCGGCGGTGTCGTCAAGAGCGACACGATCGCCCCGGTGGCGCCGCCCGTCCTGCCGGGCTGGTTCGACTACTCCTACAAGGTCGAGGACTGGCCGGGCGCGGTCGTCGTCACGCTCCGCACCGCCTCGACCGCCGGAACGTTGTCGTGCGACTACTTCAACAAGAGCCCGAACCAGGGCTGGAAGGACCTCGCGAGCTACACCGGCACCGTCGTCGTCGACGCCCGCGCGTGCGCACAGCTCACCTCCAACGCCGGCGGCAATCCGGCGCCGGTCCTCAAGGCCTCCAACGTCGTCATCCTCGCGAAGAACTTCAACACGACCGGGCTCACCATGCGGTCGGCGGCGGGCGCATCGCCGAAGGTGTGGTTCATCACCGAGGACGCGGTCGCCGACGGGAAGCCCTCGTGCCCGGGCGGCAGCACGGCCACGAGCTTCGACACCAACGGCGCGAACCTCGACGGGGTCCGCTCGCTCATCTACACGCCCTGCCGCCTTTCGGTCTCCGGCGGCGGCGTGCTGCTCGGGGCGCTCTACACGAACGGGTTCAACTCGGGCGGGCAGATCACGATCAAGGGCGAGCTCATGAGCCTTCCCGGCATGCCCGCGCCCGACGGCGGGTACGGGGGCGTCCCCACCGTCGTCGAGACCGGCGAGCACACGCTCGGCACGGTCCTCTCCCGAAGGGATGTCCCCACCCCGTGACCACCGCATTCGCCTCGTTCACCGTCGCGGCGCTGGGCCTGTTCGGCCTCGTCATCGGCTCGTTCCTCAACGTCGTCGCCTACCGCGTGCCCGCCGGGGTGTCTCTGCTGCGGGAGAGCCGGTGCCCGGCCTGCGAGAGACCGGTGCAGTGGTGGCAGAACGTGCCGGTGCTGTCCTGGCTGCTGCTGCGGGGCCGGTGCGCCGGATGCCGCACCCCGATCTCGTGGCGATATCCCGTCGTCGAGCTCGCGAGCGGTGTCGTGTTCTCGCTGGTCGCCCTCTGGTGGGCGATCGCGAGCGGGCTCATCGGTGGCGCGTCCTGGATGCCTGCGACGACACCGGAGGCGCCCGTCGCCGCGCGGCTGATGGTGCTCGCCGCGTTCCTGTGGTTCGCCGCATCCGGTGTCGTGCTGACCGTCATCGACCTCGACACCCGTCGCCTCCCGCACAGCATCACCGCGACGGCCTTCGGGGTGTGCCTGGCACTGCTCACGGGCGCGTGCCTGCTGGGCGCCGACTGGTCGTCGCTCCTCCGCGCCATCATCGGTGCCGCGGTGCTCTTCGCGTTCTACGCGCTGCTGCGGCTGGCGCGGCCCGACGGCATGGGCGGCGGCGACGTGCGTCTGGCCGCGGTGACCGGGCTCATGCTCGCCTGGCTCGGCTGGTGGCCGCTCGCGGTGGGCGCCTTCGCGGCGTTCCTGCTCGGCGGGGTCGTCGGGATCGCGATGATCCTGGCGCGGCGGGCGGGGCGTCGCACCGCGCTGCCGTTCGGTCCGTTCATCGTCGCCGGCGCCTGGCTCGGCGTGATCGCGGGCGACACGCTCGGCCGCGCCTACCTCACCCTCCTCGGGGCGATCTGATGCGCCCGGGCAGAGCGGGTCGGACGCGCTGATGGCGAAGAACCGGGTCGCGGTCGAGATCACCGAGACGAGCGTGCGCGCCGTCGAGGTGACCGCCGCGCGCACGCCCGTCCTCGTCGCCGCCGGCGAGGTGCCGCTCCCGGCTGGCGCGGCCAAGGACTCCGAGATCCTCGACCGGGATGCGGTCGCCGTCGCGCTGCAGCGGCTCTGGGCCGACGCGCGGCTGTCGAGCCGTGACGTGGTGCTCGGCGTCGGCAACCGCCGGATCCTGGTGCGCGAGCATTCGACGCAACTCACGAATCCCGTGCACATCCGTCAGGCGCTGCCGTTCGAGGTGCAGGACCGCCTGCCGGTGCCCGTCGACCAGGCCGTGCTGGATTTCGTGCCGACCGCACAGGACGAGCGCGGCGTGCACGGGCTGCTCGTGGCCGCTGTCGCCGAGCACATGGAGGAACTCGTCGGGGCGCTGGACCAGGCGAAGCTCCGCACCACCTCGATCGATCTCGTGGCGTTCGGCTACGCGCGAGCGCTCGCGAGGCTCGGCGCACCGGGCCAGACGGGGCTGTTCCTCAGCATCGGCGAGCACACCACCCACATCGTCATCGCCACCGGCGGGGTGCCGCGCTTCGTGCGCGTCCTGCCGATCGACATCGTCGCCCCGGACGGGGAATCCACGACACCGCCCCCCGGCGCCGGCCCGGATCGCACCGCCACGCGGGTCGGCCTGCGCCGCGGCCGCCTCAGCGGGGCAGGGGACCCGGTGGATGCGCCGCCCACCGAGACGTCGCTGCATCCGGAGGTGCAGGCCGCCCTCATCGACATGGTGGGTCGCCTGCGCGGCACCGTCACGTTCTACCGCGACCGGCCGGATGCGGTGCCCCTCGACATCACCTGGGTCTCGGGCACCCACGCCGCGCATCCCCGGCTCGTCGAGGCCATCGGTCGGGTCACCGGCACCCCGGTCGAGCCGGTGACCGCGTCGCGCCTGATCGCCCCCGGCAAGACCGTCGTGCTGCCGCCCGGCGCCGACGCGCGTCTGGCGGGCACCGTCTCACTGCTGCTCGGAGGCACCCGATGAGTCTGCTCACCCCCCGCGCCCCCGTGCTGCCCATCGGCGCCCTGCCGCACGTCGACCTGCTGCCCCCCTCCGAGCGGCGACGGCGCGACACGATGTCCCGCGCCCGCACCTGGGTGGTCGTCGGCATCGGCGCCCTCGCGGTCGCCGCGCTCGCGATCGGCGGCGCCGCGGCGTCGAACGTCGCGGCGTCGCTACGGCTGTCGGTCGAGCAGTCCCGCACCACCCAGATCCTCGAGGGGATCGCGGAACTGTCCGATGTGAGCGCGGCCCTCTCCGCCCGCTTGGCGCTGACGACCATGCGGCGCGACGCGATGTCGGGTGACATCGCGTGGTCCCCCGCCCTCGCGATGCTCGCCGCACGGCTGCCCGCCGGGGTCGTCATCACGCAGTATGCGCTCGATGCCGGTCCCGCTCCGGTCGCGGACAGCGACCCCGCGGCGGCGACGGGGCTCTCGGGCACCGTGACCTTCACGAGCACCGTGCCCGTCGACTTCGTGCAGACCACGCGCGACCTGCGCACCCTGTCGGCGGTGCGCTCCGCGGAGCCCGAGCAGCTCGTCTCGGCCGACGGCGTCTTCACCTACACGGTGCGGCTCGAACTCGACCAGTCGGTCTACACCGGCGCCTATCTCCCGACGGAGGGCTGAGAACGTGAACAAGCAGCTGGTCAACGTGATCGGCGCCGCGGCGACCCTCGGCATTCTGCTGATCGGCGTCCTCGTGTTCGCCCTCCCGATGTTCTCGACCGCGAGCAGCACCTGGAAGGCGGCCGACGACGTCGCGACGCAGAATCGCGCGCAGCAGACCGTGCTGGACACGCTCACGGCGCAGTCCGCCGACATGACCGAGCTCGACGCGACGGTGGCCACCCTGCGCGACGAGATCCCGGCGGCCGCGCACCTCGACGACGTCGTGCTGCTCGCCGTGGAGGCCGCGCGGGAGAACGGCGGCACGGTGACCACGATCACACCGAGCCCCGCGGTCCCGTTCGCCCCGCGGGCGGCGGAAGCGGATGCGGCGGCCGCCCCGCCCGCGGAAGAGGAGGCCGCATCCGCGGGCGAGGCGACGAGCGACGCGGGAGCACCGACGGCCGCGCCGACGCCTGCGGCGCCCGCCGCCGACGCCCCCCAGCAGATCTCCGTCACGCTCGGGGTCGAGGCCGCCGACGTCGCGACCGCGACCCGCATCCTCGACGCGCTGCGGGCGGGACCCCGACTGGTGGCGGTGACGCAGGCGTCCGTCACCTCGGACGCCGACAACGGCGCGAGCCTGAGCGTGACCCTGCTCGTCTTCACCCGCCCGTGAGTGGCGCGTCTACTGCTGGCCGAGCTGCTCGTACATCGTGAACATGGGCATGTAGAGCGCCACCACCATGCCGCCGATGAGGAGCCCGAGCACCGTCATCATGATGGGCTCGATCATGCTCGTCAGCTGCTCGGATGCGGCGTTCACCTCGGTCTCGTAGAAGTCCGCGATGCTCTCGAGCATGTCCGGAAGGGATCCGGACTCCTCGCCGACCGACACCATCTGCGCGACCATCGGCGGGAAGACCGCCGCCTTCGCCAGCGGCGCGGAGAATGATCGGCCGAGCCGCACCGACTCGCGCACGCTGTGCAGCGCGTTCTCGACGGCCTTGTTGTTCGACGCGCGGCCGACGAGCTCGAGCGCCTGCATGAGCGGCACCCCGGCCTTCAGCATCATCGACAGGTTGCGGGCGAACCGGGCGACGGCGATCTTCGTGACGAGCGACCCGAACACGGGCATGCGCAGCAGGAAGGGGTCGACGATGCCGCGGAAGCGGTCGGTGTTCTTCACCCGCTGATACCAGATGCCGCCGCCGACGACGAGCACGACCAGCACCGGCAGGATCCACGCCATGTTGCGCGAGAGCACGACGAGGATCTGCGTCGGGATCGGCAACTCGCCGCCCATGCTCGCGAACATGCTCTCGAACACCGGCACGACGAAGGTGATCATCGCGATGACGCCCACGATCGCGATGACCAGCACGATGATCGGGTAGGTCATGGCGGATTTGATCTTCTGCTGCAGGTCCACGTCGGAGCGGAACGAGCGGGCGATCGCATCGAGCGACTCGGCGAGGAAGCCGCCGGTCTCCCCCACGCTGACGAGGCTGACCATGAGCGGCGGGAACACCGTCGGCTGCGCGGCCATCGCGGCGGAGAAGGAACGGCCGGACTCGACGTCGACCTGCACCGCGATGAGCGCGGAGGCGAGCTTCTTGTTCTCGGTCTGGTCGGCCAGGATCGCCAGTGCTCGCATGAGCGGCAGGCCCGCGTGCACGAGACCGGCGAACTGCTTGGCGAACACGGCGAGGTCCTTCGTTGCGACGCGCTTGTCGAAGCCCGGGATCGCGATGTCGCGGTTCAGGCCCGTCTTCGACACCGGCACCACGCTGAGCGGCATGAGCCCCTGGGCGCGCAGCTTCGAGACCACCGCGCCCTCGCTCGCGGCTTCGAGCGTGCCCTTCGCCTCGGCACCCGCGACGCTCACCGCACGCCACTGATATTCCTCGAGCGGCATGTCACAGCTCCCAGTCGTCCGCCGCGGCTCCGCCGGCGGGACCCGCGCCCGCCGAGAGCCACGCTTCGGCGTCGTAGTCCCGGGGCCGCACCTTGATGTCGTCGAGCGCATGCGCGTCGGTGAGATAGTGACGCGCGAGCGATTCCGCGACGTCGCCGACCTCCACGAGCGCCTTGAGCGACTGGTCGAGGGTGTGCATGCCGTGCGCGCTTCCGGCCTGCATCGCGTTGTAGAGCTGCGAGATCTGGTTCTCCCGGATGAGGTTCGCCACCGCGGGGGTCGACACCAGCACCTCGGTGGCGATGACCCTTCCGCCCCCTTGCGCCTTGGGGAGCAGCGTCTGACTGATCACTCCCTGCAGGGTGTCACCGAGCTGGCTGCGCACCTGGTTCTGCTGATACGCCGGGAAGGCGTCCACGATGCGGTTGATGCTCTTGGCGGCGCCCTGCGTGTGCAGCGTCGAGAGCACGAGGTGACCGGTCTCGGCCGCGGTGAGCGCCGTCGAGATGGACTCCGGGTCGCGCAGCTCGCCGATGAGGATCACATCCGGGTCCTGTCGCAGCACGCGCCGCAGCGCCTCGGCGAACGAGCTCGTGTCGGCGCCCACCTCGCGCTGGTGGATGAGCGACCGACGGCTCGTGTGCACGAACTCGATGGGATCCTCGACCGTCACCACGTGCGCGGGCAATGTGGAGTTGATGATGTCGATCATCGCGGTGAGGGTCGTCGACTTCCCCGATCCCGTCGGACCGGTCACGAGCACGAGTCCCCGCGGGCGCAGCGCCAACTGCCCGGCGATGACGGGCGCGCCCAGCTCCGCCAGGGTGAAGGCGCGCGACGCGATGAGACGGAAGGCCGCGGCCACCTGTCCGAGCTGACGGAAGACGTTGACGCGGAATCGGCCGGCACCCGACACGGAGTAGGAGAGGTCCACGTCGCCGGTCGCCCGGTACCCCTCGCGGTGGGCCGGGCCCATGGTCGAGAGCAGCTCGTCGAGCAGGACGGCCGCCGAGAGCGGCTCGGTGTAGCCCGCCACCGGCACGAGGTCCCCGTCCAGGCGCTGCAGTGCGGGCGCGTCCGCGGAGAAGTGGATGTCGGAGGCCCCCGCGTTCGCCGCAGAGCGCAGGATGCCGTCGAGCAGCTGCCCGCTCGCGGGCGGCGCAGCACCGGGACTCCGCGCGCCGGCGGGCGCCACGAGCGGTCCTCCCGTCGCCGCATCCGCACCGGCCGCCTCTGCCGCCCGCATCCGCATCTCAGACCGTGACACGCAGCACCTCCTCGATCGTCGTGAGCCCCCCGAGCACCTTCGCCCAGCCGTCGGCGCGCAGGGTGGTCATGCCCTGCGCGAGCGCGAGTTCGCGGATGTCGGCGCCGGTGGCATGGGTGACGATGAGCCCCTCGAGCTCATCCGTCATCGCCATCACCTCGTGGACGCCGACGCGTCCGCGGTACCCCGTGCCCGAGCATGCGGGGCACCCCACCGCGCGGTGGAGCACGGGCGGATCCTCCGGGTCGTGCGGCACGCCGAGCCGCACGAGCACGCCCGGTTCGGCCCGGTACGGTTCACGGCAGCTGGTGCACAGCCGGCGAGCGAGGCGCTGCGCGACCACCGCCGAGAGCGCGGTCGCCACGAGATACGGTTCGGCGCCGATCTCCACCAGGCGCGCGACGGCGCCCGGTGCGTCGTTCGTGTGCAGCGTGGAGAGCACCAGGTGCCCCGTGAGCGCCGCCTCGATCGAGATGATCGCGGTCTCGCTGTCGCGGATCTCGCCGACGAGCACGATGTCGGGATCCGAGCGCAGGATGCTGCGCAGCGCCGACTGGAACGTGAGTCCCGCCTTGGCGTTCACCTGCACCTGGTTGATGCCCGCGATCCGGTACTCGACGGGATCCTCCACCGTGATGACGTTGACCGTCGGGTCGGAGACCTCGCGCAGCGCGGTGTAGAGGGTGGTCGACTTTCCCGAGCCGGTGGGCCCCGTCACCAGCACCATGCCGTGCGGCCGGGTGATCGCGGCGCGGAAGCGGGTGAGGTTCGACCTGCCCATCCGCAGATCACCGAGCGACAGGCTGACCCCGGTGTTGTCGAGGATGCGCATGACGATCTTCTCGCCCCACACCGTCGGCAGGGTGGCGACGCGGAGATCGACCTTGCGACCGTTGTGCGACACGGAGAGACGGCCGTCCTGGGGGCGGCGGCGCTCCGCGATGTCGATCGCGGCCATGATCTTGAGACGCGAGATGACACCGTCCTGGATGTTGCGGTCCGCCCGCTGCATCTCGTGCAGGACCCCGTCGATGCGGTAGCGCACCGTGAGGTGGGACTCGCCCGGCTCCACGTGGATGTCGCTCGCCCTGTCGTCGATGGCCTGCGTGACCAACAGGTTCACGAACCGCACGATCGGAGCGTCGTTGTCCTGCTCGCCGATGTTCTCGGTCGTCGCGACATGACTCGCCGCGCTCTCCTCCAGCTCCGCCGAAAGATCGGAGAGCTCCTCGTCGGAGCGCACGTAGCGCTGGAAGGCGAGCTGCAATGCGTCCGCCGCGACGACGACGGGCTCGACCCGCAGGTCGGTGAGGGTCGCCACGTCGTCGAGCGCGATGATGTCGGTGGGGTTCACCATCGCGAGCACGACCCGGTCCCCGTCGCGCTCGATCGGAAGGACCTGATACTTGCGGCACAGCCCGCCCGGCACGAGCGCGACGACCGGCGGCTCCAGCGGCATCCCCGTGATGTCGACGTAGCGGTGACCGGTCTGTCGGGCGATTGCTTCGCCGACCTGCGCCGACGTCACGAGACCCCGCCCCACGAGCTGCCGCAGGAACTCGTCGGTCTCGCCGTGCGTCTCGAGCAGATCGCTCAGCTCCGCGGCGCGGATGGCGCCCGTGAGCACGAGGGTCTGCGCGATGCCCCGCATGAGCCGATCACCCCCGAGAATGCACGCGTCGGCGGGCCCGGAGCCGCTTCCGCTGGGACGTTCTCTCCGGGAGCGGTCACCACGCTACGTCTCGTCCCGCGCGAACGACGGGCCGTGATCGGCATCCTGAGCCAACGCTGGCCGGCCTGAGCAAATCCTGAGGCTCCTGTGACTCGCGGGAAATGTGAGATTCCTGAGAATTATGAGAAGTTACTCATGAATACACATCGGCTGGTCGAGGGCCCCTCGGTAGCCGGTGACCTTCCAGGTTCATCCCCCTGCGCCGAAAGTTCCACCACCATGCGTCCCATCGCAGCTCATCCCCTCTCGGATCCCTACGCGCGCTCCGCCGTCGTGATCGACCGCGACCCCGTGCATGCCGCTCAGCTGGTCACCTGGCTGTCGCAACAGGGGTTCCGGGTCTTCGAGGCGCGCGACGGTGCGGCGGGCGTCGATGCCGTCGCCACGCAGCGGCCGGACCTCATCCTGGTTCAGACCGATCTTCCGGGCCTCGACGGATTCGAGACCGTCCGCCGGATGCGCGAGTTCTCGGACGGATTCGTGATCCTGCTGTCGCAGGACGACTCCGAGTCCGCGGTCGTCGAGGGCTTCCGCGCCGGTGCGGACGACTACATCGTGACCCCCCTGCGCCCCTACGCACTGCGTGCCCGGATCGATGCGCTCATGCGGCGCTCGCGCGCGCTGGCGGGGGCGACGACGCACACCTCCGACATGGGCTGGCTCGAGCACAACCTCCTCCGGATGCAGCCCGCCTCCCGCCGGGTCGAGTTGCACGGCATCGAGTGCGAGCTGACCCGGTCCGAGTTCGATCTGCTCTTCACCCTGGTGCGCGCCAAGGACCAGGTCTTCAGCAAGTCCTCACTCGCGCTCATGCTGAGAGAAGCCAACGGACTGCCCGGGCAGCACATCACGGCGCACGATCGTCACGCCGTCGAGGTGCACGTGATGAACCTGCGTCGCAAGCTCGGCGACGACCCCCGGGCGCCGCGGTGGATCGAGACGGTGCGGGGACTGGGATACCGCCTCGCCCCGGCGTCGTCGTCGCTCCGGCCCGGGGCGCCGCTGCTCCTGCAGGCTGCCGCCGGTTGAACGCGTGAACGACGGATCCGCCTGCGAGCGGTCCTCGAGCCACGGCAGGAACCCGCGCGCTCGGCGCCCGCGGCGGAACGGTGCGCATCATGAGCGCACCGGCATCCGGGGGATACGCTGAGCCCACGCCGCGCCGCCGCGGCACCGGACGGCTCGGCGGCACCGCCTGTTCACCGAAGGGCCCTACCGTGACGCACATGGATCGCGAGCAGTCCCCGACGGCGATGGCGTCGATCCGCGCCCGCCGCGGCCCCGTGATCGCGTGGGGTCTCTGGGACTGGGGCTCGGCGGCCTTCAACGCCGTCGCGACGACGTTCGTGTTCACCGTGTACCTGACGAGCTCGTCGTTCGGCGATGCCACCGCGACCTCCGCCGCACTGTCATGGGCGCTCGCGGGCGCCGGCATCGTCGTGCTGCTCACGGCGCCCGTCGTCGGGCAGCGCTCCGACGCATCCGCCCATCGCAAGCGCTGGCTCGCCATCAACACCGCGGTCGTGGTGGTCGTGCTCGCCCTCATGTTCTTCGTGCAACCGGATCCGGCGTACCTGTGGTTCGGGCTCGCGCTGCTGGCGCTCGGCACCGTGTTCTACGAACTGGCCGGGGTCAACTACAACGCGATGCTGGCGCAGGTCTCCACTCCGCGCACGGTCGGGAAGGTGTCGGGATTCGGCTGGGGGATGGGGTACCTCGGCGGCATCGTGCTGCTGCTCATCGTCTACTTCGGGTTCATCAACCCCGAGGTGGGGCTGTTCGGCGTCACCGGCGCGGACGGCATGGCGGTGCGCGTGTCGATGGTGGTCGCCGCGCTGTGGTTCGCACTCTCGGCGATTCCGGTCTTCTTCGCCGTGCCCGAGAACGCACCGATCGCCCCCGCGCGCACGCGCGTGGGCTTCTTCGCCTCGTATCGCCTGCTCTTCCGCGACATCGCGAAGCTCTGGCGCGAGAGCCGGCACACGGTGTACTTCCTGCTCTCGAGCGCGATCTTCCGCGACGGCCTGACCGGGGTCTTCACCTACGGCGGCGTGCTCGCGGCGGGCACCTTCGGGTTCAGCGCCGGCGAGGTCATCGTGTTCGCGATCGCCGCGAACGTGGTCGCCGGGGTCGCGACGATTGCATCCGGATCCCTCGACGACCGGTTCGGACCGAAACCGCTGATCATCGTCTCGCTCGTCGGCCTCATCGTCAGCGGAACCTGCGTGTTCCTCTTCCACGACGGCGGCCAGACGATGTTCTGGATCTTCGGTCTGATCCTGTGCCTCTTCGTGGGGCCGGCGCAGTCCGCATCCCGCACGTTCCTCGCCCGGCTCATTCCCGCCGGACGCGAGGGCGAGGTGTTCGGCCTCTACGCCACGACGGGGCGCGCGGCGGTGTTCCTCGCGCCGACCGCCTTCGGCCTGTTCGTCACCATCGGCGGCGCGCAGTACTGGGGCATCCTCGGCATCGTGCTCGTGCTGCTGATCGGGCTGCTGCTGCTGATCCCGGTGCGCTCCGCCGCCCGGCGCCCCTGAGCGCCGCTCACCCCGCCCACCGCCGCTCACCCCGCCGCCGCTCACCCCCGCTCGGCCCCACCGCCGCTCACCCCCGCCCGGCCCCGCGAGACTGCATCCGTTCCACGAAACAGCGTGGAACGCGTGCTGTCTCGTGGTGCGGCTGCTGTCTCGCGACGCGGGGCGGGGCCGGCGCGGGGGCGGGGCGGGCGGATGCGGTCAGCGCGTGGCGCGGGCGAGGTTCGCCGTGAGCTCCTCGGCGTTCTGCGGCACGACGTACGCCGGCTGGTCGCGCTCGACGCGCCAGCTGTCGGCGAGCGGGCCGATGTTCACGGTGTCGAAGCCGAACTCGTCGTAGAGGGCGGTGATGAACGCCACGGCCTCCGCCGAGTCGCTCGATGTCGCCAGCGCGCGGCGACCGGGCGTCCCCGCGGGCGAGCCATCGGTGAGGATCTGCCCCGACATGATGTGGTTGAAGCCCTTGACCACGGTCGACTCGGGCAGGTGCTCCTGCAGCATCTGCGACGTCGTGGTGCGCTTCTCCTCGAGGGCCGGGATGCGGCCGTCGCGCTCCCAGTAGTAGTTGTTCGTGTCGAGCACGGTCTTGCCCGCGAGCGGTGCGACCGGCACGTCGGCGATCGCCGCGAGGGGCACTGTCACGATGACCCACTCGCCCCGCTCGGCCGCATCCTGCGCCGTGCCGGCGGCCGCCCGCTCGCCGAGGTCGGCGACGAGATCGCCGAGCGTCTCGGGCCCGCGGGAGTTGCTGATCACCACGTCGTAGCCGCGATCCACGAGGCCGCGCGCGAGGGTCGATCCGATGTGTCCTGCTCCGATGATTCCCACTGTCGTCATACTCGCCCCAACCGCAGCCCCACCGCCCCGCATTCCCACCCCCGCCCCCTGGCCCTCTCCCGCGAAACAGCATCCGCTCCACCAGACGGACTGGATTCCATGCTGTTTCGTAGAACGGATGCTGTCTCGCGGATGGATGGGGACGCGGCGCGGGGGCGGTGAGGGACGCGGCGCGGGGAGGCCAGGGGAGGGGTCAGGGACGCGGCGCGGGGGCGGTCAGGAGCGCGGCGCGAGGGGGGTCAGGGACGCGGCGCGGGGCGGCGCATCGGGATGTGCGGGATGCCGTCCTCCTCGAACGCCTCGCCGCTGGTGGCGAACCCGAACCGGGCGTACCAGTCGCCGAGGTGCTGCTGCGCATCGAGCACGATCGGATGCTGCGGCCACCGTTCCTCGGCGCGCACGACCGCGCGACGCATGAGCTCGGCGGCGATCCCGCGCCCGCGCGCGGCTGCATCCGTGGCCACCCGGCCGATCCGCGCGGCGGCAGAGGCACCCGCGCGGCCGGGGTCGTGCAGCAGTCGCAGGGTCGCGACGACCTCGCCGCCCTCCTCGGCCCACAACAGCTCGGCGTCGGGCTCGAGGTCGCGGCCGTCGAGCTCCGGATAGGCGGCCTGCTGCTCGACGACGAAGACGCGCAGCCGCAACCACAGGACGCGATAGAGCGTGTCGGGCTCGATGTCGCGGAGCGCCGCACGTCGATACGTGACGGTCATGCGCGGTCCGCCGTGCGTGTGGTGGCGGTCATCATTGCGGCCATCCCTCCGCGAACTTCGTGAGCAGTCGCGCCAGCTCGGCCTGCTCCGCCGGCGTGAGCGCGGCGAGCGCCTGCGTCACCGCCTCCCGGCGCTGACCCCGGACGCCGCGCGCGAGGGCCGTGCCCTGCTCCGTCAAGGCGATACGGGTGCG
>JAVBUN010000095.1:0-16449 GCA_031555335.1 Microbacterium sp.
TCCCGCGCCGCTCGCTCGGCACCCTCACGGCGCACGGCCGCGACCCGCTCGGCATCCTCGCCGCGCAGAATGCGACGCGCGTCCCCGAGCTCGTGCCGCTTCGCGGCGAGCGGATGGCGCAGAGCGCGTTCGCGTTCTATCGCGGCACCGCGGCCCTCATGGCCGCCGACCTCGCCGCCGACCCGCACACCGGCATCCTCGTGCCCTCCTGCGGCGACGCCCACATCGCCAACTTCGGCTTCTACGCCTCACCGCAGCGCACCCTCGTCTTCGATCTCAACGACTTCGACGAAGCGGCCTGGGCGCCCTGGGAGTGGGACGTGAAGCGGCTCGTCACGAGCATCGTCATCGCCGGCCAGGCGACGAGCCGCGACGAGAAGGCGACGACGGATGCGGCACGCGGCGCCGTGCGTGCCTACGCCCGCGCCATCTCGGGCAGCACCGCGCTCTCGCCCGTCGCCCGCTACTTCACCCATTTCGACCCGGCGGTGGGCACTTCGGGACTCGACGAGGCCTCGCGCCGGGCGCTGCGGTCGGCGATCCGCGAGGCGCACAAGCGCACCGGCGAGCGCGCGGCGCGCAAGCTGACCGCACGGGGCGACGACGGCCGGCTGCGCTTCCTCGAGAACCCGCCGACCATGATGCACATGGACGGCGTGATGGAGCGCGTCAGCGAGTACGTGACGCGCTACCTCTCGTCGGCGCAGGCGGACGTGCGGCTGCTGATGAGCGCCTACACCCCCGCGGACGCGGCCCGTCGGGTGGTGGGCGTCGGCAGCGTCGGCACCCGCTGCGCGCTGCTGCTGCTGCAGGACGGCGACGGCAACGCGCTCATCATGCAGTCCAAGGAGGCGGGCCGGAGCGTGCTCGAGGAGTACGGCGGCATCCCGCAGCCGGCCGCTCTCCGCGCCCACATCGCGGCGCATGGCGAGGGCGGCCGGGTGGTCGCGCTGCAGCGCTCGCTGCAGGCGCTGTCGGATCCGTTCCTCGGCTACCTGCGCGCGGACGGCGTCGACCTGTACGTGCGGCAGTTCCACGACATGAAGGGCGGCATCGACGCCGAGACCCTCGAGGATGCCGCGTTCGCGACGTACGCGCAGGCGTGCGGGGTGACCCTCGCCCGCGCGCACAGCCAGGCCCCCTCGTCGGCCACGATCGCCGGCTACATCGGCAGCGGTCGCGTGCTGGCGGAGTCGCTCGTCGCGTGGGCGTACGCCTACGCCGACGTGTCACGGGCCGACCACGCCGCGTTCACCGCCGCGCTCGGCGCCGCATCCGCACCCGCCGCCGACGCCGCCGCTCAGCCGTCCGTGAGCAGCCGGTAGCCCATGCCGGCCTCGGTGAGCAGGTGCACGGGGCGAGCGGGGTCCGCCTCGAGCTTCTTCCGCAGCTGCGACATGTACAGCCGCAGGTAGCCCGAATCCGACACCTGCTCGCTCGCCCAGATCTCCTTGAGCAGCGACTGCCGGGTGACGAGTGCGCCGGGATGGCGGGCGAGGAACTCCAGCATCCGCCATTCGGTGGGCGTGAGGTGCACGCGCACGCCCCCGCGGGTCACCGCCTTGGCCGCGAGGTCGAGCTCGACGTCGCCGAAGCGCACGACCGGGGCATCGACCGCGGGCGACGCGCGACGGCTGAGCGCCCGCAGGCGCGCGAGCAGCTCGTCGATCTGGAACGGCTTGGTCACGTAGTCGTCGGCACCCGCATCCAGCGCGTCGACCTTGTCGGCGGACCCGGTGCGCCCCGACACCACGATGATGGGCACCGCCGTCCAGCCGCGCAGCGCCTCGATGACCTGCACGCCGTCGAGGTGCGGCATGCCGAGATCCAGGAGCACGAGATCCGGATGCGTCTGCGCCGCCGTCGTGATCGCGCTCGCGCCGTCCGCGGCCGCCACCACGTCGTACCCGTGGGCCGCGAGCGTGATCCGGAGCGCCCGTACGAGCTGCGGGTCGTCGTCCGCGACGAGGATCTTCATTCCGCCATCCTCTCGCCTCGGCCGGTGGAGTCGGCGTCCGAGGCGGGGAACTCACCCTCGTCCGCATGAGCCTGCGGGAGCTCGCCCTCGTCCGCGACGGGGAGGGCGATGACCATCGTCAGGCCGCCACCGGGCGTATCCTCGGGCGTGAGCGCGCCGCCCATGCCCTCGACGAACCCCCGCGACAGGGCGAGGCCGAGCCCCAGCCCGACGGTGTTGTCGGTGTCGCCCATGCGCTGGAACGGGGCGAACATCTCGTCGCGCCGCTCGGCGGGAACCCCGCTTCCCCGATCGATCACGCGGATCTCGGCCACCGGCCCGAGCCGGCTCGTCGCCACGCGCACGCGTGTTCCCGGCGGCGCGTGACGGTGGGCGTTCGCCAGCACGTTCACCAGCACCCGCTGCAGCAGCACGGCGTCGGCGCGGAGGGCGGGAAGCGCGCCGTCGAGGGCGAGCTCGACGTCCTCGGGGCCGAGGGCGAGCTCGTCGAGCGCGGCCAGCACACTGCCGGCCGCGTCGACGGGCGCGAGCGAGACGGCGAGCACCCCCGCCTGCACGCGGCTGACATCGAGCAGGTCCGTCACGAGGGTCGACAGCGTCGCGAGGCTCTCGTCCGCGGTGGCGAGCAGCTCCGCGCGATCCGCCGCGCTCAGCCGGTCGCCCGCGGCGCGCACACCCCCGACGGCCGCGACGGCCGCCGCGAGGGGTCGGCGCAGGTCGTGACTCACCGCCGAGAGCAGGGCGCTGCGCACCTGGTCGGTCTCGGCGAGCGCATCCGCCTCCCGGGCCGTCGCGCTGAGGTCGGTGTGCTCGATCGCCGCGGCGAGCTGTGCGACGATCACGTCGAGCAGGCGGCGGGCCGCCGCATCCGGCACCGCGCCGTGCAGTTCGAGGGTCGCGCGCGGCGCCTCGCCGTCGCCCCCGACGGCGAGCGTCGTGAAGGCCCCGCCGCGCACCGGCTCGCCGTCGGTCGCGAGCACCGTGCCGTCCGCGGCGACCAGGCGCACGCCCGCGAGCGCGAACGCCTCGCGCGTGCGACCGACGAGGGCTGCCACCGCGTTCTCACCGCGCAGGACGGACCCGGCGACGGTCGCCAGCAGCTCGGACTCCGCCGCCGCGCGCTCGGCCCGCCGGGTGCGCCGCGCGGCCTGGTCGACGATGTAGCTCACCAGGATCGCGATGACGACGTACAGGGCGAGGGCAAGGGCGTGCAGCGGATGCTGGATCGAGATCGTGAACTGCGGGGCGACGAAGAGGAAGTCGAGGGTGAGACCCGACAGCACCGCCGCGAACAGGGCCGGCCAGATGCCGCCGACGAGGGCGACGATCACGACGAGCAGCTGATAGGCCAGCACGTCCGAGGTGATCGATTCGTCGCTGCGGAAGCTGTAGAGCACCACCGAGAGGATCGGCCCGAAGACGAGGGCGACGGCGAAGCCCAGGATGCGGCGTTTCACGCTCAGCGCGCCGCGTTGCATCCGCGGGAGCCGGAACCTGCCCCCGGCCGCGGCGTGGGTGACGATGTGCACGTCGATGTCGCCGGACTCGCGGATCACCGTCGCGCCGATCCCGGGTCCGCTGAGGGCCGCGGCGAGCCGGCCGCGGCGGCTGACGCCGATCACCAGCTGGCTGGCGCCCACCGACCGCGCGAACTCGACGAGGCTGCGCGGCACGTCCTCGCCGACGACCTGGTGATACGTGCCGCCGAGTGTCTCGACCAGCACGCGCTGACGGGCGAGGGCGGCGGGATCCGCGCGGCGCAGTCCGTCCTGCCGCGACACGTGCACGGCGAGCAGTTCCCCTCCGGCCGAGCGCGCGGCGATCCGTGCCCCGCGCCGCAGCAGTGTCTCCCCCTCGGGCCCGCCCGTGAGGGCGACCACGACCCGCTCGCGCGCCTGCCAGCTGCCGCGGATGCCGTGCTCGGCGCGGTAGGTCTGCAGCGCGCTGTCGACCTCGTCGGCGAGCCACAGCAGCGCGAGCTCGCGCAGGGCGGTGAGGTTGCCGAGCCGGAAGTAGTTCGACAGTGCCGCGTCGACGCGCTCGGCGGGGTACACGAGCCCGGCCGAGAGCCGGTCTCGCAGCGCCGCCGGGGCGAGGTCGACGACCTCGACCTGATCCGCACGGCGCACCACCGCATCCGGCACCGTCTCGCGCTGGGCGACGCCGGTGATCCGTTCGACGACGTCGCCCAGCGACGCGATGTGCTGCACGTTGACCGTCGTGACCACGTCGATCCCTGCATCGAGGAG
This sequence comes from Microbacterium sp., assembly GCA_031555335.1. Lineage (GTDB taxonomy): Bacteria > Actinomycetota > Actinomycetes > Actinomycetales > Microbacteriaceae > Microbacterium. The sequence continues at coordinate 4,228 of JAVBUN010000095.1, forward strand.
CGCCTCGACGTCCTCCCAGCGCTTGCCGTGGGGGGACCCGGGGGCGTTCGTGTGGGCGAGCTCGTCGACGAGCGCGAGATCCGGATGCCGCTCGAGCACGGCGTCGAGATCCATCTCCTCGAGCTCCACGCCCCGGTGCGAGACGGTGCGTCGCGGCACCTGCTCGAGCCCCGCGGAGGCGGCGGCGGTCGCGGCGCGACCGTGGGTCTCGACGACCGCGATGACGACATCGCGGCCGTCCTGGGCGAGCCGGTGCCCCTCCTGCAGCATCTCGAACGTCTTGCCGACGCCCGGCGCCGCACCGAGCAGCACCCGCAGTCGCCCGCGCTTCATCGCCGCACGTCCCCAGCCGCTTCACTCGCCGCAAAAGCGGGGTACGACGCGCGCGCACTCCCCCTTTGCGACGAGCAAACCCGGGAAGCGCGAGCGCGAAAGGCGCGGGCGGGCACCATCCGCTCACTCGCCGCAAAAACGGGGTACGACGCGCACGCACGCCGCCTTTGCGACGAGCGAACCCGGGAAGCGCGAGCCCGGGAGGCGCGGGCGGGAACGGTGATCACGGAAGCGATTATCCTCGTCACGGCAGCGCGTCGAGCGCGAGGTTCAGCTCGAGCACGTTCACCCGCGGCTCGCCGAGGAACCCGAGGTCGCGATCGGTCGTGTGCGCCGCCACGAGCGCGCGCACCTCCGCCTCGGCGATGCCCCGCTCCACCGCCACGCGCGGCACCTGCAGCGCGGCGTACGCGGGACTGATGTGGGGGTCAAGTCCCGAGGCGGATGCGGTCACCGCATCCGCCGGGATCTGCGCCTCGTCGACGCCCTCGAACGCGGCGATCTGCGCACGACGCTCCTCGATGGCGGCGACGAGGTCCGGGTTCTCCGGGCCGAGGTTCGAGCCGGAGGACGCGCCGCCGTCGTAGCCGTCGCCCGCGGCGGAGGGCCGGGACTGGAAGTACTGCGGCAGCGGCGCACCGTCGGCATCCGTGAAGGACTGCCCGAGGAGCGCGCTGCCGACGACGTCGCCGGCCGCGTCGCGCACGAGCGACCCGTTCGCCTGCGCGGGCAGCAGCAGCTGCCCGATGCCGGTGACGACGGCGGTGTAGCCGATGCCGAGGACGAGGGTCGCGACGAGCATCGCGCGGACGGCGACACCGGTCTGGCGGAGGGTGGTGCGGAATGCGGACACGAGAGAGTCTCCCTGGATGCGGGCTCAGAAGCCCGGGACGAGGCTCACGACGAGGTCGATGAGCTTGATGCCGATGAAGGGCACGAGGACGCCGCCGAGCCCGTAGACGAGCAGGTTGCGGCTGAGGATCTGCGACGCGGTCGCCGGCCGGTACCGTACGCCGCGGAGCGCGAGCGGGATCAGGGCGACGATGACGATCGCGTTGAAGATGATCGCGCTCGTGACGGCGGAGGCCGGCGAGTGCAGCTGCATGACGTTCAGCGCGGCGAGCCCCGGGAACACCCCCATGAACATCGCCGGGATGATGGCGAAGTACTTGGCGATGTCGTTCGCGAGCGAGAACGTGGTCAGCGCCCCGCGGGTGATGAGCAGCTGCTTGCCGATGCGCACGATGTCGATGAGCTTCGTCGGGTCGGAGTCGAGGTCGACCATGTTGCCGGCCTCCTTCGCGGCCGACGTGCCGGTGTTCATCGCGACGCCCACGTCCGCCTGCGCGAGCGCGGGGGCGTCGTTCGTGCCGTCGCCGGTCATCGCCACGAGGTTGCCGCCGGCCTGCTCGCGCTGGATGAGGGCGAGCTTGTCCTCGGGGGTCGCCTCGGCGAGGTAGTCGTCGACCCCGGCCTCGGCGGCGATCGCCTTCGCGGTGAGGGGGTTGTCGCCGGTGATCATGACGGTGCGGATGCCCATGGCGCGCAGCTCTTCGAATCGTTCGCGCAGGCCCGCCTTGACGATGTCCTTCAGGTGGATGACGCCCAGCACCACCCCGGCGCCGGCGCCGTCGATCGTCGCGACGACGAGCGGCGTGCCGCCCGAGGCCGCGATCGCGTCGGTCTCGCTCACGAGCTGCGCGCGGGTCGCGGTCGGCAGCGGCGCGCCCTCGGCGTCGAGCCACGCCATGACGGCGGAGCCGGCGCCCTTGCGGATGCGGCCGCCGTCGGCGAGGTCGAGACCGCTCATACGGGTCTGCGCGGTGAAGGGCACGACGACCGCGCCGGCGGGTTCGGTGACGCGGATGCCGCGGCTCGCGGCGAGCTCGACGACCGAGGTGCCCTCGGGCGTCGGGTCGGCCAGCGAGGAGAGCGCCGCCGCACGGGCGAGCTCGTCGTCGCCGACGCCCGGCATCCGCACGAAGTCCGCGGCCTGCCGGTTGCCGTAGGTGATGGTGCCGGTCTTGTCCAGCAGCAGCGTCGTGACGTCCCCCGCCGCCTCGACGGCACGGCCCGACATCGCCAGCACGTTCCGCTGCACGAGCCGGTCCATGCCCGCGATGCCGATCGCCGACAGGAGCGCGCCGATCGTCGTCGGGATGAGGCACACCAGCAGCGCCACCAGCACCGGGATACTGACGGGCGACGCCGCGTACGACGCGATGGGGTTCAGCGTCAGAGCGACGACGACGAACACGATGGACAGGCTCGCGAGCAGGATGCCGAGTGCGATCTCGTTGGGCGTCTTCTGCCGGCTCGCCCCCTCGACGAGGGCGATCATGCGATCGACGAACGTCTCTCCGGGCTTCGAGGTGATCCGCACCACGATGCGGTCGCTGAGCACCCGGGTGCCGCCCGTGACGGCGCTGCGGTCGCCGCCGGATTCGCGGACGACCGGGGCGGACTCGCCGGTGATGGCGGACTCGTCGACCGTGGCGATGCCGGCGATGATGTCGCCGTCGCCGGGGATGAGTTCCCCCGTCGCCACCACGACGACGTCTCCGGGGCGCAGCTCGCCCGAGGCGACCTCGTCCAGGAAGACCCGGGTGGCGTCCGCATCCGTCGCCGGGTCGTACTCGCGCACCCGTCGCGCCATCGTGCTCGACCGGGTCTGACGCAGCGTCGCCGCCTGCGCCTTGCCGCGGCCCTCGGCCACGGATTCCGCGAGGTTCGCGAACAGCACGGTCACCCACAGCCAGATCGCGATCCCCCAGGTGAACCCGACGGGGGCGGCCGCGCCACCTGACGCCTCGGCGCCGCCGAGGAACGGCTCCGCGATCGCGATGACGGTGGTGAGGGCGGCGCCGACCCACACGAGGAACATGACCGGATTGCGCCACAGCGCACGCGGGTCGAGTTTGCGCAGGGCCCCGGGGAGCGCCTGCAGCAGCGCCCCGGCACTGAACGCGCGTTGCGCTCCGGTACGGGCGGCCGCGGGTGCGGACGACGACGGCTCGGGACGGGTTTCGGTGTGTACGGACATATCGATCAGGCAAGCCCTTCCGCCAGGGGACCCAGCGTGAGAACGGGGAAATAGGTGAGCGCGGTGATGACGACGGCGACGACGGTGAGGAGCCCGACGAACTGCGGCCGATGGGTGGGGAGTGTCCCCGCCGTGTTCGGCACGCGCTCCTGCGCGGCGAGCGACCCGGCGAGCGCGAGCACGAGCGCGAGCGGCACGAACCGGCCCAGCAGCATCGCGATCCCGAGCGCCGTGTTGAACCAGGGCGTGTTCGCGGTGAGGCCGGCGAAGGCGGAGCCGTTGTTGTTGGCGGCCGAGGTGAACGCGTAGAGCACCTCGCCGAGCCCGTGGACACCCGGGTTCCAGATCGACGTCGATTCGACGTCGGCGCGCACCGCGGGGATGGCGAAGCTCAGAGCCGTGCCGGCGAGCACCAGCGTCGGGGTCACCAGGATGTAGAGGCTCGCGAGCTTCATCTCCCGCGGCCCCATCTTCTTGCCCAGGAATTCCGGGGTGCGCCCCACGAGCAGGCCGCCGACGAAGACGGCGATCACGGCGAGCACGAGCAGTCCGTAGAGCCCCGACCCGACGCCGCCGGGCGCGATCTCGCCGAGCATCATGTTGACGATCGGCACCATCCCGCCGAGCGCGGTGTACGAGTCGTGCATCGAGTTGACGGCGCCCGTGGAGGTGAGCGTCGTGCTCGCGGCATACAGGGTGGACCCGAGGATGCCGAAGCGGTCCTCCTTGCCCTCCATGGCCGAGCCGGCAAGCTGCGGCGCGGTGCCGAGACCGAGGGATTCGAGCCAGGTGACGGCCGTCGTCGACAGCACGAAGAGCGTCGCCATGACCGCGAGGATCGCGTACCCCTGCCGGTTGTCGCCCACGATGCGCCCGAACGCGCGCGGCAGCGCGACCGGGATCGCGAGCATGAGCACGAGCTGCAGGATGTTGGTCCACGGCGTCGGGTTCTCGAACGGGTGGGCGGAGTTGGCGTTGAAGAATCCGCCGCCGTTCGTGCCGAGCTGCTTGATGGCTTCTTGCGAGGCGACCGGGCCGCCCGGGACGAGCTGGGTCTGCCCGCCCAGGGTCGAGACCTCCGTGAAGCCGGCGACGTTCTGCACCACGCCGCCGATGAGGAGGGCGACGGCGGCGACGAGCGCGAGCGGGAGGAGCAACCGGGTGATCCCGCGCACGAGATCGACCCAGAAGTTGCCGATCGTCCCCGACCCGCGTCGCGCGAATCCGCGGACGAGGGCGATGGCGACGGCGATGCCGACCGCCGCGGAGACGAAGTTCTGCACCGCGAGACCAGCGAACTGCACGGTGTACCCGAGCGTCAGTTCGGGCGAGTACGACTGCCAGTTGGTGTTCGTCACGAACGAGACGGCCGTGTTGAAGGCGAGGCCCTCCGGCACGGCCGGCAGGCCCAACGACCACGGCAGCAGCTCCTGACCGCGCTGCAGCAGGTAGACGAACAGCACCCCGACGGCCGAGAAGACCAGCACGCCCCGCAGATAGGTCTGCCAGGTCTGCTCGGAACGCGGGTCCACCCCGATCAGCCGGTACACGCCGCGCTCGACGCGCGCGTCCGTGGTGGTCGTGTAGATGCGGGCGATCAGGTCGCCGAGCGGGCGATAGAGCAGCGCCAGGACGAGCACGAGGGTGGCGATCTGGAGGACACCGGCCCAGATCGTCGCCGCGCCCATCAGAACCGCTCCGGCTTCAGGAGCGCTACCAGCAGGTAGACGACGGCGGAGACGCCGAGAAGGACGGCGACGAGCGATAGTACGGTCACAGCCTCTCGACCCCCTTGGCGATGAGGGCGACGAGCGCGAACAGCGCGATCGTCACGGCGACGTAGATCACATCGAGCACAGCGGATCTCCCGGATGCAGGGCGCGTGGCGAGCACGCGGGCACCCGGATCGGGCGCCGGAGACGATCGAATCGCGACCCGGGCAGCGCCGGCGGCATCCTTACGGAATCCGAACGCCGGTGCGGGCTTTCCTCACGCACCCCGCACGTCGTGCACCCAACTTTGCACTATCGACCCAGGAGTGCAATGATGCACTCCGTGCCCCATAGTGCAGAGAGTCCGAGAGAGCGGCGCCGCGTCGACACCGAGCGCACGCTGGTCCGCGGCGCGCGCCGGCTGACCGCCGCCGTCGGCCTCTCGGGCTTCACCGTCGAGCAGGTCTGCGAGGACGCGGGCGTCTCCCGCCGCACGTTCTTCAACTACTTCGCGTCCAAGGAGGATGCCGTGCTGGGCATCCCGGCGCACCGCGCCGACGCCGACGCCGAGGCCGCCTTCCTCGCCGCGGGCGATGGCTCCCCCGGCACGCTGTCCCCGACGCTGCTCGACGACCTCGCCGCCCTCACCGCCGAACGCTGGTCGCGCATGGACGTCGGGCCCGAGACCGCGGCCGAGCTCTTCGCCGCGGTCGAGCGGGAACCGCGGCTGATCCCCCGGATGATCCAGCACGTCGCCCTCATGGAGCGCTCGGACGCCGTCCTCATCGAGCGGCGCGAGGGCCTGCCCGAGGGGGACCTCCGCGCCGCGCTCGCCGCGCAGCTCATCGGCATGATCGGACGCTCCGCCACCGAGGCGTTCCTCACCGGCAGCCACGACCGCTCGTTCGAGCAGCTCTACGCCGAGCGACTCGCCGCGGGCCGCGACCTCTTCGCCACCCAGACCATCCACCCCGACACCCTCGATACCGGAAGCCGCGCATGACCACCGCCACGACCCCCACCGTCGCCTCTTCGGGCGCCCCGATGCTGCTCACGAAGCGTCGCATCTGGATCATCTTCTCCGCGCTGATCGCCGGGATGCTGCTGTCCAGCCTCGATCAGACGATCGTCTCGACCGCCATGCCGACGATCGTGGGTCAGCTCGGCGGGGTCGAGCATCAGGTGTGGATCACGACGGCCTACATCCTCGCGACCACGATCGTCATGCCGATCTACGGCAAGTTCGGCGACGTGCTCGGGCGACGACGGCTCTTCCTTGTGGCGATCGCGATCTTCACGCTCGCCTCGGTGGGCTGCGCATTCGCCACCGACTTCTGGATGTTCGTCGTCTTCCGTGCGATCCAGGGTCTCGGCGGCGGCGGACTGATGATCCTCTCGCAGGCGATCATCGCCGACATCGTGCCGGCATCCGAGCGCGGCAAGTACCTCGGCCCGCTCGGGGCGATCTTCGGCCTCTCGGCGGTGGCGGGACCCCTGCTCGGCGGGTTCTTCGTGGACCACCTCACCTGGCAGTGGGCGTTCTACATCAACATCCCCGTCGGCATCGCGGCGTTCGTCATCGCGCTCGTCGCCCTCAAGCTGCCGAACAAGCGGGCGACGCTGCGAATCGACTGGCTCGGCGTGGTCTTCCTGTCCATCGCCACGACCTGCCTCATCATGTTCACCGATTTCGGCGGCGACGCAGAGGTGGGCTGGGGCTCGATGACGACCTGGTCCTGGGCGCTCGGCCTCGCGGTCGCGGTCGGCCTGTTCATCCTGACCGAGTCGCGGGCCCAGGACCCGATCATGCCCCTCTCGCTCTTCCGGAACCGGATCTTCGTGACCGCCACCGGCATCGGGCTGGTGCTCGGCATCGGCATGTTCGCCGCCATCGGATTCGTGCCCACGTTCCTGCAGATGTCCTCCGGCACCTCGGCCGCGGAGTCGGGCCTCTTGATGCTGCCGATGATGGTCGGCCTCATGGGAACCGCCATCGGCTCGGGCATCCTCATCTCCCGCACCGGCAAGTACAAGATCTTCCCGATCCTCGGCACCCTGATCACGGGCGGCGCCATGGCGGCGATGACGGCCCTCGCCGCATCCACCCCGATCTGGCTGATCTGCGTCTACCTGTTCTTCTTCGGCGCGGGACTCGGCCTCATCATGCAGGTCGTTGTGCTCGTCGTGCAGAACGCCGTGCCGGCTGCCGAGATCGGCACCGCCACCAGCGCGAACAACTACTTCCGCGAGATGGGGGCGGCCCTGGGCACCGCCGTGTTCGGGGCGCTGTTCACGAGCCGACTCACCGAGAATCTGAGGGGTGTCTTCACGGATGCGGGGGCGTCGGCGTCGGACGCGGCCGACGCGACCGCGACGATCGACCCCTCGACCCTCGCCCAGCTGCCGGACAGTGTGCGAGAAGGCGTGGTCACCGCGTACGCGGACGCCCTGGCACCGGTGTTCTGGTACCTCATCCCCTTCATCGCGATCGCCTTCGTGCTCGCCCTGTTCTTGAAGCAGATCCCGTTGTCGGACGTGGCGGGGCTCGTCGCGCGCGGCGAGGCGATCGGCGGCGACGAGGCGGAGCGTCTCGAGGCCGCCCAGCGCGGGACGGTATCCCCCGCAGACCACGAGCCCGCCGCGGAGGCACCCGCCCCGCGCGACGCCGCCGGTGAGGGCGTCGGGGCGCAGGATCGGGGCCCGAGCCGCCGGGAGTGAACCGGGCTACGCCACCGTGGCGAGCCGGGCGGGTGCGGGCGTCCCGAACCGGGACGCCCGTGCGCACGCCTCGAGCGCCGTCTTCGCCGCATCCAGCGTCGCGAAGGCGCCGCGCGGGCGCCCGGCGCCGTCCATGGTCTCGAAGCCTCGCGGCGTCTCGGTGATCGTGCCGACGAACGTCGCCCGGGAGCTGGCCACGTGGAGCCCCGACGCAACCCGCACCCACACCGCGGGGAACGACTGGCCCGCGTCGTCGAGGGCGGCGGCCCCGTCGGCGAACGGCAGCGTGATCGGCTCCGTCGGCGGTAACGCGTCCACCTCGGGACGGTCCGCGCTCATCGCGTGCAGCATCGGAACTCCAAACTCGTCGTGTCGCATCCGATCCTGGCGAGGGGTGCCGCCCGACCGGGGGGACTGGCGAGCCGGATCACGATCTGCTAGTCCTCCTCACCATGGACGCACCGACGGATGACACCCGGCCCCGCGACGGTCGCAGCGAGAGCGAGAACGAGCGCGCCGACCGGAATTGGGACGAGCTGCTGCAGGAGTTGCGCGTCATGCAGACCGGCGCGCAGATCCTCACGGGCTTCCTGCTCGCCGTGGCATTCCAGCCGCGGTTCGCGGACCTCGACGCCCTGCAGGTTGCGCTGTACGTGACCCTCGTCGCCCTCGCGGCCGGGTCGTCGCTGCTCGCCCTGACTCCGGTCGCCCTCCACCGCACGTTCTTCGCGCGAGGACGAAAACCCCGTCTGGTGATCGTCGCAGCGAGGATCGTCGCCATCGATCTCGTCACCATCGGGATCCTCAGCATCGGGGTGACGACGCTCATCTTCGATGTCGCGGTGGGACGCACCGCCGCCGTCATCGCGACGATCGCCGGGGTGGTCGTCGTTCTCGTGCTGTGGGTCACGGTGCCGCGGTTGTCGGGAGGCCGGCGACGCGACGCGCCTCGACGCCGTTCACGAAGTAGTTAACCGGCTTAAGCTAAGTTAGTTAATCCCTCGCTCGATGTATGCTCTGCATGTGGGTCAGTTGCTTTACGATGCGGGAACGCAATCGTTCGATATCGAAGATCGCGCTCTCGCACATCTGCGTGTCGTCTTCATGAACAAGCTGCGGCGCGGGGAGCCCTTCCTTTTCCACGTACCGGACCCGCACGGCATGGGGACGCGGAGTCTGTGGATACACCCCGCCGTGTCGCTGGTGTTCTCGTTCTACGGCAGCCGGAGTCCCGCGCTCAACCGCGAATGGCTCGATCAGATGATGACCGAGGCCAACGGTGTGAACGGTCTCGCGCTCGGCCCCGAGCCGACCAGCAGCACCGAGCTCGCCCGGAGCCGGCACGCCGACGGCTGAGCGAAGGCCCGGCGACGGCCGCCTAGCGGCACTCCAGGTCGACCGTGCGGGTGATCCGGTCGATGAAGGCGGCGACGGCGTCCGCCACCTCGGGATCGAGTGCCTCCGCTGCATCGCGGATGCGAGCGGTGACGGGATCGATGTCGTCCGCATCCATCGACCGATCGAACGGCATGATGAGCTTGCTGCGTCGATCGTCCGGATTCGGACGGAAGGCGATCATCCGCCCGGCGTGGAGCTTGTCGAGGATGCCGGTGACCGCGGCCGCGGACACCCCGAGGTGGGCGGCCACCTCCCGGGGCGTGACCGACTCGCCGAGGTCGGCCCGCTCGAGGATGAACCGCATCGCGGCGCGCGCATTCTCGCTCGGCCCGCATTCGGTCTGCCGCCGGCGCGACAGGCTCGCTTCGGCCAATCGCAAGCGCTCCACGGCTCGCGCCGCGTCCTGCCGCTTCTCGTCGGGTGCCGCCATGGTGCGTCCCTTCATCTCCGCGTCCCGCCGAGCGGGCGCACGGTGTCCCGCGCCATCGCTCGTCACGACGCCGCCGTCCTACGCGGCGACCGTCGCCTTCGCGGCCTGCTCGTGCTCGAGCGTGATGCTCATTCCGCCCGACGAGTTGGCCGAGTTCGCGAGCGAGGTCAGCAGCGCGGGGTCGAGCGATTCAGCATCTTCCGCGTCGAAAACGAACCGGAGCGGACTGGACGGCTGCAGCCAGATGGTGCTCCGGCCGGGGGTTCCGGAGGTGTGGCGCCACGAGAGCGTGAAACTCTCGTTCCGACGCAGCTTCGTCGCGAGCACCACCTTCACGTGAGCGAGGAGACGGTCGGGGATGTCGATCGGCTCGCCGCTGTCGCCGTAATACAGACTGCCCATGAGTATCCGCCGGTCTCTCGACTTGATTACTAGCTCGCCTAGCAAGACAGTCTTATCCCACGACATACCCTCGATGCAAGCCGGATGGAACGGGCCGCCCGTCCGAGCGCAACCCCCACGGCCATTTCCGAGGGCGTCCGCTAGATTCGCGGTCATGTACGTGTTGGAGGGTGGTCCGCGGGCAGGTCAGCTCGTCGACGATCTCCCCGAGGGCTACGCGCTCGAGCCCGCGCCGACCCCGGGCTTCCCCGTCGCCGTCATCGGCGACATCCCCGCCGCCACCGCGGTCTGGACGCAGCACGAGTACCGCAGCGTGCGCCCGCTGCGCCGGCTGAACTGAGACCGCGCGACGCTCTGCGCCGGCTCAAAGGACGACGACGGCCTTGCCGCCGACCGCGCCGGCCGCCATGTCCCGATGCGCCGCGGCGATCTCGTCGAGCGCATAGGTCCGGCCGACGGGCAGCACGATACGACCGCTCGCCACCGCATTTAGGTACTCCTGCAGCGCCTCGGCGGTGAGATCCGACGCCTCCCCCGAGTACGCGGTCAGGCGCACCCCGTTGGGCAGCCAGTCCATCGGGTAGAACTCCTTGATCGTCCAGTCGTCCGACAGCATCCCGGTGAAGCAGACCACTCCCCCGGTGCGCACAGCGCGCAGCGTGTCGCGCATGACGTTGACGCCGACGAGCTCCACCGCCCCGTCCACACCCTCGGGGAAGATCTCCCGGACGAGGGGCGCGACCTCGCCGCCGTCGATGAGCACGTGGTCGGCCCCCGCGCGTTCGAGCAGCTCCCGGCCGGCCTCGCGGCGAGTGGTCGCGAGCACGGTCATGCCGTGCAGCTTGGCGAGTCCGATCAGCGCCAGCCCGATCGAGGACGTGCCACCGCGCACGAGCAACGACTGCCCCGGGGCGCCCTCGACGCCGATCATGAGCGACCCGTACGCGGTCTGCAGCATCTCGGGAACCGCGCCGAGCTGGCGCCACGGCAGGTCGCTGTGGAAGGCGATGACCTGCCCTGCGGGCACGACGACGAATTCCGCGTAGCCGCCGTCGAACGTGCGCCCCATCCCGCCCATCATCGTGACCACCGGGGTACCGGGCGCGAATTCGCCGCCCGGCGCGACCTCGACGACTCCCGTCGCCTCGATCCCGGGAATCCGCGGGAACGAGCCCGTCGACGCCACGCCGCTGCGGAAGTGGAGCTCGGAGCGGTTCAATCCGAACGCCTTCACCCGGATCAGCACCTGGCCCGGGCCCGCGGTCGGCATCGGCACGTTGCGCACCTGCAGGACGTCGGGGCCGCCGGGGTGATCGATCACGACGGCGCGCATGGTCTCTGACATCAAAGGACTCCTGCCTGAGGGGTGGGGTGGGGAGTGCCGGTGGGGATGCCGACGCGAAGGCCCGTGAGGGCATCGGCCAGCCTCCGGCTGTCGGATGCGTCCCCGGCGAGGTAGCGCGCGAGCGCGGCCGTGAAGACCGACAGCCCCCGCTCCAGGGCGAGAGCCCCGGCGTCGGTCAGCACGATGAAGGAGGAGCGCCGATCCTCGGGATTGACGGTGCGGGCGACGAGGCCCGATGCCGCGAGGCGATCCGTGAGCTTGCTCGCGGCGCCGCCGGAGATGCCGAGACCCTCGCGCAGCTCGTGCACCCGGCAGTGGCCCGCGTCGGCGGCGACGATCCGCAGCGCCTGCAGGTGAGCGATCCCGGGGGACCCGGCCGCCAGCAGATCCCGGTCGACCGCGTTCCACAGGTCGGTCTCGAGGCGCACGAGTGCGTCGAAGAGCCGGATGCCGGCATCATCCGTCGCGCGCTGAGCCATGGGATCCTCTCCGTCCGCCGCCACCATCAACCACCGACCCGAAAACAATATTCCCAAGAACCTATCTGCGCACGGCCCGCGTTTGAGTCGCACAGAGGATCAATCCGGGGGCGATTCGTATTGGACAGGCGGGGCACCCACCTGGTGGGGTGAGGAGCACGCATGGCCGCGCTCCGGTGCGCCGCCGCTCGAATGCAGTGCAGACGCAACGAAGGAACGGACACCATGGTCGATCGCCTGTTGGTCACGGGTGCGGCGGCCGGCATCGGCCGCGCCATCGCAGAGAACGGCATCGCCGCGGGCTGGGACGTGGTCGTGATCGACCGCGTCGAGGCGCCCGTCGGGCGATCGATCGTCGCCGA
>JAVBUN010000098.1:0-5577 GCA_031555335.1 Microbacterium sp.
CGATCGAATCGTACGTCGTCATCGTCGTCGCGCTCACTTCTTCTTCTTGCCGTCGAAGTACGGGTTCTCCCAGATGACCGAGCCGCCCTGCCCGAGACCCACGCACATGGCGGTCAGTCCATAGCGCACGTCCGGGCGCTCGCGGAACTGGGCCGCCAGCTGGATCATGAGGCGCACACCGGATGCGGCGAGCGGGTGGCCGAAGGCGATCGCCCCGCCCCACGGGTTGACGCGCGGGTCGTCGTCGGCGATCCCGAAATGGTCGAGGAGCGAGATCACCTGGATGGCGAACGCCTCGTTCAACTCGAACAGGCCGATGTCGTCGATCGTGAGACCGGCCTTGCGCAGCGCCTTCTCCGTGGCGGGGATGGGGCCGATGCCCATGATCTCGGGCTGCACGCCGGCGAAGGCGAACGAGACCAGCCGCATCTTGGGGGCGAGGCCCAATTCCTTGACCGCGCTGCCGCCGGCGAGCAGGCCCATCGTGGCGCCGTCGGTCAGAGGCGAAGAGGTGCCCGCCGTCACTCGTCCGTGCGGGCGGAAGGGGGTCTTGAGCCCTGCCAGATCCGCCATCGTCGTCTGCGGCCGCCGGCCCTCGTCCTCGGTTGCGAGGCCCCAGGCGCCGGAGGCGTCCTTCACGCTCACGGGCACGAGGTCCGGCTGGATCTTGCCGGCGTCGTAGGCCGCCTGCACCTTCTGCTGACTCCGCATCCCGAACCGGTCGCTGCGCTCCTTGGTGAGGTGCGGGAAGCGGTCGAAGATGCGCTCGGCCGTGACACCCATGTTGAGTGCGCCCGGATCGACCATCTTCTCGGCGACGAAACGCGGGTTCGGATCGGCGTTCGCACCGATCGGGTGGTGCCCCATGTGCTCGACACCGCCGGCGAGGGCGAGGTCGTACATGCCGATGCCGATCGAACCCGCCATCGTGGTCACGCTCGTCATCGCGCCCGCGCACATCCGGTCGATGGCGAAGCCCGGCACCGTCATCGGCAGGCCCGCGAGGATCGCGGCGGACCGGCCGAGCGTCAGCCCCTGGTCGCCGGTCTGGCTGGTGGCGGCGATGGCCACGTCATCGATGCGGTCGCCGGGGACGCCGGGGTTGCGCTCCATCACGCCGATGATCGTCTTCACCACCAGGTCGTCCGCGCGGGTGTTCCAATACACGCCCTTCTCGCCGGCGCGACCGAACGGGGTGCGCATGCCGTCGACGAAGTACACGTCCGAAATAGCGGCCACCTTGCCTCCAAAGTCTGGGTTTCCTTCACCCTAGGAAGACGGCTCCGGCCGGGAACAATCGGTTGGATCGAACCTACGAACCGCTTTCCGGCGTGCTCACCGGGTCTTGCACGGAACCCACAAAGGCTTCGGTGATCAACTGTGCGGTTTCGTGAACCTGCCAGTCGCGTGCGCCGGCCTTACGGAGGGCGTCGGCGATGGATGCCGCGTCGATCGGCTGGGGCGGATCCCAGGCGACCCGGCGCAGCAACTCGGGGGTGAGGAGGTTCTCGGTCGGCATCCGCAGTTCTTCGGCGCGCTGCTCGACCACCGGACGCGCGGCCTTGAGTCGCGCATCGGCCGCGGGGTTGCGGTCCGCCCACGCCCGGGGCGGGGGGAGTGTGTCGCTCGGCACGCGCTCCGGCGGCAGCACGGTCTCGGCGCGCCCGCGTTCGAATGCGGCCCACCACCGGTCGAGCTCGCTGCGGCTCGCGCGTCCGTTGAACTCCTTCACGGCGCTCAGCGCCCGCTTCGAGTCGGGATCCGCGGCGATGGCGGCCACCAGCGAGCGGTCCGGGACCAGCCGCCCGGGCGCGACGTCCTGGCTGATCGCCAGCTCCTCGCGGGCGAGCCACAGCTCGCGGGCTATCGCGAGGGCACGGCGGCCGCGCACGGTGTGCAGGCCGCTGAGTCGTCGCCAGGGGTCGCTGCGCGGCGGCTTGGCGGGACGCTCGAGGACGGCACGGAACTCCTGCGCAGCGATCTCGGTCTTGCCCTGCTCGGCGAGCTCCGCCACCAGGATGTCGCGCACGTCGATCAGGTGCAGCACATCGAGCGCGGCATACTCCAGCCACCCCTGCGGCAGAGGACGGGTCGACCAGTCGGCGGCGGAGTGGGCCTTGGCGAGGGTGATGCCGAGCGTCTCCTCGACGACGGCCCCGAGACCCACGCGTTCGTGGCCGAGCAGCCGCGAGGCGAGTTCGGTGTCGAAGATGCTCGGGGGTTCGAGTCCGAGTTCGCGCAGCGACGGCAGGTCCTGGCTCGCGGCGTGGAGCACCCATTCCTCGGTGCCGAGGATCTCTTGCAAGAGCGCGAAGTCGCTCAACTCCGGGGGATCGAGCAGGAACACGCCCGATCCGCGCCGGTAGATCTGGATGAGGTACGCGCGCTGCGAGTAGCGGAACCCGGAGGCGCGCTCGACGTCGACCGCGAACGGGCCCTCGCCCTCCGCGAGGGCGAACACCGCGGCCGCGAGAGCTTCGTCGTCGGCGATCACGGGGTATTCAGCCACGCGCCTGTCCTTTCGATCTGATCACGTCGATTCCCTCGGAACCCGGCGGGAGCCCGCCGAGCATGCACAGGAGCTCCGCCCATGCCGCCACGTGAGCGGCGAACGCGTTCACCGGGGACCATGATGCCCGCAATTCGATCTGAGCGCCGTCGCCCTCCTCCGCGAGACCGCCGAAACCCTTCGACAGGGTCTTCGTCGCCGTGCCGGATGCGGCGTGGTACGGCGCGGCGTGCGCGCGCAGGGCGTCGACGAGCCACGACCATGCGACGTCCGCGAGCAGCGGGTCGACGCCGATGTCGGTGTCGAGGGGGGCCTGCGCGAAGCACACCACGCGCCAGGGGCCTCCCCACGGTTCGGGCTCGGACGGATCGTGCAGCAGGAGGAAGCGCCCGGTGCCGTACGCGGACTCGCCCTCGGACTCGGGGCGGATGTCGCCTGCCAGGGCGATCGCCCGCGGTGCGAGGCCGGTCGGCGCCGGAATCTGCCGCACCACGAGATCGGAGCGGAACTCGACGGCGGCGATCTCGGCCACGGCGTCCTCGAACGGCGTCGCGGACGGGGCAGAGGGGTGGGCCACGGCGACAGACTAGGCTGATCGCACCATGAAGAACTCCAGGCGCGCCGCCCGAACCGCCGCCTCTCCCGTTCTGCGCGGTGCTCTCGGCGGGGCTCTGGTGGGCCTGGCCGCCGCCACGACGCTGACGACCGCCGTTCTCGGCGCCGTGGCACTGCGTGTCGCCCGCCAGGTCGTCACGCCCGCGGCCCGCCGCGCGGACACCCGCATCCTCGCCCTCGATCCCGGTTCGCAGACCGTCACGCTCGAGCGCAACGCGGACACCGTCCTTCCGGGACGCTACGGACTGTTCACCCGCGGCACCGAGGACTACGTGAAGCTCGGCAGCGTGCTCGCCGAGAACGAGGGGGGCGTCAAGCGCAAGCTGCTCACCCACGTCGGCCCCGACTCTCAGCTGTCGGCCGAGGCCGCATTCAGCGGGTGGTACTACGACCGTCCCGAGCAGCTGCATCTGCCGTTCTCCTCCCAGCTGATCGGCTCGGCCGTCGGCCCGTGTCCGGCATGGCTCTTCCCCGCGGAGGATCCGTCCTGCACCTGGTGCATCCAGGTGCACGGGCGCGGCACGACCCGCGCGGAATGCCTGCGCGCGGTGCCCCTCATGCACGGGCTCGGGATGACGACCCTCGTCGTGTCGTACCGCAACGACGGCGAGGCGCCACGCAGCCGCACCGGCACCTACGGGCTCGGTGCGACGGAGTGGCGCGACGTCGACGCCGCGATCGGCTTCGCCCGCCGCTCGGGAGCCCGCCGGGTCGTGCTCATGGGCTGGTCGATGGGCGGTGCCATCGTGCTGCAGCTGGCGCTCAGCTCGGCCCACCGCGACATCATCGCGGGCATCGTGCTCGACTCGCCCGTCGTCGACTGGCGCGTCGTGCTCGACTACCAGGCGCGACTGATGAACCTGCCGAAGCCCATCACCACCGTGGCGATCTCCGCCCTCGAGTCGGACTGGGGCACCGCGTTCACGCGCACCGGGCGTCCGATCCCGTTCGACCGGCTCGACGTCGTCGCGCGGGCGGCGGAGCTGCGGCACCCGATCCTCATCCTGCACAGCGACGACGACGGGTTCGTGCCCTCCGACGCCTCGCACGATCTGGCCGATGCCCGCCCCGACCTCGTCGAGCTCGACGTCTTCCAGGGCGCGCGCCACACGAAGCTCTGGAACTACGACGAGCAGCGCTGGACCAGCCGCATCCGGGACTGGCTGCACGAACGCGGCATCAGCCGCGAGGGCGCAGCCGCAGATAGCTGAAGCCGGCCGCGTCGACCAGGTGGCCGGCCGTCTCGGTGGGCGCTTCGGCGTCGAGCCGGAGGAACGGCGTCGCGACCGGCGTGATCCGCGGCGCGACGGTGACGCAGTACTCGTCGACGACCCCCGCCCGGGCGAATCGCGACGCGAGCGTGGGGCCGCCCTCGCAGACGATCCGCCCCCAGCCGCGCTCCGCGAGCACCCGCACGATCTCGGTCGGCGCGAGGTCGTCCCCGCCGGGCACGGGGAGCACCTCGATGCCGAGGGACGCGTTCGCCGCACGAACGCTGGCCGCGCGGTTCTCGGGGCAGAGCACGACCACGCGCGAGGCGGAATCGTCGTCGAGCTGCAGCCGGTGCCCGTCGAGGCGGCCCGATGTGGTCACGATCGCGAGCCGGGTGGCGCGGGGCACGATGTAGCCCTCGGCGCGGACGCTCTGGGCGCCCACGACGACGACATCGGATGCGGCTCGCACGGCGCGCAGCACCATCCGGTCGATGGGGCTGGTGAGGGTGTCGCTCGTGCCGTCGGACCCCGCGGCGGACCCGGTGAGCGACGTGACCATGTTCATCCGCACGAACGCATCGGCCGGCGGCGCGTACGCGGCGTCCACCCACGCGCGGGCATTCGCGTCCGCCGTGTCGATCGTGTCGATCGGCGCCGGGATCACCCGGGTCAGCAGCATCCGGCGTTCACCCGGCCAGCTTGTCGCGCACCTGACGCTTGGCGCGCAGCAGCATGCCCGTCATGCCCGCGATGCGCAACGGCGAGACCGCCCGGGTGAGCCCGATGCTCTGCGGGAAGTCGTCGGGCACGGCGAGCATCTCGTCGGCCGTCAGACCGGTGAGCCCCTGCGCGAGGATGCTGGCGAAACCGCGCGTCGTGGGCGCCTCGGCCGGCGCCGACGCGTGCATCGCGACGATCCCGTCGTCCGACACCTCGACGATGATGAACACCGGGGACTGGCATTCGACGACGCGTTCGCACAGCTCGGGACGGTCGGCGAACTCGGCCGGCATCTCGGGCAGCTCGTTCGAGAACTCGAGGAGCAGCTGCAGCCGCTCGGGCTCGGGGAGCGCCAGGAAGTCCTCACGGATCTCGGCGAGGGCGGAGGGCAGGGCGGTATCGCTCATCCGCAGTATTCTCCCACGCGGATGCGGCGGCCGGTCAGCGCCCGGGGACCGGGCCGGGCTCGGCGCCGGTCACGATCGGCACGCGCACCGCGCTGCCCCATTCGGTCCACGA
>JAVBUN010000229.1:0-4838 GCA_031555335.1 Microbacterium sp.
CCGGGCGCGCCGGACCCGGCCGTGCGCCGGACGAGGGCCGCGGGGCCGCGGACGGGGCGGCGGGTGCCGCCGCAGCGCCCGTGGATGCGCCTTCGGCCTCGAGGGCGGCGCGGAGCTTACGGGCGACCGGGGGCTCGATCGTCGACGACGGGCTCTTGACGAACTCGCCGAGCTCCTTCAGCTTCGCAAGGGCGACCTTGCTGTCGACGCCGAGCTCGGAAGCGATCTCGTGCACGCGTGGTTTTGCCACAATTCTCCTGTCTGAGGCCTACCCAGACAGGGCAGACCGTTAGTAGCGGACGGGGCTCATTTCGAGCCGTTCACTTTGTGTCCATAGCCATTCAGCCGTTTCTCGATGGTCTGCGTGTCAAGCGGGCCCGACACACGCAATGCCCGCACGAAGGCACGTCGCCGGATGGCGGCATCCATGCACTCGATCGTCTCGTGCACCCACGCGCCTCGTCCCGGCAACGATGCTCTCTCGTCGGGGACGAGGCGGGAATCGATCGCGACCACTCGAAGGAGGTCTCTGCGGGGAGCACGCGTGCGGCATCCGACGCACGTTCGTACGGGTTCCATCTTACACCGGTCGCCGGGGCGGTTCGGCTCAGCTCTCGAGGATGCTGTCGGGCTGGATGTCGATCTTGGCGCCCGTCAGCTTGGCGGCGAGGCGCGCGTTCTGGCCTTCTTTGCCGATCGCGAGCGAGAGCTGGTAGTCCGGAACGAGCGCCCGGACGGCCTTCGTCGTCAAATCGAGAACGAACGCCGAGGTCACCTTCGCCGGAGACAGCGCATTCGCCACGAACGCCGCGAGCTCGGAGTTGTAGTCGACGATGTCGATCTTCTCCCCGCCGAGTTCTTCGGTCACGGCGCGCACGCGCCGGCCGAGCTCGCCGATGCAGGCGCCCTTGGCGTTGATCGAGGAGTCGTCGGTGCGAACGGCCATCTTCGTGCGATGTCCCGCCTCGCGGGCGAGCGAGACGATCTCGACCACGCCCGAGGCGATCTCGGGCACCTCGAGCGCGAACAGCTTGCGGACGAGCCCGGGGTGGGTGCGCGAAACGGTGATCTGCGGACCCTTGGCACCCTTGGCCACGGAGGTGACGTAGACGCGGATGCGGCTGCCGTGGGTGTACTGCTCACCCGGGACCTGCTCCTCGGGCGGGAGGATCGCCTCGACCGAGCCGAGGTCGACGTGCACCATGCGGGGGTTCGGGCCCTGCTGGATGACGCCGGCGACGATGTCGCCTTCCTTGCCCTTGAACTCACCCAGCACGGCATCATCGGCGATGTCGCGCAGGCGCTGGTTGATGACCTGCTTGGCGGCGAAGGCGGCGATGCGGCCGAAGTCGTCGGGCGCGCTCTCCTCCTCGCCGATGACGGCGCCCTCCTCGTCGAGGAGGGGGACGAAGACGGCGACGTGGCCGGTCTTGCGGTCGAGCTGCGCGCGTGCTCCCGCCGGCAGCTCGCCCGAGGGCGACGTGTGCTTCGCGTAGGCGGTCAGAATCGCCTGTTCGATGATCGCGACGAGTTCCTCGAAGGGGATCTCCCGCTCACGCTCGACCGTCCGCAGCAGTCCGAGATCGATATCCACGATGACCTCCCTATTCAGCTCTTCGCGGCGCGCTGAGGCGCCCGCATCCCGTCTACGTTACCCGATGGGCGCCGCGCCGAAGGCGTCGCGACCTCACGTCCCGCAATCGCTGAGGACCGATGCGGGCGGCACGTCGGCCAGGAGCAGCGTGTCGGTCCAGCGCACGAGAGAGGTCAGCATGCTCGAGCGCGGCTGCAGGATGTCCTGGTGTCCGCGCCCGGGCACCGGGACCGCGCGCACCCGCTCCCCCTGGGCGCAGAGATCCGCGACGAGCGACCGCTGGGCCGATGTCGGGATCACCTCGTCACGACTGCCCCACGCCACGAAGATCGGCGTGTTCCACGGTCCGGTCGGCACGTTCTCCTGCAGCCGCCGTCCGAGCGGGCCGGTGGTCAGGTTGCCGGTGTCGAAGGGGCTGTCCTCGCTGAGCCCGAGGGCGGCAAGCGCCGAGACCATGACGCCCGGTTCGCTGAGACAGCGCTGGGTCATCTCGCGGACGATCGAGCGCGCCCCGGTGGCGACGTAGTCGGTGAGCTCCACGTCCGGGTACGTGTCGGCGTACGGCACGAGGACCCACGACACGAGCACGGTGAGCATCGCCCCCGCGTCCCCGGAGGTGAGTTCCCGCGCGAGCTCGAGGGGGTCGGCGGCGGGGGCGAACGCCGCCGTGCCGAGCACGTCGATGCCGGGGGTGTACTCGGGCGCGAGCTGCGTGGTCCACAGTGCCGCGTGGCCGCCCTGCGAGTGCCCCCACACGACGGTCTCGGGCGAGAGGACCAGGTCGTCGATCTCACCGGCCGCGAGGACGGCGTCGAGGGCGGAGCGCGCTTCGCCCGTGCCGATGAGGTAGGGGAAGTCGCCCGGCGCGCCCTGACCGCTGTAGTCGGGGGCGACGACCACCCAGCCTCGCGCC
This sequence comes from Microbacterium sp., assembly GCA_031555335.1. GTDB lineage: Bacteria > Actinomycetota > Actinomycetes > Actinomycetales > Microbacteriaceae > Microbacterium. Next base: position 2,508 of record JAVBUN010000229.1, read on the forward strand.
AGCATCCGCTCGAGCGCCGGGATCGCCCACTTCGTCGCCGTACCGTCCGCGAGGCTGGGGGCGCAGCCGCGCGCGACGCCCGTGGTGCCGTGGTTCCAGATGAGGACGGGGCGAGGGCCGGGCGGCGGATCGTCGGGGACGATCACCATCGCGCTGCCGACGGCGGCTCGGTTGCGTGCGTCGCGCGTCGTGTACAGGATGCGGCTGACCGAGCCGCGGTCGGGCTCGCGCCCGAGGTACTCGCCCTGGCGGATGAGGCGGCCGTGGCCGTCGGGCACGACCCGCGGCGGATCGTAGAAGCCGTCGACGACGGGGGCGCCCTCACTCAGCCAGTCGTCCAGGCCGAACCCGCCGACCGCGCCGACGACGAGGACCATGGAGAGGGCGTACCGCCCCGCCGCCGTCCAGCCGGCGACGCGTCGCGGCACCCGCGGCGCCGCGGCAGCGAGCATCGGTCGACGCGCGGCCGAGATGCGTCGCACCCCGCGGATGAGCAGCGCCGTCCCGAACACGATCGTCCGCACCCCGAAGACCACCGCGACCACGAGAAGGGTGAGGTCGGGCCAGGTGAGCGAGAGGATGCCGAACGCGATCTGCGCACCGCCCCACGCGACCGCGAGCACCCGGGCGCTCACCCGCTGGGGCGCGAGGGCGTCGCCGAGCGATGCGAGACCGCCGACCATCAGCAGCACCGCGAGGGCGGGCGGCAGCAGCTCGATGCTGCGGCCGAGCCAGATGAGGATGACCGCACCGCCCGCGATGAAGGCGAACGCGAGCACCCGCGTCCACCAGGTGGGGGCCCGATGCCGCGAGACGAGCTCGAGCACACCCGAGACGATCGCGCTGACGCCCACGTAGACGCCGAGCAGCACCAGCGAGGTGAGCGGCCGGATCACGATGAGCAGCCCCAGCCCGGCGATCACGACACCCAGCAGCACCATGACCCGCGGCGGAGCCGTGTCGAGCAGCCCCGGGAGCGCACTCCACCGCGGGACGCGGCGACGGGCGGGGCGTTCGGGCATCCGCACATTGTAGGCATCCGCCCCGCGGCGGGCCTGCCGCGCCGGGGCGACCGGCGGGCGGGCGCGACGATCTACAGTCGCTGTATGACCGGAGCGAGAGAGGCGGCGCGGGCGGCGGAATCCCAGCCCGTGATGCGTGTCCTCGCCCGGTCGGGATACGCCGCCAACGGGATCGTGCACGCGCTCGTCGGCAGTATCGTCATCGCCATCTCGCTGGGCGCGGAGGGCGAGGGCGACCAGGCCGGGGCGTTCAAGGCGATCGGCGCCGTGCCGGCGGGATTCGTCGCACTGTGGGCCCTGTCGATCGCCCTCGCCGCGCTCGGTGTCTGGCACGTCCTCGCGGCCGTCGTCACCCGTGACCCCGACCTCCGCAGACGATGGGGGGTCCGCATCTCGGAGGGGAGCCAGGCGCTCGTCTTCCTCGCGCTGGCCGTGATCGCCGGCGCCGTCGCTCTCGGGGCGAAGCCGGACGCGGACGCCGCCGCCCGAGCCGCGAGCCGCGGCGTGCTCTCGGTCCCCGGTGGCCCGTTCGTCCTCGGCGCCGCGGGCCTCGGCATCGGCATCGCCGGAGTCGTCTTCGTCGTGATGGGCGTCCGCCGCAGCTACCGCAGCAAGGTATCCGTCCCGCCCGGAGCGCTCGGCGCCGGCATCGACCTGCTCGGGATCGTCGGGTTCGTCGCGAAGGGCGCCGCGCTCGTGGCCGTCGGCATCCTCGTGCTCGTCGCCGCCGTGAAGGTCGATCCCGAGGAGTCCGGCGGGCTCGACGGGGGCATCAGCGCACTGCTCGCCCTTCCCCTCGGCCCGCTCCTCGTGGGCGCGATCGGGGTGGGGTTCATCGCGTACGGCGTGTTCTGCGGGTTCCGCGCCCGCTACGCGCGACTGTGACCGGCCGGCATCCGACTCACGAGGTGAGCTCGGCGACCACCTCGGCGACGGCGAGGGTGCGACGGTCCCCGGAGCGACGATCCCAGAGTTCGACCTGTCCCTCCGCGGCGCCACGACCGACGATCACGATGACCGGCACGCCCACCAGCTCGGCGTCGCCGAACTTCACACCGGGCGATACCTTCGGACGGTCGTCGTAGAGCACGTCGAGTCCCGCGCGTTCGAGATCGGCGCTCAGCGATGCCGCCACCTCGAACGCGGCCGCATCCCGACCCGCGGCCACCACGTGCACATCGAACGGGGCGACGGATGCGGGCCACACCAGCCCCTTCTCGTCGTTGTTGAGCTCGGCGATGATCGCGAGAATGCGGGTGACGCCGATGCCGTAGGAACCCATCGTGACGGTGACGAGCTTGCCGTTCTC
>JAVBUN010000179.1:0-7829 GCA_031555335.1 Microbacterium sp.
GCCCGAGGGGCACGTTCTCGGCTCGGGCACCGCGCTCGAGCACATCGACCTGCAGACCGCGGGCGGGGGAGTGTTCGACCCGGTGGCGTACGGCGGCGACGAGAGCCGGGCGCACGCGGTGCGCGAGGCGTTCCTCGTCACAGTGCCGCGGAACGCCCTGCGGGATGTCCTCGCCGCGCCGGTCGCGACCGCCGTGCCGCTGCGCGACTCCTCGGTGCGGGCGCCCGGCCCCGCGACCGCGCTCGGGACCGCCTCCCCGTCGCCCTCGTCGACGCCGGGTGGACCCGCCGAACCCGACATCGCCCATGCCACCGAACTGCTCGCCCAGGCGGATGCGGGAAACCCCACGGTACGACTGCTGTACCCGGCGGGCGACGCGCGCCGCGCCGCGGCATTCGCCGAGATCGCCGCATCCGCCGCCCGTGCCGGGATCACGGTCGTCGACGCCTCGCGTCCGGACTGGGCCGCCGCGCGGGCGGCGGCGCCGGGGGAGTACGACGCGGTGCTCTTCGCGAGCGATGCGGACCCGTCGGCGCCGGTCGCGCTCGCCGCCGGCTTCGACACCGCGGGCGCGCTCAACGCGTACGGCTGGTCGGACGAGACGGTGGACGCGCTCGTCGCCCGTGCGAGCGGCGAGACGGATGCGTCGACCCGTCGAAAGGCCCTCGCCGAGCTCGATGCGGCCGTCGCGAAGCGGGCGTGGACGATCCCGCTCTCCGGCGTGCCGATGCTCACCGCGTGGTCGCCCGCCGTGACCGGGGTGACGCCCGCGCCCACGGCCGACGGCGTGCTCGCGGGCTTCGCGCAATGGCTCCCGACGCGCCCGAGTGGGACCGGGTCCCCGGTGTCCTGAGACTCCGTATCGAGGCGTCGGCGGCGGTGCTCGCCTCGCCATTGAGCAATCTGCTCTGTGCGACCCAGCACACGTAAAGGCTCTGTAACGTTTCCACAGGTGGTTTTGACCATGGCGGAGCGGATGCTTAGGGTTCTCGTATCCGCGACATGACGGTCCCCCCTTTTGTCATGCTCGCATCGTCCCTGCACAGGAGGAACAATTGAAGCGCAGTAAAATCGCTCTCGCGAGCGTCGCGCTGGCCGGAGTCGGGGTTCTCGCCCTGGCCGGCTGCGCCAGTGGCGGCTCATCCGGCGACTCGGCGAGCGGCTCGTCCGACGCCGTGATCAGCGCCAACGGATCCGAGCCGCAGAACCCGCTCATCCCCACCAACACGAACGAGGTCGGTGGCGGAAAGATCCTCGACTCGATCTTCGCGGGTCTGGTGTACTACGACGCCGACGGCAACCCCGTCAACGACGTCGCGGAGGAGATCACCACCGAGGACCCGCAGCACCTGACGGTGAAGATCAAGGAGGGTCTGACCTTCACCGATGGTGAAGAGGTCACGGCCGACAACTTCATCAAGGCGTGGAACTACGGCGCACTCGCGTCGAACGAGCAGCTCTCGAGCTACTTCTTCGAGGACATCGAGGGCTTCAGCTACGACGAGGACTCGGAGCTGACCGGTCTCCAGCAGGTCGACGACTACACGTTCACGATCGCGCTCAACAAGCCGGCCACCGACTTCGCGCTGCGTCTCGGCTACTCCGCCTACTTCCCGCTCCCGGACGTCGCGTTCGAGGACATGGACGCGTTCGGTGAGAGCCCGATCGGCAACGGCCCGTACAAGCTGGCCGCCGAGGATGCGTGGCAGCACGACGTCGAGATCAACCTCGTGAAGAACGAGGACTACCAGGGTGACCGCGAGGCCCAGAACGCCGGTCTCGACATCATCTTCTACGCGTCGCAGGATGCGGCCTACGCCGACCTTCTCGCCGGCAATCTCGACGTCCTGGACGCCGTGCCGGACTCGGCGTTCTCGAGCTACGAGTCGGACCTCGGCGACCGCGCGGTCAACCAGCCCGCCGCTGTGTTCCAGTCCTTCACGATCCCGGAGCGCCTCGAGCACTTCTCGGGCGAAGAGGGTCAGCTCCGTCGCGCCGCCATCTCGATGGCGATCAACCGCGAGGAGATCACCGACACGATCTTCCAGGGCACCCGCACCCCGGCCACCGACTTCACGTCGCCGGTCATCGCGGGCTGGACCGACGAGCTCGACGGTGCCGACGTCCTGTCCTACGACGCCGACAAGGCGAAGGAGCTGTGGGCGCAGGCCGACGCCATCTCGCCGTGGACCGGTTCGTTCCAGATCGCGTACAACTCCGACGGCGGCCACCAGGCCTGGGTCGACGCCACCACGAACTCGATCAAGAACACGCTCGGGATCGACGCCTCCGGCGCTCCGTACGTCGACTTCGCGTCGCTGCGCACCGAGATCACCGGTGACACCATCCAGACCGCGTTCCGCACCGGTTGGCAGGCCGACTACCCGGGTCTGTACAACTTCCTCGGGCCGCTCTACGCCACCAACGCCGGCTCGAACGACGGCGACTACTCGAACCCCGAGTTCGACCAGCTGCTGGCCGACGGCATCTCCGACACGGACCCCGAGTCCGCGAACGCGACCTTCCAGGCCGCGCAGGAGATCCTGCTGACCGACCTGCCCGCGCTGCCGCTGTGGTACTCGAACGTCACCGGCGGCTACGCCGACACGGTCGAGAACGTGGAGTTCGGCTGGAACTCGGTTCCGCTGTACTACGAGATCACCAAGGCCTGAGCCTCGTTGATCGCACCCGCGAGGCGGTGACGATCCCGTCACCGCCTCGCGGCCGGTCCAGGGGCTCGCAGCCGCGTCGAACACGCGGCAGGGCGATGCCCGAATCGGACGAGGGATCCGGCGCCACGCGCGCAGGGTCCCCTCGTCCCGTCAGCCGGAGGGAGTCAGGATGCTCGGTTACATCCTCAGACGCATCCTGCAGGTGATCCCCGTCTTCCTGGGATCCACGCTTCTCATCTATTTCCTGGTGTTCGCCATGCCCGGAAACCCCATCCTGGCGCTGTTCGGCGACAAGACTCCGGCCCCGTCGGTCGTCGCTGCGCTCGAGGCGCAGTACCACCTCGACCAGCCGTTCATCGTGCAGTACTTCTACTACATCGCCGGCATCTTCCAGGGAAACCTCGGCGTCACGTTCTCGGGGCAGTCCGTCAACGATGTGCTCGCCCGCACCCTGCCGGTCACGGGCCGCCTCGCCGTCATGGCGATCGCGATCGAGTTCGTCCTCGCCGTCATCATCGGCACGCTCTCGGCGCTGCGCAAGGGCAAGATCTTCGACAACGTCTCGCTCGTCATCTCGCTCATCTTCGTCGCCGTGCCGATCTTCGTGCTCGCCTTCCTCGCGCAGTACTTCCTGGCGATCCAGCTGGGGTGGTTCAAGCCGACCGTGGGTTCCGAGAACGACTGGGGCGACCTCTGGCTCCCCGCGATCGTGCTGGGTGTGAGCCTCTACGCCACCAGCATGCGTCTGATGCGCGGGTCGGTCATCGACACCCTCAACCAGGACTGGGTGCGCACGGCCTACAGCAAGGGGATGTCGCGACGGCGCGTCATCCCGGTGCACGTGCTCCGCAACTCCCTGATCCCGGTCATCACGAACTCGGCCACCAACTTCGGCGTGCTGCTGGTCGGCGCCACCGTCACCGAGGCGATCTTCAACGTCCCCGGTGTCGGCAACACGCTTTTCCAGGCGACCCTGCGTCACGAGGGGCCGACGATCGTCTCGTTCGTCACGGTCTTCGTGATCCTGTACGTGCTCGTCAACCTCGTCATCGACCTCTTGTACGGTCTGCTCGACCCGAGGATCCGCTATGTCAAATAAGTCCGATCTGCCCACGCACTTCGTCGCGCCCGTCAAGGACGCGCCGGTCGTCGTCGATGCGGTGCGCGTCGACGAGAAGCCCTCGAGCCTCTGGCGGGACGCCTGGCGGGATCTGCGCAAGCGCCCCACCTTCTGGATCTCGGTGGCGGTCGTCATCCTCATCCTGGTGATGGCGATCTTCCCGACCCTGTTCACGCAGGTGCCGCCGAACGACGACTGCCAGCTCGCCAACAGCGACGGCGGACCCACCGCCGGTCACCCGCTCGGATTCACGTTCCAGGGCTGCGACATCTGGTCGCGCATCGTCTGGGGCTCGCGCACGTCGCTGTCGGTCGGACTGCTCGCGACCTTCATCGGCTCGACGATCGGCCTCGTGATGGGCGCCCTTGCCGGCTTCTACGGCGGCTGGCTCGACTCGCTGCTCTCGCGCATCGGCGACATGTTCTTCGCGATCCCCTACATCCTCGCCGCAGTCGTCGTGATGAGCGTGTTCTCGGACTTCCGGAACGTCTTCACCCTGGCGCTCGCGATCGGCGGGTTCGCGTGGGCGTCGACCGCCCGCGTCGTCCGGGCGGAGGTGCTGCGCGTGCGACAGGCCGACTTCGTGACCGCGTCGCGTGCGCTCGGACAGACCCGCTTCCAGGTGCTGCTCTCGCACGTCGTGCCGAACTCCATCGCGCCCCTGGTCGTCATCTCCACGCTGAGCCTCGCCGCCGCGATCGTCGCCGAGGCGACGCTCGCGTTCCTCGGCGTCGGCCTGCCCTCGGACGTCATGTCGTGGGGCCGGGACATCTCCGAGGCGCAGACGTCGCTCCGGAACGCCCCGATGGCACTCATCTACCCCTCGATCGCGCTGACCGTCACGGTGCTCGCGTTCATCATGCTGGGCGAGCTCATCCGCGACGCCCTCGACCCGAGAGCGAGGGCGCGCCGATGAGCGAGCGCACCGACACTCCGTTGCTCAGCATCCGGGACCTGCGCGTCGCCTTCGACTCGCAGTCCGGAAAGCGCGAGGTCCTGCACGGCATCGACCTCGACATCTTCCCCGGTGAGACCGTCGCGATCGTGGGCGAGTCCGGCTCCGGGAAGTCCACCACCGCATCCGCGGTCGTGAACCTGCTTCCCGGCACGGGACACATCACCTCGGGCAGCATCACGCTGGACGGGCGCGAGCTCACCGAGCTCACCCCGGGTCAGATGGAGCGGGTGCGCGGCCGGGACATCGGGTACGTGCCGCAGGACCCCATGTCGAACCTCAACCCGGTCTGGAGCATCGGCTTCCAGGTCAAAGAGGCGATCCGCGCCAACGGGATCGCATCGGGCCGGCAGGCCGTCAACGCCCGCGCCATCGAGGTGCTGAAGCAGGCCGGGCTCGCCGACGCCGAGAAGCGGCTGCACCAGTACCCGCACCAGTTCTCCGGCGGGATGCGGCAGCGCGCGCTGATCGGCATCGGTCTCGCCGCCGACCCGAAGCTGCTCATCGCGGACGAGCCCACCTCGGCGCTCGACGTGACCGTCCAGCGGGTGATCCTCGACCACATGGCGACCCTCACCCGTGAGCGGGGCACCTCGGTGCTCCTCATCACGCACGACCTGGGACTCGCGGCCGAACGCGCCGAGAAGATCATCGTCATGCAGCAGGGCGAGATCGTCGAGGCGGGGCCGAGCCGCGAGATCCTGCAGAACCCGTTGCACCCGTACACCCAGCGGCTCGTCGCCGCCGCGCCCTCGCTCGCCTCGCAGCGGCTGCAGGTCGTGGCGGAGCGTCGCGGCATCGAGACGAGCGACGACCTCGCCGCACTGGCGCCCACCGTCCGGGTGACGGACCTCACGAAGGACTACAAGATCCGGCAGGGCGGGTTCCGCAGCGAGCCGTTCCGCGCGGTCGATGCGGTGTCGTTCGAGATCCCGCGCGGCAAGACGCTGGCGCTGGTGGGGGAGTCCGGTTCGGGCAAGTCCACGGTCGCGAAGATGCTGCTGCGCCTCGAAGAGCCCACATCCGGGTCGATCGAGATCGACGGCACCGACATCGCGAAGCTCAGCGGACGCGAGGCCTTCGCGCTCCGTCGGCGCATGCAGCCGGTCTTCCAGGACCCCTACGGCTCCCTCGACCCGCTGCGCAACATCGGCAACACGATCGCCGAGCCGCTCGACATCCACGACGTGGGCGACAAGGCGTCGCGCCGAACGCGCGTGCGGGAACTGCTCGATCAGGTGTCGCTGCCGCAGGATCTCGCGACGCGGTATCCCAACGAGCTCTCCGGCGGCCAGCGCCAGCGCGTCGCGATCGCGCGGGCGCTCGCCCTCAAGCCCGACATCGTGGTGCTCGACGAGGCCGTCTCGGCGCTCGACGTGCTCGTGCAGGACCAGGTGCTGCAGCTGCTCGCGGAGCTGCAGTCGCAGCTCGGCCTGACCTACCTGTTCATCACGCACGACCTGGCCGTGGTCCGGGTCGCCGCCGATATGGTGGCCGTCATGGAACGCGGACGCATCGTCGAGCAGGGGACGGTCGACGAGATCTTCGCGAACCCCGCCCAGGCGTACACCCGCCGACTGCTCGAGGCGATCCCGGGTGCGTCGATCCCGCTCGGGGGGACGCTCTGACCCGACGTGTGTACCGCTCGGCGGCGGCGACCATCGGCTTCATCGGCTCGGTGGTCGTCGCCGCCGTGCTGCTGGTGGACGCGATCGTGCGCGGCGGTGTCGCGACGACGCTGCTCATCGTCCCGTGGATCCTGCTGGTCCTCTGGGCGATCTACGTCGCGGTGTTCGCCTCGACCGTGACGACGGATGCGGACGGCATCACGGTGCAGAACTTCCTGCGCCGGTGGCGGGTGCCGTGGCCGGAGATCACCGACCTCGAGCTGCGCTACCAGCTGGTGATCCACCTGCGGGGCGGGGGCCGCGTCAGCTGCTTCGGCGGTCCCGCATCGGGGCGGCCGCGCCGGCCGTCGGCCGATGGCGCCCGTACACCACGCGCGCTGCGGGACGCCGACCTCATCCGCGACGACTGGGAGCGGGCGGTGCGCGGCGACGCGCCGGCGGGGCCCGTCGTACGCTCCTGGGACATGCCCGCCCTCATCGCCCTGATCGTGATCGTCGTGGCGCTCGGCGTCGCCATCGTGGTCGCGGGCACCGGCGTCTGAGGGCCGCCGGAGCCGGTTTCCCGGGCTCCCGGAGCGCTCGCAGGCGGCTGCGGTAGGCTGGAGCGACCGGCATCCCGGTCTCTCCCTCCACGCAAGGACTTCTCGAATGGCGCGCGCCCTCCGCTCCGATCTGCGCAATGTCGCGATCGTCGCCCACGTCGACCACGGCAAGACGACCCTGGTCGACGCCATGCTCCGCCAGACCGGCTCGTTCGGCGAGCACGCTCATGTCGAAGAGCGCGCCATGGACTCGAACGATCTCGAGCGCGAGAAGGGCATCACGATCCTCGCGAAGAACACGACGATCACCTACAACGGCGCGCACACCGACGAGCCCATCACGATCAACGTGATCGACACCCCCGGCCACGCGGACTTCGGCGGCGAGGTCGAGCGCGGCCTGTCGATGGTCGACGGCGTCGTGCTGCTCGTCGACGCGAGCGAGGGTCCGCTCCCGCAGACCCGTTTCGTCCTGCGCAAGGCGCTCGAGGCGAAGCTTCCCGTCATCCTGCTGGTCAACAAGACCGACCGTCCCGACGCCCGCATCGCGGAGGTCGAGGAGGAGGCGCAGGACCTGCTCCTGGGTCTCGCGTCCGACCTGCAGGACGACGTGCCCGACCTCGACGTCGACGCGCTGCTCGACGTGCCCGTCGTGTACGCGTCCGGCCGTGCGGGCGCCGCGTCCCGCAACCGCCCCGACAACGGCGCACTGCCCGACAACGACGACCTCGAGCCGCTGTTCGAGGCGATCCTCCAGCACGTGCCGGCGCCGTCCTACGACGACGACGCGCCCCTGCAGGCGTGGGTCACGAACCTCGACTCGAGCCCGTTCCTCGGTCGCCTCGCCCTGCTGCGCGTCTTCAACGGCACGCTCAAGAAGGGCCAGACGGTCGCCTGGGTGCGCCACGACGG
>JAVBUN010000082.1:0-2911 GCA_031555335.1 Microbacterium sp.
GCAGGATAGGCGGGAAGCACGAGCCGATCGGGCAGCCGGTGCGTGCGGACGTCGACGGCTGCCAGCACGAGGCTCAGGAGCGCGAACCCGACATAGGCGACGACGATCACCGCGAAACCGGCGGTCTCGATCGCGTCCCCCATGGCGTCAGGCCTCGAGCACCGTCATCCGGACGGCGAGCGTGTCGCCCTCCCCCGCCGCGGCAGCGGTGCGCACGGCCTGCTTGACGGGCAGATGATATCGACCGCTCTCCGTGTCGGGGAAGATCGAGGTGCGCCAGCGGACGCCGGCCGCCTCGACCTCCACCCGCACCGCGCCGAACCCGCGCGGCATGAGCGGGATCTCCCGGATCTCGTCGCCGAACTCCGCCGGGACCGCGACGAAGTACCAGGACGCGTCGGTGCGGGCCGCCCAGCGGAACAGGACGGCATCGAAGGCGAACTGCATCCGACCAGGGTAAGGGCCGGCGCGCGCGGGTGTGCGTCATCCCCAGGCCGGGGTTCAGGACATCCGCAGGCTCACCGCGGGTGCGGACGGCGCCGCGGACGCGGCCACCTGCAGTCCGACGCGCACCGACTGGCCCGGCGTGAGGGACTGCGCCCACCCGGTGCCGGTGCAGGTGATCCGGCCGGCGCTCAGCGTGCAGTCCATCCCCCAGCTGTTCACGACCGCGGTCGCGGCCGGCGAGTCCCAGGAGACGCTCCACGAGGAGGCCGCGGCCCCGGCCTCGACGATCAACTCGGCCACGTATCCCGCGCCCCATGCACTCTGCAGCAGCCACTGAACGCGGCCACCGGCCGGTGCGGGAGCGGTGGGGCCGGGCGACGGGGTCACGGTCGGCCCCGGGGTCACCGTCGGGCGCGGCGTCACCGTCGGCCGCGGCGTCACCGTCGGCCGCGGGGTCACCGACGTCACCGTCGAGGGAGTCGCCGTCGGCGCCGGCCGAGGGGTGAGGATCGGGGTGAGCGCGTCGAGCTTGTCCTGCTGCGGCGTCCGCCAGTCGTCGGCGACGAGCCCCCCGGTGTCACCGCTGTTGGGGTTGAACGACCAGTACGAGAAGCTGATGCCGGTGCGAGCGAGATACCGCACCAGCGACGACAGCCACTGTCGATCGCTATCGGTGCGGAGGGTCGTGCCGAACTCGCCGAGGAGAACCGGCGCGATGCCCCGGGTCGCGAGATAGCCCCAGTTGCGCTCCCAGACCGCCTCGAGGTTGTCGGGGTACGCGGGGTCGGTGAACCAGGTCTGCGCGTAGACCGAGGCGGGGTAGTCGTGCGGCGAGTAGACGACGCGGTCCGCGACGGTGAGCTCGACCGGCGCGTCGGCGACCCCCGCGAGCCCACCGCCCCACCAGGTGCTCGTCCCATCCGGCTGACGCTCCACGCCCTCCACGATCACGAGCAGCCGCGGATTCACCTCGAGCACGGCGTCGCCGGCGCGCGTGGCGGCGGCACGCCAGTCGCGGGCGGGGTCGCCGCATCCCCAGCACGCGTCGCCGTGCGGCTCGTTGTGCAGGTCGACGCCGATGACGGTGGGGTCGTCGCGGTAGCGCTCCGCCAGCATCCGCCAGTCCGAGATCCACCGCTCTTCGCTGTACCGGTCGGTGTACCAGAGCGCGGACTGCGCGCCGGAGTCGGGACGGTGCCGGTCGAGGATGACCGTGAGCCCGGCGGCGGCCGCGCGGGCGATCACGGCATCGAGGATCTCGATCGGGGCGAGACCGACGAGATCGGGGTTCGCGACCGCGTCGATCGACGAGCTCGCGGGGGCGGCGAGGCACTCGTTCGAGAACGGCACCCGCACGGTGGTGAAGCCCATCGCGGATATCTGACGCATCCCGTCGTCGAGCGGGATGCTCCAGAGACCGTGCGGGGCGCAGTTCGGCGTCTCGAGCCCGAACCATGAGACCGCCCTCACCGTGTAGGGCGTGCCGTCGGCGGTGACGATGCGCCCACCGTCGGTGTGCAGCCAGCCCGGTGTGGTGGCGTCGGCTCGGTTCGGCACCAGGACTCCGATCGCAGCGACGAGGAAGAGGGCGAGGAGGAAGGCCGCGGTGCGACGCATGGCGCGCGAGGAGCGGATCATGGCCCGTCCCCTCGTCCGTCAGCAGCCTGCGCCGCCAGTCTACGAGGCGACGCTCAGCCGGTGATCACGACCGGAGTACCTGCCGGCAGCTGCGCCAGGCGGTCGATCGCCGCGGCGTCGAGACGCAGGCATCCGTTGGAGATCGCCCCCGACCGCGCGTCGTGGTAGTGGAAGGCCGTCACCGCGACCGTCGCCCCGGAGAAGCCCGCGAGCGTGGGCGACTGGACGCCGAGGTACACGAGCGGATGGCCGCGGGTGTACCCGAAGGCGGGAACGACCTCGGTGTGCATGATGAAGGTGCGCCCCCGCGGTGTCGGGGTGGCATCGGTGCCCCAGCCGAAGTCCGCGGCGACCGGTTCGACGCCGGCGTCGCTGACGATCGCGACCGTGCGGGCGGCGATGTTCACCTCGACCCGCGTCGAGTCCTCGGCGAGGGCGACGTCCGCCGCCCGCAGCCAGCCCGACAGCTGCGCCGGATCGCCGTCCGGCGGGGCCCCCTGCCGACCGGCCAGGAGCACCCGCACCCAGTGCGTCTGGCGCTCCACGACCGGCACCGTCGATCCGCCGTACCGCTGCGTCTGCGGCAGACGCGCCACGGGGGGCTCGCCGGGCTGGGCGAAGACCGGGATCTCGGCGGCGGCGGGCGTGGCGAGGACGCCGGCGATCGGTGCCCCCGGGTCCGCATCCACGGGCAGGGCAGGGATCACCGAGTAGACCTCGGCGGCCGGCAGCGCGGCGAGGTCGTACGCGGCGGCATCCGCGGGCGGTCCGCTCTCCGTCGGGGTCGGCGACGGCGAGGGGACGGCCGGCGCCGGGACGCTCGGGG
>JAVBUN010000268.1:0-18895 GCA_031555335.1 Microbacterium sp.
GCCAGATCCGTGTCGTACCCGGCGGACGCGGTGAAGAACAAGTCGGTCTGGTCCGTGAGACCCACCACGTTCGCCGCGCCGGGGCCGTATCCGGCGACGCGCACCTGTGCGCCCGTGTGCTGCTGCGAGCCGCCCGCCGGCTGCGTGTTGTAGGACACGATCATGGTCTGTCCGTCGACCGTCGTGAGCACCGTGTTCAGTCCGGGCGTGGCACCGCCGACGATCTGACTCGTGTGCGCGTGGTCCGCGGTGACGACGACGAGGGTGTCGCCGTCCTGCTTGGCGAACTCGAGCGCGACCTGGACGGCCTCGTCGAGATCCACCGTCTCACCGATCTGACCGCACGCGTTCGCGTTGTGGTCCTGCTTGTCGATGCTCGCACCCTCGACCTGCAGGAAGAAGCCGTCCTCGTTGTCGAGCAGATCGATCGCCTTCGTGGTGAGCGAGGCGAGCGAGAGACCGGACTCGAGGCGCGCCGGGTTGGGCGTGCACGACTCGGCCGGCGGCAACGTGCCGACCGCGGTCGTGGACGGGTTGTAGCGCACGGGGAAGTTGCCGGCGCTGAAGAGGCCGAGCACCGGCTTCTGCGCGCTCGCCTCGGTGAGCGACGCGAGACCCGCCGCGTCGCCGACGACCTGGTACCCGCGGTCCGCGGCCTGGTCGAAGAGGGTCTTCCCCTCCCAGGGGCCCGCCTTCGCCGTCTGGGTGAAGCTCGCCGAACCGCCGCCGAGGGTCACATCCGGGCGGACGTTCAACAGCTGCTCGCTGATCGAGCCGAGACCGCCGGCCTCCAGCGTCTCCGTGGGGCAGGACGCCATCGTGTCGGGGCCGTAGCAGCCGCGCGCGGAGACGTGGGAGATCTGCGCGCCGGGCGTGGCATCCTGGATCTCCGCGGTCGAGACGTTGCCCGTCTTCAGTCCGTTGGCCTTCGCGATCTCGAGGAGGGTCGGCTGCGGCTTCTTGTCGACGTCGACGCTCAGACGGCCGTTGACCGTCTTGGTGCCCGTGGACCAGGCGCTCGCGGTGGATGCGGACTCCGACGCGTAGTTGGGTGTGCCGTCGGCGTTCACCGCGTAGGTCGTGTATTGCCCCGTCAGCGGGAGGGCGTCGATGCCGGCGAAGCGGCCGGAGGCGCCCTCCGCATAGTTGCGGGCGACCGTGATCTCGGAGTCCCCCATGCCGTCGCCGATCAACAGGATGACATTCTTGGCCGGGCCCGCCGCGATCGATTCCTTCAGTGCATCGGTCATGTCGCCGTCGTTGCGGGCCGCGCCGCCGTGCTCGGTGATGTCGTCGACCGGAACCGCGAACGCCGGAACCGCGCCGAGGCCGACCATCCCCGCCACGGCGAGGATGCCGGTGGCGGTGGCGAGCGCCGGTCGGAGGCGCCGCAAAGCATGCGTATTCATGTGGGGGAACCCTTCGTGATGGGTGCGCACGGACCCGCGCGCACGCCATCAGCAAATCGAAGGCATCGCAACATCGGATGGAAACCCGGTGAAGTCTTCGTGACATCCACCGCAAGATGCGACCGAGGTGGGCGGCGCCGGTCAGTCCTCGATGTCGCCGTCACTCCCCGTCCCGGGCGCCCGGAACCTGGCCGCGAGCTCACCGCGCGAACGGATCCCGAGCTTCGCGTAGATCCTCGTCAGGTGGTACTGCACGGTCTTCGCGGACAGGAAGATCTCGGCGGCCACCTCCCGGTTGGTCTTTCCCCGCACCACCAGCCCCGCGACCACGAGTTCCTGCGCCGTGAGCTCGACCGCATCCGGGACTCCGCGCTGTGTGCCGATGCCGGCGGCTGCGATCTCCCGGTCGCAGCGCTCCACATAGCGGGTGGCACCGAGTCGGGCGAAGAGCTGGCGCGCCGTCAGCAGGGCCGCATCCGCCTCGCGTCGCTTGCCGGCGCGTCGCAGCGATTGCCCGTAGGCGAACCACAGCCGCGCGCGGTCGAACTCGAGCGGCAGCCCCTCGATCCGATCGAGCCCCTTCTCGAACACCTCCCGCGCCTCGTCCATCCGGCCACGCGCAGCGAGGAGCCGTCCGTGCGGAACGGCGAGGCGCGCCAATGCCACGGCGCTGTCGCGCTCGCGCGCGAGTGACTCGTGCCGGCGAAGCAGGTGTTCGGCGCGGTCGAGCTCACCCTCCATGACCAGCGCATTGGCGTACACATCCGCCCACGGCCAGAAGCCCGGTTCGTTCACCGGGTCCCGGATGTCCTGCTCCGCGAGCGGCTTCAACGCCCGCAGCACGCCACGGTAGTCCGCGGACGCCTCGGCCACGCTCGCGCGGGCGAGCGCGCTCGGGAGCTGCATGACCCGGTAATCGGAGGAGAGACTGGATCCGCGCTGCAGGCTCTCCGCGGCGCGCTCGTCCTCTCCCCGAAGAGCGAGGATCTGGCTGACGGTCCATTCCAAGAGCGGAATGAAGAACGTCATCCCCGACTGATGCACGATCTCCAGACCCCTCCGCGCGGTGTCGATGGCGTTCTCCCACTCCCCCGTCAGGAAGAGCACCCGCGCCAACCACGCATGCGCCCACAGCGAGATGCGCAGCGAGCCCGCCGACGCATGCGTGGGCAGCGACGACAGGAGGGCGGTCTTCGCCTCGTCGACCCGACCGGCCGCCAGACACAGCCAGCCCCGGCCCATCACCGTGCGATGCCCCTGCGCCTCGTGCAGGCCCGACAGCCGGTCGTACGCATCGAGCCCCGCATCGATCAGCCCCGATGCGCCGAGCCCCAGCCCGCGGATGGCGCGCGCCTCGGTCGCGACGGGTCCGTCGCCCGCGACCAGGTCGAGCGCCCTGTCGGCCCACACCACCACGTCCTGCGGGCGCCACGAGAAGAGCGCGTGCAGCACGTATCGCTGGCAGATCATCGCCGCGAGCGCGGGGTCGGCGTCCGCGTCGACGTCCCGCCAGGCGCGCGCGAGGCGGGCGTCGGCCTCGGAGGACGAGCCCTTCACCACGGCGAAGTATCCGAGGACGGCGTCGTGGAGCGGCGACTCGCCGATCCGGCCGACCTGTGCGATGAGATCCCCCGCCGCCAGCGTGTCGCCCGCCGCGACCAGGGCATCGATGGCACGCAGCCTGCGGTTCGCCTTCAGGTCCGCGTCGTCCGTGAGACGCGCGGACATGCCGAGCAGTTCAGCGGTCTCGGCCCAGTTGTCCTCGCAGGATGACGCGCCCGCCGCCGCATCCAGGTCCCCCGCCAACCCCGCATCGGGTGCGATGGTCGCGGCCGCGCGATGGCGGAGCCGGTCGTTCGCCGACGCGAGGACGAGCGCGGCGCGACGGTGCAGCTGGGAACGCCGACGCAATCCCATGTGATCGAGCACGGCCCGACGCACCATCGGGTTCGGCGACATCGCCAGGGTCGCCGTGTCGGTCTCCACCACCACGAGCAGACCCGACCGGCACGCCTCGTCGAACGCGCCCAGCGGTTCATCGAGGGCTGCCACTTTCAGCGCGTCCGCCGTGTCGACCGGCTGAGCGAGAGCGGCGATCGTCTCGATGAGGGCTCGGGGCCCCGACGACATCGCGTCGAGCGAGCGGGTCACGTGCGCGGCGACGTAATGCGGCGCCGGCAGATTGCGGGGCGCCGCGGTCCACAGCATCCGCGGAACCTCCAGGAGGAGGTCGATGACCGCCCGCTCCTCCCCCGCGGTGTGCTCGACCAGGCGGGCGGCCGTGCGCCGATCGAGCACGATGTCGAGGTCGGCGGCGAAGCGCACGGCCTCCGCGTCGGACACCGGCCGGACGACGAGCGTCGTCCCGGCGAGCCCGTCGAGGAGCGCCGTGACATCGGATGCGGCATCCCGCGCGTTGCGCTCACGCAGGAGGACGACATGCACCCCGGGATTCGCGACGGAGGTCGTGAACTCGATGAGCGCGCGCAGGGATTCGGCATCCGCTCGCACGACGTCGTCCACGACGACCACCGTGCCCGGCGCGCCCCCGCGGAAGATCTGCGCCACGCGTTCCGCGGTGGGTCCGTAGGGGGACGCCCCCATCGCCTCCGCGAGGGCGCGCCGGAGGTCGCCCGACTCGGAATGCGGCCCCGGGCGGACACGAACGACCTCACCGCGGTGCACGGCCAGCGCACCGTGCAGGGGCGAGAGGACCTCGGAGCGGGCACCGACCAGCACTGTCGGGGCACGACGGTGCGCGCCCTGCTGGAAGAGGTCGAGGAGGACTGCGACACCGTCGTCGCGGCCGATGAGCCGGCTCACGCGGCCATCATAGGCCGGTCGCGCCGACGCCGCGTCCCGCACGCGCCCCTCCCTCACCCGATGCCGAGCAGGGAGCGGGCGAGCGCCCGGTCGGCGCGGAACTCGGGCACGGTGCTGTGGTGCACGATCCGGCCCTTGGACATGATCAGGACGCGCGACGCCACATCGAACGCCAGCCGCAGGTCCTGTTCCACGATGAGCAACGCAAGACCGCTCTGCGACAGGTCGCGCAGGACGTCGCCCACCTGGTCGACGACGGCCGGTGCGAGGCCGTCCGACGGCTCGTCCAACAGCACCAATCGCGGCGAGGTCACCAACGCCCGGCCGATGGAGAGCATCTGCTGCTCGCCGCCGGAGAGCTGATTGCCGAGGTGGTTTCGCCGTTCGGCGAGACGCGGCATCAGCTCGTACACGCGCTCGGGCGTCCACTCGCCCCCTTTCCGGACGGCGATGCGAAGGTTGTCGGAGACCGTCAGGGGCGCGAATATCCGACGTCCCTGAGGAACGATCGCGACCCCGGCCCGGGAGATCGTGCTCGGCGGTCGGCCCCGCACATCTCGGCCCGCCACGACCACTCGGCCCGCGCTCGGGCGCACCAGCCCCATCACCGACTCGAGCAGGGTCGTCTTGCCCACGCCGTTGCGTCCCAGCAGGGCGACCGTCTCGCCGTGGCGCACCTGCAGGTCGACGCCGTCGACCACCCTGCCCCCGCTGTAGCCGGCGACGAGGCCCGAGACCTCCAGCATCGGCGGGGAGGCCGCGAGAGATGCGGCGTCATCGTCACGGACGGGACTCGTCATGATGGGTCTCCGAACAACGGGTCATCGGAGCGATCCGCTCCGAGGTAGGCGGCGGCCACCTCCGGGTCGACGCGGATCTCCTCGGGAGTGCCCTCGGCGATGAGCGAGCCGGCGGCCAGCACGCTGATCCGGTCGGCGAGACGGAAGACGACGTCGAGGTCGTGCTCCACGATGACGGTGGCGATATCGGTGGGGAGCGACTCCACGAGCTCGGCGAAGCGGAGGGTCTCGGCGGCTGACATGCCCGCGGTCGGCTCGTCGAAGAGGACGACGCGCGGTTCGCAGGCCAGGACGACGGCGACCTCGAGCTGCCGCCGTTCGCCGTGGCTCAGCGCAGCTGCCGGTGCCGACGCCTGCGATTCGAGCCCGACCCGTTCCACGTACTCCTCGGCGGTGGCGCGGATGGCACGCGCACGGCGGGCGCTGCTCCACGGCCGCAACGGATGGCCGCGACGGCGTTCGACCGCCACCATGACGTTCTCCCGCACGCTCAGCCCGAGGAACAGGTTCGAGTGCTGATACGTCCGCACGAGTCCGGCGCGCGCCCGCGCGATCTCGCCGACGGAGCTGATGTCCTCGCCGTCGAATCGCACGACGCCCGACGTATGACGGACCGCACCGGCGAGCACGGAGAAGAGACTCGACTTGCCGGCGCCGTTGGGGCCGATGAGGGCGTGCCGCGCACCCGCGCGGATGCGGAGGTCGACGGCGTTCACCGCCGTGAGACGGCCGTAACGGAGCGTGAGCCCCTCGACCGCGAGGATCTCGCTCACGATGCCGCGCCCCCATCCCACGCGCGCCGCCGTCGGTATCGGCTGCGCCGGGCACCGGCGATACCTCGTGGCAGCAGGTAGGCGGCCACGACGAAGAGGAGTCCGAGGAGCAGTTCGCCGTGGCCGGCGAGGTATCCCGAGACCCCGTCCCGGACGAAGACGACGACGATCGCTCCGAGGATCGGCCCCCAGATCGTGCCGGCACCGCCGAGCACGACGCTCAGCAGCGCGATCGCGGATACGGAGAACGCGAGGTCACCGGGCGAGACGAACTGCGTCTGCGCGGTCCACGCCGTCCCCGCAGCCCCCGCGACGGCCCCGGCGATCGTGTAGGCGAGCAGCTTCACCGTGTAGGCGCGCTGACCGACCGCGGCCAGCCGCGTCGGTGACTCCCGCACCGCGCGCATCGACCTGCCGAGCGGCGACCGCGAGACCATGACCGCGGCGCCCACGCCGAGGAGGAACACCGCGAGCACCCACCAGTACTTGTATGCGACGTGCATCAGCGGCTCGCCGCCGGGATACAGCGTGCCGGCCGGGATCCCGGACAGGCCGTTGCTGCCGCCGACGAGAGCCAGGCCGTCCGCGACGCGGTGGGTCAGCTCGCCGATCGCCAGGGTGATCATCAGGAACACCAGCCCGCTCGTCCGCACGGCCAGGGCACCGGTGATCAGTGCGGCGAGCGTTCCGGCCACGACGCCGGCGGCGAGTTGGACGAACAGGTTGGTGGTGACATGGATCCCCACGAGCCCGGCCGTATACGCACCGATCCCGAAGTACGCGATCTGGCCGAGGCTCGGCAGACCGGTCAGCCCGGCGAGCAGGTCGACGCTCACGACGAGCAGCGCGAAGGCGAGGATGCGGCCGGCGAGCCCGACCGGGTACGCACCGAACAGCAGCGGGAGCGCCACGAGGAACAGCAGCAGCGCGACGAGGGCCGTGCCCGTGATCGACCGCACCCACGGGAACGGGTGTCGGGTGCGAGAGCTTCCGCTCCCGACGGGAGGGGGCGCACCGGCATCCGGCGGAGAACCCGACGGCGCGGCGGTCGCCGCACCCGAGTCCCCCTGCGCCGCGGGATTCGAGGGGTCCGCGATGCGGGTATCGGGATTCATGCGTGCCTCACGACCTTGGTGTGGCGCGCCGGCAGGAGCCCGGCCGGCCGGATGAGCAGGACGAGCGCCATCGCACCGAAGAGGAGGAACGACGCCAGTTCGGGCAGGAGCGCCACTCCGAGGGTCTGCACCTGCCCGACGAGAACCGCCCCCAGCACCGCACCGCGGATGGAGCCGAGTCCACCGATGACGACCACCACCAGCGCGAGCATGAGCACCGTGCTGTCGAGGCCCGGCTGCGCGCCGAGCACGGGTGCGGCCAGCAGGCCCCCGAGCGCCGCCAGCGCGGCACCGATCCCGAAGACCCCGCCGAGCACGACACGGCTGCGGACGCCGATCGCCTCGACCATCGCCCGATCCGCCACGGTCGCC
This sequence comes from Microbacterium sp., assembly GCA_031555335.1. Taxonomy (GTDB): domain Bacteria; phylum Actinomycetota; class Actinomycetes; order Actinomycetales; family Microbacteriaceae; genus Microbacterium. Next base: position 7,293 of record JAVBUN010000268.1, read on the forward strand.
CGCACGACCGCGCCGACCCGGGTCCGCTCGAGGACGATGAACAGGACGACGCCGATGACGACGCTCACCCCGATCACGAACAGCCGGTAGACGGGATAGGTGTGCCCGAACACCTCGACCGAGCCGCCGATCAGCGCCGGCGGTGGCACGGACTTCACATCCGAGCCGAACATGCCGACGAGCAGGTCCGCGACGACGAGGGCCACCCCGAGCGTCAGCAGCGCCTGACGGAGATGGTCGGTGATGCTCTGGGTGAGGATCGCGAGGAGCACACCCGCCAGCATCCCGACCGCGGCGGCGACCAGCATGGCGATCAGGAACTCCCCCGGCTCGGCTCCCCCGCCGAGGAACGCGACCCCGACGTATGCGCCGACCAGGGCGATGACACCGTGCGCGAGGTTCAGCACATCCATCGTCCCGAGGACGAGGGAGAGCCCGACCGCGATCAGGAAGAGCAGGGCACCGAGAGCGAACCCGTTGAGGATGCTGAGGATGTTCGCGTCCAGCCAGACCATCAGCCCGTACCTCCGGTGCTCCGCATCCCGGGTCTCACCCGAGGTCTCCCTGCACCGCATTGACCGTCGCGCCGTCCACATCCTGCACCTCGCGGAGGAAGTAGGTCTGGGACGGGTTGTGCAGGTCGTCGAAGGTCCAGCCGCCGCGCGGACTGGCGATCTCGCCGACCGATCCGAGGGCCTCGGCGATGGCCGTGCTGTCGATGCTGCCGGCCTCGGCGATGGCGAGGTCCAGCACCTGAGCCGCGTCGTACGCCTGCACGGCGTAGACCGTCGGCGCCTCGTCGTAGGCGTCGCGATAGGCCGCGACGAACTCCGCGTTCTCCGGGGTGTCGATCTGGTCGCTGTAGTGCAACGACGTGTGTACGCCGACAGCCGCGTCCCCCTGCGCATCGAGCACACCGCCCTCGGTCAGGAAGCCCGCACCGTACAGCGGCACCTCGTCGTGAAGCCCGAAGGCGTCGTACTGCGTGACGAAGTTCACGGCTTCCGCGCCGGCGTAGAAGACGTAGAGCGCCGAGGCGCCGGAGCTCTGCACCTGGCTGAGGTACGGCTGCCAGTCGCTGGTGCTGCCGAATGGCGTGTAGGACTCTCCGGCGATCTCGCCGCCGGCGGCGGTGAACGCCTCGATGAATCCCGCGGCGGATTCGTGGCCGGCCGCGTAGTCGGCCGCCATCACGTACACGGGCCCGTCGACCGCCTCCGCGACCGCGGGGCCGAGTGCCGCGCCGACGGCACCGTTGGTGAACGAGGTGCGCCAGATGTAGTCGGATCCGTCGGTGAGCTGGTCCGCACCGGCGTTGGCGATCAGCAGGGGGATCTGCGCCTGCTCGACCGCGTCCTTCACCCCGAGAGCGGTCGCCGAGTTGACGAGGCCGACGATCGCCCCGACCTGGTCCTGGGTGATGAGCTTGTTGACGGCCGGCACACCCGTATCGGGGCCCTCGCCCTCATCGGCCACCACGACCTCGACGTCCGCCCCTCCCAGCTTTCCGTCGTGCTGGTCGAGGTAGAGGTCGAAGCCCTGCTGCATGTCATCGCCCAGCGGCTGGTACACACCGGATGCCGGGATGGCGAGGCCGACCTTGACCGTGCCGAGCCCATCTCCCTCCCCGTCGCCGCCGGCGTCCGCTGCGGAGAGGCTCCCGCCACTGCAGGCGGCCAGGGAGAGGGTGAGCGCCGACAGAGCGGCGAGCGATGCCGTGGCGGTGGAGCGTCGACGCCCCGGGACGGTGTTGCGCATTCGATCTCCTTCGATCGGTGGTCGGGGGGGACCCCCGGTGGTGCGGTCAGCCGAGATCTCCCCCGCCCACCGGGAGGACGGCACCGGTGATGTAGGACGCCTCGTCGGAGGCGAGGAAGGCGATCGCGGCGGCCTGCTCGTCGAGCGTTCCGTAGCGGTGCATGGGCGAGGAGCCGAGGGTCTGGTCGATGTGCGCCTGGAACCATTCGCGCTCCCGGTCGGTGCGCGGCTCCGGTGTGCCGCGGGAGATGCGACGGGCCGGCGCGGCAGTACCGCCGGGGGCGGTCGCGACCACGCGGATGCCGTGGTCGACGTACTCCAGTGCGAGCGACGCGGTCAGGGCGTTCACACCGCCCTTCGATGCGGAGTACGGGATCCGGTGGATGCCTCTGGTCGCGGTCGACGAGACGTTCACGATGACACCGGAGCCCGCGGCGACCATCCCGGGCAGCGCCGCATGACAGGCGAACAGGGTGGTCATCAAGGACCGATTCACTTCGGCGCGGATCTCGTCGGCGGTGAACTCGGTGAACGGCTTGAAGTTGATCGCGCCGCCGACGTTGTTGACGAGCACGTCGATGCGGCCGTGACGCTCGACGGCGCGGGCGACCATCTCCGCCGCCCCGTGGGCGGACTCCAGGTCGGCGTTGACCGCGACCGCCGATTGCCCCTGCCCCGTGAGCTCCGCGGCAAGCTCGGCGACGAGGTCAGAGCGGTCCACCAGCACGAGGTGGCCGTCCTCCGCCGCGATGCGCCGCGCGACCTGCGCGCCGATCCCCTGCGCCGCGCCGGTGACGACGACGACTTTCGTGGCGAATCGACCCGGGCTGATGAAACGCGGGCGGGATGCGGCCGCCGCATCCGCCATCGCCCGTCGCATGGTGGTCTTCGATCGCAGGGAGTGCGCGCTCAGCAGTTCGCGGGCGGCGGCGCGGTCCTCGCGCTCGAACGCCTCGACGAGATCGACATGGTCGATCGCGCAGCGCGGGTCGCACCAGGTGGCGTTCTTGAGGACGTCGGCCATGCGCCCGTCGACCCCGAGCGCCTGGTAGGCGTGGAGCAGGTGCTCGTTCCCGGTGAGCGTGAAGAGGTAATCGTGGAACGCGGCATTCGTCTCGGTGAACGCCGCGGCATCGACGAATCGGTCGCCCTCGATGTAGGGCAGGGTGAGTTCGGCCAGCAGCCGATACCCGGTGAGCTGTTGCGAGGTGAGCCGACCGATCGTGAGCTCGAGCGCGCCCAGCTCCAACGCCTCGCGGGCCTCGAAGAGCGCGTCCGAGGACTGCACGTCGGGATGTTCCTCGCCGATCTGATAGCCGTCCGGCGCGGTGGGCGTCGGGGCGGCAGCGCTCGGTGCGACGGTGCCCGGCACGGGAACGATCGGCACCGCTGCTTCGCTCGGAGCGAGGTCGATCGGTGCCGGCTCCGCGGCGGGGTCCTCGGAGTCCGGGCTCTCCTCCGGAAAGACCGGCCGACCCGCGATGCTCCGCGCGTCGCTCGCGGTGATCAATCGGAGCTCCTCGTCCATCCCCGCGGACACCCCGTCCGCCGTTTCGATGGCGTCCGCGGTGTCGATCGCCCTGCCCGGCTCGGCGACCCGGCGACCGGCGATCCGTCGCGCCGTGTCATCGGGCACGACGGGCGCGACCGGCCCCTCCCACGCCGCGATGTCCGCATCCGCCAACACCACCCGGCCCGCGATCCCCCGCGCCTCGGGACTGAGGATGAGTTCCTCGAGCGTCGGCGCCGGGATCTCCGCACCGGTTCCGACCACCGCGCCGTCCTCCGCATCCGCGTCCGACGCGTCGGACGAGGACCCGAGCGCGAACTTCTCGTAGTAGAAGCCGGTGACCTCGAGTCCGGCCTCGACGACGTGCGAACGCACCGCCTCGACCATCGGCGGAGGTCCGCAGAGGTAGATCGCGGCGTCGCCGCCGTGCAGATGATCCGGATGCAGGATCCCGGTCACATACCCCGTGTTCCTGGCCGCGCTGCGCGGGTCGGCCACGCAGTGATCCCAGGTGAAGTTCGCGAGCCCCGATGCCACGGCCTCGATCTGATCGATCGCCACGAGGTCCTCATCGGTGCTCACGCCGTAGATGAGGTGCGTCGGGCGCGTGCTGGCGTCCTGTTGCAGCTTCCGGAGGATCGAGAGCACGGGCGCGAGCCCGGTGCCCCCGGCGAGCAGGAGCAGCGGCCGGTCCGAGTCCCGCAGGAAGAACGAGCCGTGCGGCCCGGTGAAGGTCAGCTCGTCACCGATCGCGGCGCGTTCGAGCAGATACTCGGACATGACACCGCCCGGCGTGATCTTGATGAGGAACGACAGCCCGTCCTCGTGCGGGCCGGTGCTGAACGAATAAGAGCGCGTGGCATCCGTCCCCGGGACCGAGACGTTCACGTACTGCCCGGGGAGGTAGACGAGATCCGCGCGGTTCGGGATGCTGATCGACAGCTGGATCGTCGTCGCCGAGAGGCGTTCGAGGCCCGTCACCGTCGCCGTGAACTGCGCGGCCGTGGTCTTCGCGACATCGGACGTGGTCGCGATGTTCAGCACGAGGTCCGAGCGCGGCTTCATCGAACACGGCAGGACGTAGCCGCGTTCCGCCTCGTCGGCGGTGAGAGCGTCGTCGAGGTACACGCCGCCGTCGAACTCGCCCGATTCGCAGAGCGCCTTGCATGTCCCGCACGCGCCGTCGCGGCAGTCGAGCGGGATGTTGATGCGCTGGCGGTAGGAGGCATCCGCCACGGTCTGGTCGGGCCGGCAGCTGATGAAGCGGGTGACGCCGTCCTCGAACGTCAGGGCGACCTGGTGCAGCGGCGTGTCGGTGATCGTCGCCACGTCGGGACTCATCGGGGCAGTCACCGGCTCAGAAGTGGTAGATGTCGACGACATGGTGGATGAAGTCGTTCTTCAGCACGACGGTCTTACGGCGGATGAGCGGCCGATCCCCCGAGAAGTCGATCGTGTAGAACGACGTGCCGTAGTACGGGTCGACGCGCTTGTAGCGGAAGTACATGGTGTGCCAGTTGAACCGGACGTCCACCACATCGCCGCGACGCTCGATGACCTCCACATTGCTGATGTTGTGGCTCGTGCGCGGCTCGGGGATCGAGGTCGCCGAGGAGCGTTCGGTGCGGATGCGGAAGACCCGGTCCTCGAGCCCGCCCTTGTTCGGGTAGTAGATCAGCGAGATGTCCCGCTGCGGGTCCTCGACGAGAAGGTCGTTGTCGTCCCACGCCGGCATCCAGTAGACGACGTCGTCGGCATAGCATTCGAGCCATTTCTCGAACTCGCGGTCGTCCAGGTAGCGCGCCTCGCGGTACAGGAACTGCTCGATGGCGTTGTGGGTGATCAGGGCGTCACCGCGCGCGGTCGTGACCGCGTCGTTCACGACACTCATGCCGGGACCGTTCCCGTCCGGCGCACCCGCGACGCCACTTCGGCCTGTTCCTTCTCGACGGCCGCGAGCATCGTGCGCCGCCAGTAGCCGTGCTGCACGGGGTAGAGGCCCTCGTCCTCGTTCGTCATCCCCGCGGAGATGACCCCGTCCATGCCGAGAGACGAGGCGACCGGGTCGGGGCCGGTGAGCCAGTGCTCCGCGCCGCGGCTCATGTCGTTCCACGGAGCCGCGGTCGCCTGGAACGTCAGCTGGCAGGAGCGGAACTCCTCCAGATCGTCGGGCGTCGCCATCCCGGAGGCGTTGAAGAAATCCTCGTACTGACGGATGCGCCAGGCCCGCGATGCTGCACTCTCGCCCTTGGGCGCGATGCAGTAGATGGTGACCTCGGTCTGGTTCGGAGCGATGGGCCGGAAGTGCCGGATCTGCGTGGAGAACTGATCCATGATGTAGACGTTGGGGTAGACGAGGAGGTTGCGGGACCCCTTCACCATGAACTCCCCCTTGGCGTCCCCGAACTGCGCCTTGAGGTCGTCCATGCGGTCCCAGAGGGGCCGGTCCACGGGGTTGGCCGCCCAGGTCCACAGGCAGAGGTGGCCGTACGGGAACGACCAGTACCCGCCGCCCGCCTTGCCCCAGCTCCCGGCGTCGAGCGTCTTGGTGGCGTTCTTGGACTCCCCGGTGTTGCGGCGCGAGGTGGTGGCCGCGTAGTTCCAGTGCGTGGCCGTCACGTGGTAGCCGTCCGCGCCGTTCTCGGCCTGCACCTTCCAGTTGCCGTCGAACGTGTAGGTCGACGAGCCGCGCAGCACCTCGAGTCCGTCCGGCGACTGGTCGGCCAGCATGTCGATCACCTTGGTGGTGTCGCCGAGGTGCTCCTCGAGCTCCACGACGTCGGCGTTCAGGCTGCCGAAGAGGAAGCCCCGGTAGCTGCCGAACCTCGCCACCTTCGTCAGGTTGTGCGATCCCTCGGTGTTGAACGACTCCGGGTAGCCCGCACCATCCGGGTCCTTGACCTTCAGCAGCGTGCCGTCGTTACGGAACGTCCAGCCGTGGAAGGGGCAGGTCAGCGTCATGCGGTTGTCGGTCTTGCGCCGGCAGAGCATCGCCCCGCGATGTGCGCACGCGTTGATGAGGCAGTTGAGCTCGCCGTCCTTGCCGCGCGTGATGACGATCGGCTGACGCCCGATGTACGTGGTGAAGTAGTCGCCGGGGTCGGGGATCTGGCTCTCGTGCGCCAGGAAGACCCAGTTCCCCTCGAAGATGTACTTCATCTCGAGCTCGAAGATCTCCTCGTCGGTGAAGATCCGACGATTGGCCCGATAGATGCCGGCGTCGGGTTGGTGGATGACCGCGCCGTCGACTCGGCTCCCGATGCTCTCCAAGATGTCGGTCATGACGTCCTCCTGTCGTGTCGAGCAGGCCATTCGGCTCGCACTCGGCCACTCCACCACCCCGCCCCGGGGCGACGGACCAGGCAGTTGCCTAGTCCTGGCCCGGGCGGTCATTGAGAGCGTGACGGTCTTGATTGAGGCGCACGGGGTCCTTGTCCGCCCGGTCGGCATGCGCTTACGGTGACAGTCGCCCGCGTTCGCCCCGTACGCGGCGCCGGCACGGGAACAGCGATGTTCCCCCGCACGGAGGAGTCCCCGTCATGACCGTCAGCGCCCCCGACGCCGAGCATCCCGACGCGACGATGCGCTACGGCGCGATCGGCACCCAGGTCGCCGACGTCTTCGAGCCGGCGGCTCCGACCGACTCGGTCGTGCTCCTGCTGCACGGCGGGTTCTGGCTGGACTCCGACCGGATGCGGACGTGGGCGGCCGGACACGCTCTGGCTGCGGCGGGGCATCTCACCGCGACCGTCGCGTACCGGTCGGGCGTCGGCAGCTGGTCGGCGGCCCTCGACGACATCGTCACCGCGATCGAGCAGATCCAGCTCAGCGGCCGCGAGTGGACGATCCACAACGAGGCGCCGCGTACGGTCACGCTCGTCGGTCACTCCTCGGGCGGCCAGCTCGCCCTGTGGGCGGCGAGCCGTCCGAGCCTGCCGCCGCGCAGCCGCTGGCACGGCGGCGATCTGCACGTCACCGGCGCGGTGGCGCTCGCCCCCCTCGCCGATCTCCGCCGCGCGGCCGACCTCGGTCTCGGCGGCGGGGCCGTCCGCGACTTCCTCGGGGGAACCCCGGACGAGGTGCCCGATGTGTACGCCGTCGCGGATCCCGCGGCACTCTTCCCGGCGATTCCCGTGCACGTGCTGCACGGCGCGGACGACGAGGTGGTGCCGGCGGAGCTCTCGGAGCGCTACGGAGCGCATCTGCGCGCATCCGGCGCCATAGACTGGGATGTCGACATCCTCGACAGCGCCCCGCACCGTTCCTGGGGAGACCCGTCATCGCGGGTATGGCCGCAGGTGGTCCGCGCCGTGGACCGGGTGTCGGGCCGAGACGTCGTTCCGGTCTGACCGCGGCCCGTCAGCGTGGCCCCAGGGCGGGCCTCAGCCGTAGAAGAGCTTCTCGAACAGGCGACGGGCCCGCCGTGAGGTGCCCATCCAGTCCTCCTCGACCGCGGTCGCCGAGCGCGGCGGGTACTCGAGAAGGCGTCCGATGCCGTCGAGGCGGCGGCGGTCGCTCGGCAGCACGTCGCTCGTCTGCGCGGACAGCAGGGTGTTGGCAGAGCGCAGCCGGCTCGCCAGGCGCCACGCGTCGTAGAGGCGCGGCACCGCATTCGCCGGGATGAGCTGCTCCTCCCCCAACTCGCGCAGTGCGCCGACCGTCGAGGTCGTGCGGAGACCGGGATGCGCGTCGGCGTGCTGCAGCTGCAGCAGCTGCACGAGCCACTCCACATCGCTGAGACCGCCGGGACCGAGCTTCAGGTGCCGGGCCGGATCGGTCCCCTGCGGCAGCCGTTCGCTCTCGACGCGCGCCTTGATGCGCTTGATCTCCCGCAACCCCTGCGGATCCGCACGAGCGGGATAGCGCACCCGGTCCGCGAGCGCGGTGAATTCCCGGATGAGCTTGACGCTGCCCGCGACGCCCCGCGCGCGCAGGAGCGCCTGGGCCTCCCAGGAGAGCGACCAGCGTCCGTAGTACTCCGCATACGAATCGATCGATCTGACGAGCGGACCCGTGCGCCCCTCGGGACGGAGGTCGGCGTCCAGGTCGAGCGGCACGCGATGGTCTTCCGAGAACGTCCGCAGGCCCGCCACGAGCTTGAGCGAGAGCGCGTGGGCGCGCTCGGGATCCACGCCGTTCGGCCGGTAGACGTACAGGACGTCCGCATCCGACCCGAACCCGAGCTCACGCCCGCCGAAACGGCCCATCGCGATCACGGAGAAATCGAGAGCGTCGTCCTCGGGCGGCACCACCTCACGACGGACCGCGCGCAGCGTGGCCTGGATGGTCACCTCGGTGATCGTCGTGAGCGCGTCCGCGAGCTCCTCGATCGTCAGGACGCCCAGCACCGCCGCCATCGCCGTGCGCAGCAGCTCCCTGCGACGCAGCGCCCGCACCGAGCGCATGGCCTCCTCGATCGCGTCGTGTCGGGTCTGGATCGCGCGCGCCTCCTCCTCGAGGGCACGGCCGGTGCGCGGACGGAGCAGATCCTCGTCGTCGAGCCACGCCGCCGACTCGGGGATCCACTCCATGAGCTCCCCGATGTAGCGGGAGCCCGAGAGCGCGCGGGTGAGGCTCTCCGCCGCCGCCGAGGAGTCCCGCAGCAGCCGCAGGAACCACGGTGTGTCGCCCAGGCGCTCGCTGATGCGACGGAATGCGAGCAGACCGTAGTCGGGGTCGACCCCATCCGCGAACCAGCGGATCATGACCGGCATCAGGTGACGCTGGATGGTGGCCTTGCGGCTCAATCCGGTGGTGAGGGCGGCGATGTGCCGGAGCGCACCGGCCGGATCCTGGAAGCCGATGGCGGCGAGGCGGTCGTGCGCCTGCGCGGTCGACAGGCTTCGCTCGCCCTCCGGGAGCGACGCGACGGCAGACAGCAGCGGCCGGTAGAACAGCCGCACGTGGATGTCGCGCACCTCGCGCTTCACGGCCTCCCACAGCTCCCACACCCCGCGGGCGTCGTCGGCGAGCCCGCTCGCGCGCGCGAGCACGCGGCGGTCCTCGGGGCGCTCGGGCATGAGGTGGGTGCGGCGCAGGTGGCGCAGCTGCACACGATGCTCGAGCACGCGCAGCACCCGGTAGTCGCGGGCGAACACGCCCGCTTCCGCGCGACCGATGTAGCCCTCGGAGACCAGCGCCTCGATCGCGTCGAGCGTGCCGCGCTGGCGGATGCGGTCGTCCGTGAGGCCGTGCACGAGCTGGAGCAGCTGCACCGTGAACTCGATGTCGCGGATCCCGCCGGGTCCCAGCTTGATCTGGGAGGCGACCTCGGCGGCCGGGATGTGCTCGGTGACGCGCTCCCGCATCCGCTGCACGCTGTCGACGAAGTTCTCCCGCGCGGCGCTCGTCCAGACGAGAGGGTGCACGGCGGCGACGTACCGTTCGCCGAGGGCCAGATCGCCGGCGAGCGGACGCGCCTTCAGCAGCGCCTGGAACTCCCAGCTCTTCGCCCACCGGGCGTAGTACGACAGGTGAGAGTCGAGCGTGCGGACCAGGGCGCCCTGCTTGCCCTCGGGGCGGAGGTTCGCATCCACCTCCCACAGCGGCGGCTCGATCTCCACGCCGGAGATGCCCTGCATGGTCTGCACCGCCAGGCGGGTCGCGATGTCGATGACGCGGCTCTCGCCGCACTCGGCGTAGGCGTCGTCGCTCGCCCCGCACACGAAGATGACGTCCACGTCGCTCACGTAGTTGAGCTCGCGTGCACCGGTCTTGCCCATCCCGATGATCGCCAGCTCGGTCGCCGCGACCTGCTCGCGGGGGAAGAGACCGCCGGTCGCGCCGCGCGTGATGCGCGTGCGCGCGACGCTCAGCGAGGCTTCGAGCGCGGCGCCGGCCGCATCCGCCAGCGCCGCCGCCACGGGCCCCAGCACCGTCTCGGCGTCGCCCGCCAGCAGGTCGTAGACCGCAATCCGGCCGAGCAGACGACGGTAGGCGACGCGCAGCGCGACCCAGGCCGATTCGTCCCCGGATGCGGCGAACCCCGCGTCGTCGCCGACCGCGGCGAGCAGATCCGCGCGCATGAGGTCGGGAGTCGGCAGGCCCACCCGTGCACCCGCGAGGTTCGCCAGCTCGCTCGGATGCCGGAAGTAGAAGTCCGCGAACCCCTCGGAGGCCCCCAGGAGCGCGATCGTCGCGGCGCGCGTGGCATCGTCGATGAGCGCCTCGCGCACCGCATTCCGGTCGCGCCGCGCGATGCGGGCGAGCGCCTGCAGCGCACCGTCCGGATCGGCGGCGCGCCCGAGGTCGGCCGTCAGCAGGTCGCGGTCCACTCCGAGAAGCGGCACGAGCTCGTCGAGGAGCGCGAGCGCCGCCGTCGGGTCGACCAGTCCCCGGCGGACCAGGTCCGTGCGGGTCGAGGAGCGATCGAGACCGGCCATGCCGGACTCAGAGCATCTCGAGGTTGCTCTTCAGCTCGAAGGGCGTCACCTGCGAGCGGTAGCCCGCCCACTCCTTGCGCTTGTTCAGGAGGACGTAGTTGAACACCGTCTCGCCAAGCGTCTCGGCGACCAGCTCGGACTCCTCCATGTACCCCAGCGCCTGGTCGAGGCTCGCCGGGAGCGGCCCGTAGCCGAGGGCGCGGCGCTCGGTGTCGGACAACGACCAGACGTTGTCCTCCGCCTCGGCGGGCAGCTCGTACTCCTCCTCGATGCCCTTCAGGCCCGCAGCGAGCATGAGGGCGAAGGACAGGTACGGGTTCGCAGCGGAGTCGAGCGCGCGGTACTCGACGCGCGACGACTGGCCCTTGTTGGGCTTGTACATCGGCACGCGCACCAGGGCGGAACGGTTGTTGTGGCCCCAGCACACGAAGCTCGGGGCCTCGTCGCCGCCCCAGAGCCGCTTGTACGAGTTCACGAACTGGTTGGTGACCGCGGAGATCTCGTTCGCGTGACGGAGGAGGCCCGCGATGAACTGGCGGCCGACCTTCGAGAGCTGGTACTGGCCGCCCTCGTCGTAGAACGCGTTCATGTCGCCCTCGAAGAGCGACATGTGCGTGTGCATGCCGCTGCCGGGCTGACCGCTGAGGGGCTTGGGCATGAACGTCGCGTAGACGCCCTGCTCGATCGCCACCTCCTTGACCACGGTGCGGAAGGTCATGATGTTGTCGGCCGTCGTGAGCGCGTCCGCGTAGCGGAGGTCGATCTCGTTCTGGCCGGGGCCGCCCTCGTGGTGGCTGAACTCGACCGAGATACCGAGATCCTCCAGCATCCGGACCGAGCGGCGACGGAAGTCGTGCGCGGTGCCGCCGGGCACGTTGTCGAAGTAGCCGGCGGAGTCGACCGGCTCCGGCCCCTCGGCGCCGTACGTCGACGACTTCAGCAGGTAGAACTCG
>JAVBUN010000093.1:0-9156 GCA_031555335.1 Microbacterium sp.
GAGGCCGCCGGCACCGCCGAGCCGGCCCAGTCCGCCCGCGGCGGCCGCACGGCCCAGTCCGCCGAGCGCGGCGGCACCGCCGGCGCCCGCGATCAGGCCGCTCGAGAGCCCTCCGCCGAGTCCGCCACCCGCGCCGCCCGCGCCGATCGTGCCGTGCGCGGGCAGTGTGTGGAGGTCGGGAGTCCCGCTCAGGATCGGGCCGTCCGGGGTCGGCGTGACGTAGATCGGGGTGTCCGGGGTGACGTAGACCGGCGTCGGGACGACCGGGGTGACCGGCGTCCAGCCCGGATCGGTGATGACCGTCCCGACTCCTCCGCCGATGTCCGTTCCGCCGCCCATGCCGGCGGGGACGTCGTAGTCCGGGTAGTTCTCGTAGCTCGGTCCGGGGCCGCCGCCACCGGTATCGATCGTCGGGTCATCGACGTCGCCGTCGTCCCCGCCGTCGTCGATATCCCCGGAGACGTTCGCCATGGCGGGCGGCTCGGGGAGGGCGGCACCGTCGGCATCGAGCTGCGCGCTGATCTCCTGGACCGCCTGCTGCGCCTGCTCCTCGCGCTGCGACCCCATGAACCAGTTCGCGGCGGCGATCGCGCCCTCGCCGGCGATCACCGAGAATCCGCCGAACACCACGGTCGCCCCTGCGGCGGCGGTCCGGATCGTCTGCTGCTGATCGGAGGAGAGCTCGCCGGCGCCCAGCTCCGCCAGCTTCTGCTGCGCGGTGTCCCGGCGGGTGTTCGCGCGTTCCACCGCATCCGGCAGGTCGCTCTCGAGGTACGTGATCATGTCCTGCACGTCGGCCTTCGCCAGCTGCAGCGACGTGCTCGCCTCCGCGTCGGTGCGCCCCGTCAGTCCGGTCTCGCTCGAGATCCGGTCCATCAGGGTTCGAAGCTGATCCAGCGACGTCTTCACCTGGGCCAGAGACGGCATCTCCCAGCGCGGCCCTTCGGCGAGGTTGCGCAGACGCTGCTCCCATTCGCTCATGACTGTTCCTCTCGATGTCCGCGGTGACTTCTTCTGACGAGCACGATGGTGAGGATCACGGCCGAGATCACGATCACCCCGAGAACGATCCCACCCACGATGAGCCCCGTCGAAAGCGCGTCGCCGTCGTCGGCGGCGGGGGCGTCGGGGCTGTCGGAGGGAGCGGGAGCGGCGGAGGCCTGCGCGGCCGCGGCCTCCGCGATCGTCTCGGCGTCGGGTTCCTCGTACCCCTTCTCCAGGAGCGGGTTCTCGTCGTCGTACTGCACCGGGTCGACGCGCAGCACGTGGCCCAGGGAGGCGACGCCGTAGCCGTAGCCGTCGTCCGCGCTGAACTCGAGCTCATGATCCTCGGGACCGGTGTTGTGCACCAGCGACTGGATCAGCTGGTCACCGGAGGCCTCCGGGTACTTCTGCATCGCCGCCGCGAGGATCCCTGCGACCAGGGGCGTGGCCAGGGATGAACCCTCCGTGCGATTGGAGTCGTCCCAGGTGCCCTCCGGTGCGCCGATCGAGGAGAAGGGCGAGCCCGGGGCGACGACGGTCGTGTCCTCGATGATGTTGGGCAGGTCGAGGTCGTCGACGAGGAGCTGCTGATTCTGATCGACCGCGTTGACCGCGACGACCCCCCGGAACGAGCTCGGCCACTCCGCCTGCTCGAACACGTCGTTCGGCACGCCCGCCACGATCGGCACCTTCTTGACGATGGCGTCGGCGATGACGGCCGCGTCGCCGTACTCCGCCCCACCGGTCTGCGAGATGCTGATCAGATCGGCACCGTCGGCGAGCGCCCGAGCGATGAGGTACGCCGCCGGGGACTGATCGGCGGCGACCGCCTCCGGCGTCGGCTCGCATCCCTCGAGGGTGCCGAGACCGTAGAAGGTCACCGAAGCGTCCGGCACGATCCCGCGGATGGCGCCGGCCCCGGTGCCGTTGCCGACCAGCAGCGCGGTGACCGTGGAGCCGTGTCGGGAGTCGGTGTTGACCTCGGATGTCGTGGGCTCGCTGCCCGCGCAGCCGGCGCCGGGAGCGATCGTGAGGTCGGCATCCGCGAAGGTCGGAAGATCCGGGTTCATCTGCGAGTCGATGACGGCGATGCGGATGCCCTCGCCGGTCCAGCCCTCGGCGTGGACCTGCTCGACGCCGTACGCGCCGTACCACCACTGGCCGTCGGGCTCCGAGGTCGTCGCGGCGGCGGGAGACCCGAACCCGACGACGGCGCCCAGCGTGAACATGGCGGCGAGGGGGATCAGGCGGCGACGCCTCGCACGGCGGCCGCCGCTCACCATGCGGTCGCGCCCGGAGCCGGGCGCGACGAGGTCGTGGGGGCGGAAGGGGCGGGGGCGACCGTGTCCGAGGCGATGACGCTCTCGACGAAGGCGTTCGCCTGACGGGCGGCGAGGGAGTCGGCGCCGTCGGTCTCCTGGAGGGCGGATGCGGCCTGCTCGAGGGCGGCGGCGTTCCGTTCGACGAACAGCCGCACCTTCTGCGTCTTCCGCGAGAGCGCCGATGCGACCTTCGCGAGGTCGCTGCGGAACCGCTCCTGGGCGGGCTCTTCCCGGGCGCCCTCGACCTGACGGACCTCGGATGCGGCGGGCAGGGTCGCCGCCTGCTCCTGCATGCGCGCGATGTTCTGCGAGAGCAGGTCGAGATCGATGCCGATCTGGCCGATGATGCTCATGGTTCTTCCCCCGGTGCGTGCGGTGTTGCGAATGCGGGCCGAGGTCGCGAGAGGCGACCTCGGCCCGCGGGTCGTGCGTGGGTCAGAGCGCGAAGCGCCCCGCGGCGGACTTGTCCGTCGAGACGTAGCCCTGCGAGATCTCCTCGGTCTTCGAGGAGATCTGCTCGAGGAGCGTGTTCAGCGCCACGAGCGACTGGTTCCACTTGCGCTGAGCGTCGTCGTAGGCGTTCTGCGCTTCACCGTTCCAGGAGGCGCGGAGCTTGCCCACCTCGGACTCGAGCTGCTCGAGCTGCGACTTGATCCCGCCCGCGCCGCTGCGGATCTGCTGAGCGAGGGCGATGACCTGCTCCGGACGAACTGACATCGACTGCATGATCGAAACCTTCCCCTTCACCTGCGCCGCGAGGCGTCAGGAACCCATCATCGACGACAGACCGGAGATGGTCTGCTGGTGCGACTCTTCGGACGCGGCCTGATCGCGCTCGGTGCCCGAGAGCGCCTCCTCGAGCGTGACGAGGACCTCGTTGAGCTTCGTGGTCTCCTGGTTCCAGCGCTGCATGAGCTGCGTGTACGCGCCGGCGGCGGCGCCCGTCCAGAACCCCGCGACCTGCTCGATCTCGCCGCGGACGTGCTTGACCTGCTGGTCGATACCGGCCTTGGCCGTGTTGACCGCCTGGGCGCCGCGCTTGAGCGCACCCTCTTCAGCGGAGATCGTATCTGCCACGTTCATCCCCCTCATTTCCCTGTTCGATGGGCGTTGTCGTCGGTCGGCCGCGCTCCACCGAAAGAAGGCGTATCAACCAACCGACCTAAACGCTAGGCACCCCCGCAATCTCCTGCAAGCGCTTGACAGCCCTAGGGGATGAGACTTCTCTCACGTTGCGGGGAGGGGGGTCGGTCCTTTCGCAAGGGGCAATTCCCCGCGAAAGGCGGACAGTAGACTGGCCCGCGATTCGAACCGCCGGACGGACGAGGGGGAGCCGCACCGTGGCCCAGACCATCAGCGCGCCGCGGGCACTGCTGCGCATCTCCGTGCAGAGCGAGGGCCGGCGCCTGGACATCGGAGTTCCCGCTCAGGTGCCGCTGATCGAGTTCATGCCCGGGTTCGCGCGGAGCCTCGGCGTGCTCGATCCGACGATGACGTATGCGGGCTACGCGCTGCAGAAGGCCGACGGCACTGTTCTCGATGTCGCGCAGGGCGCCGCCGCGCAGGGTGTCGAGGACGGCGAGGTGCTCACGCTCGCGCGCGGCGGGCTGCTCGCGCAGCCCCGGGTCTACGACGACATCGTCGAGGCCGTGATC
The DNA here is from genome assembly GCA_031555335.1 of Microbacterium sp. Classification (GTDB taxonomy): domain Bacteria; phylum Actinomycetota; class Actinomycetes; order Actinomycetales; family Microbacteriaceae; genus Microbacterium. Next base: position 3,962 of record JAVBUN010000093.1, read on the forward strand.
GACGCCACCGGCCGGCAGAACCGACCGTGGAGCGCCCAGGACAACGCCCGCACGGCGCTCGCCGTCAGTCTCACCCTGCTCGGCATCTGTGCGGTGCTGCTGCTGGCCGCGGGTCCCGCGCTCGGCCTCGGCGCGCTCATCGCCGGCGGGGGCGCCGTGGCCCTGCTCACGGTCGCGGCCGTGGTCGCACGACTCGGCCAGTTGGAGGCCGGGCAGGGGCTCGGGATCGCGGGCGCCGTGTTCGCCGCGCTCGCCGGATACCTCGCCGTCCCGGCGGGGCCGTCGCTCTGGGGGTGGCCGCTCGCCGCGGCCGGACTGGCCATGCTCGTCGCGGGCGGCGCATCGCTGGCCCTGATGCCGGACCGGGCGGAGGTGCAGCTGGTCCCCCTGGTCGCCGGCGGGGTGATCGGCATCACCGCCACGATCGCGGCGCTCCTGCCCGGCGCCGAGGCGTCGTCGTACGCGCTCATGGTCGGCATCGTAGCCACCCTCGCCGGAGCGCTGCCCTGGCTCGTCATGAGTTCCACCCGCATCCGGGTCATCTCCCCGCAGAGCGACGCGGAGGTGTTCGACGACCCCGTGCCGATCGATGCGGCCGACGTCGCCCGCCGTGCCGCCCGCGGCCAGCGGACGCTCGTCGCGCTGCGGATCGCCCTGGGTGTCGTGGTGGTCGCCGCGACGCCGCTCGTGGCGGCGACCAGCGCGGTGGGTGCGGCCCTGTGCACCCTCGCGTTCCTCGGCATGATGTTCCCGTCGCGGCAGGCGTACGCGCGCAGCAGCGTGCTGGCGATCATGGCCGTGGGGACCGTCGGACTCGCGGTGTCGGGGGTGACCGTGTCGATCGCCCAGCCCGACCTGCGCGCCGTCCTCATGATCGTCGTGGCGGTGGCCACGGTGATCGTGGTGACCGTGACGCTGCTCTCCCCGAAGGCGCGCACGCGAATGACGCGCCTCGCCGACACGGCGGAGCTGCTCGTTCTCGCGGTCCTCCTGCCGCTCGGCGTCATCGCGGCCGGGCTGGCCTGACCCGATGGCCACCAAGAACGACCTGATCGAGGCGCAGACCTTCTCGCGCCGGCGCCTGCTCACCGCCTTCGTCAGCGGTGCCCCCGGCGGCAAGGAGCTGGAGCCGACGGCGCCGCTGCGGGCCGTGATCGCGGCCATCGCGCTCACGGTCGCCGTCGTGCTCGTGGGGGTGTTCTGGGGCCTCATCAAGCCGGGGCTGCCGAACGGCTGGGACAACGGAAAACTCATCCTCGTGAGCGACACCGGCGCCCGATTCGTCACGGTCGAGGGCGAGCTGCATCCGGTCATCAACACCGCGAGCGCGCGGCTGCTGCTGCCGTCCGCGGACTTCGCCGTGATCTCGACCGACCAGTCGAACCTCTCCGGGGTCGCGCTCGGCTCCACGCTCGGCATCGTGGGCGCACCCGACGAGCTGCCGGCGCCCGATTCCCTGCAGAACGCCGGCTGGAGCGCGTGCGTGACCGACGACGCGGCCCTGGATGTGCGGATCGGCGGGACGGCGGCGGATGCGGTCGCCGCCGGCGCGGTCGTCGTCGAGTCCGGGGGCGACCGGTTCGTGATCGCCGGGGAGCGCAGCTACGCGGTCGAGGGCGGCAGTGACGCCGTGCTGCGCGCGGCCGGCATCACCGCGCTCGATCCGGTCGACGTGCCGGCGGACTGGCTGAACCTCTTCACCCCCGGCACCGCGCTCGCCCCGATCGATGTCGCCGACGCCGGGCAGCCGATCGCCGGCACCGCGCTCGCGGCCGGCGATGTCGTCCACGTGGAGGGGACCGCGACCGAGGAGCGCTTCCTCGTGCAGGCCGACGGGAAGCTCGCCGCCCTCACCCCGCTCGCATGGCAGCTGTACCAGCTGGGCGGCGGCACGTCGGAGCCCACCGAGGTCTCCGCATCCGACGTCGCGGACCTCGGGACGACGGCGCGACCGGCGGGCGGCGCCGACTGGCCCGACGACGGCTTCCGATCCATCGACGCCGACCAGCGCGCATGCGCCGTGCTCCAGGACGAGGGCGGCGGCGTACGCACCGTGCTCGCCGCGCAACCGTCGAGCGACGAGACGGCCGCGGGCGTGCACGTCGCGGCGGGCTCCGGCGCGCTCGTGCGCGCGGGTGGGCGCGGCGAGCAGAGCACCGGCATCGTCACGCTCGTCGATGCGACCGGGACGGCGTACGCCCTGCCGGGTGCGACCGAGGAGACCGTGAACCGGTTGGGCTACCAGCTCTCCGATATCGGGCTCGCGGGCGACGTGTGGATCGACCTGCTCGGCACGGGGCCCGCGCTCACCGAGGAGGCCGCCGGGCTCTCGCCGACGACCGAGACGCCGAGCGGATGAGACGCGCGGGCGGGCTCGCGGCGCTGACGATCGCGGCAGGTCTCGTGGGGGGCGCGATGATCCCCGCGGGGGCGATCGCCGCGGAGCCGGTGCGCGCCGCGACAGAGGAGTCCTGCACCGCATCGACCCGCATCGACCAGCCGGTGCCCGCGCTCGATCTCATGCAGAGCGACCTCGCCTGGGGCATCACGCGCGGGGCGGGCGTAACGGTCGCCGTCGTCGACTCGGGGGTCGACGCGTCGAACCCGCACCTCGCGGGGGCGATGGCGGGCGGCGTCAATCTGGTCCCCGACGGCACCGACGCCTCCGGGTACACCGACACCTACGGCCACGGCACCGCGATCGCCGGTCAGGTCGCGGCGCGGCTGATCGACGGCTCCGCCGTCGAGGGGCTCGCGCCGGAGGCCCGCATCCTGTCGGTCCGGGTGTTCGCCGGGGTCGACAGCCAGCAGGTGGAGGCGGGATTCGGGCCCTCCTCGCCGCGGCTCGCCGAGGGCATCCGCTGGGCGGCGGACCAGGGCGCGCAGATCATCAACGTTTCGATGAGCACGACGCAGGACGAGCCGTCGCTGCGCGATGCGGTGGGATACGCGCTCGCGCGCGGCAGCCTCGTCGTCGCGAGCTCGGGCAACCGCGACTCGACGCTCGCGGTCGAGGAGAGCGAGCAGGACGGCGCCCGGTTCCCGGCGGGCGTCCCGGGCGCGCTGGGAGTCGCCGCGGCCGACCTCGACGGCGTCGTGACCGACTCCAGCATCCACGGTCCCCACGTCGCCGTGAGCGCGCTCGGCCAGGCCATCCCCACCGCGTCCTACCTGGGTGGGGACTGCACCTACGCCCAGGACGCGCCGAAGACGAGCTTCGCGACGGCATACGTGTCGGCGGCGGCCGCGCTCGTGGCTGCGGCGCACCCCGACGAGACGCCGGAGGAGTGGGCGTACCGGCTCGCGGCCACGGCGGTGCGGGCAGACCCCGACGCGCGCGACGATGCTGCCGGCTGGGGGGTCGTGCAGCCGTACGAGGCGATCTCGCTCATCCCGGGTGCCGGTATCCGCGGGCCGGTGAGTCCGTTCGCACCGGATGCGGGCGCTGCGGCCGCGGAGCCGGTCGCGCCCGTACGGGTGGTCTCCGAGCCCGCGCCGGATGCGCAAGCGACGGTGCTCGGGTTCACGGTGGGACTCGGGGCGCTCATCCTGCTCGCGGCGGTCGGCGCGGTCGGCGTCTTCCTCGCCCGGCGGCGCGCCGGCCGCTCGGGGGCGCCTCAGCGCACCGGCCGCGGCCTCTACGGCGATGGCGCGGCGAGGCCGTGACCCCGCGCGGCGTGGACCCGCTTCAGACGCCGGCGCGGCGGAGCACCACGACGGCGTCGCCGAGCACGAACCGGTCGACGACGGGCGCGCTGCTCCCGGCCGGGACGGGGCGCTCCCGACCGGCCGCATCCACCACCGCGACGCCGTTCGTCGATCCGAGGTCCGTGATCGTCCAGTCCTGACCGTTCCAGTCGAGCCGGGCGTGGCTCTTGGAGACCGTGCGGCCCTCGTCGACGACCGCCTGGTACTGCACGCCGGAGTCGTCGGCGCTCGGGTTGCGCCCGAGCACCACCGCTCGCGCCGACACCGCGACGGTCTCGCCGGACGGCAGGAGCAGCTCCCATCCGGCCGGCTGGCGCACGATCGCCGTCGCGTCGTCGGCGTCGCGGAGCGCGCGGCGGGTGAGGGGAGCGGGGTCCGTGGGCCGCGGCGGCTCCGGGGCGATGGTCGCGGCGGAGCGCACGGGTCCCGGTGCGGATGCGGGTGCGACCGGCGCGGCCGGTGCTGCCGCGGTCGGGGCGACGAACGGCGGCGCGATGGTCCCGGCGGGTGCGGGAGGTGCTGCCGTGGCCGGTGCTGCCGCGGGCGGGGCCGGCAGCGTCACGCCGGGAGCGGGAGCGGGAGCGGGAGCCGGGGCGGCCCGCTCGTCCGTCGCGCCGAGCACGGGGCGCGCCTGCGCGGCGATCATCGCCCACACCGGCGGGAGCAGCACGGCGAGCACCGTGGCGCCGCCCCCGCGTCCGGCGGCGACGTTCAGTCGGTGCGCGGCGATCGCCTTCAGGACGAGCGCGTACACGCCGACGATCGGCACGAGGTACAGCGCGGCCTTCACCGGGTCGACGCGGCCGAGCCGGAACAGTTCCGCCTCGTTCAGGACCGGCACCCAGGCGCGCCACGGGTCCGTGTCGTGGTGCGCGAAGACGCGCGCGAGACCGAGCGCGTACCAGATGTGCCAGCCGGCGGCGACGATCAGCGCCACGAGGAGCACGACCGGGATCACGATCATCAGGGTGGTCGAGACCGGCATCTTTCCCCTTCGTCGTGACGGACCGGACCCGCCGTGCGCGCTCCCGGTCGACGCTATCGCGACGCGCGCCCGAGCCGCATCCGCTTGACGTCCCGGACGCGCGTGGTGATCACGCGCCGCGCAGGCGCTCCGCGAGGTAGTCGTGGAGCGCGTCCAGCGGCACGCGCTCCTGGTTCATCGTGTCGCGATCGCGGACGGTGACCGCGTTGTCCTCGAGCGAGTCGAAGTCGACCGTCACGCAGAACGGCGTGCCGATCTCGTCCTGGCGGCGGTAGCGGCGTCCGATGGCCCCGGCGTCGTCGAAGTCGACGTTCCAGTCGCCCCGCAGGTTCGTCGCGACCTCGCGGGCGAGGGGCGACAACCGCTCGTTGCGGCTGAGCGGCAGCACGGCGACCTTGACGGGCGCGAGACGCGGGTCGAGCTTCAGCACGGTGCGGGTGTCGACGCCGCCCTTCGCGTTCGGCACCTCCTCCTCGCGGTACGCGTCCACCAGGAACGCCAT
>JAVBUN010000178.1:0-2660 GCA_031555335.1 Microbacterium sp.
TGTCGCTGTCGGTCGCGACCGGAGCCATGGGGCTCGTGGGCCTGCTGGGCGCTGCGGCGTTCGTGCGCTGGGTGCCGAGATTCGTCCCCCGGCGCTGACGCCGCAGCGCCCGCGGTCAGACCCCGATGTCCTCGTTCCACACCTCGGGATAGTCCGCGATGAACTTCCCCATCAGCGCGGCGCACGCGGCGTCGTCGACGACGATCACCTCGACGCCCCGAGCGCGGAGCAGGTCCTCCCCGCCCATGAAGGTGCGGTTCTCGCCGATGATCACGCGCGGAATGCCGAACAGGAGGATGGCCCCGGTGCACATGTCACACGGCGACAGCGTGGTGACGAGGGTGGCGCGCCGGTAGTCGGCCGCGGGGAGCCGTCCGGCCTGCTGCAGGCAGTGCGTCTCGCCGTGCAGGATGGGGTTCCCCTGCTGCACGCGCTGGTTGCGCCCGGAGGCGAGCAGCTCGTCGTCGATCCAGAGGGCGGAGCCGACGGGGACCCCGCCCTCCGCCAGTCCGTCCGTGGCCTCGGCGCGCGCGGGCGCGAGGAGTTCTTCGATCGTCGGCATGGTCAGGCCCCCACTCGGAACGCGGCCGCCCGGTGGCGGTCGTTGACGCGTGCTCCATCATGGAACAGACGGTCACGCAGTGTCTGCCCCTCCTCGAGCGGCGCGATGCGCCCGCGGCGCCGGAGCTCCGGGATGAGCAGGTCGACGAGCTCCCGATAGGACGCGGCACCGCCGAAGGTCGGCTCGATGAGGAACCCGTCGATCCCGCCCTCGTCGACGAAGCGCTCCATCTCGTCCGCGACCTGTGCGGGAGTCCCGGTGATGGCGAGCGAGCCGAGGTTGTCCCGGAGCCCCGCGAGGATCTCCCGCACCGGGCGGCCGTCGTCGTAGCGCGCGATCGTGGAGTGTCCGTACTCGCTGGTGGCCTGCGACAGCGGAAGGTCGGGGTCCATCCGGGTGAGGTCGATCCCGGTCCAGCCGAGGAAGTGCGTCGCCAGCATGTCGATGGTGGGGGTGGCCCGCAGCTCCGCACGCTTCGCGAGCGCCTCCTCCTCTGTCGGCGCGACCACGATGGACACCCCGTTGAGCAGCTTGAGGTCGCTCCCCCGCCGCCCCGCGCGTTCGGCCCGCGCCCGGATGTCGGCGACGGTCTCGGCGACGGTCTCCAGCGAGAACCCCTGCATGTAGACGCACTCGGCGGTTCCGGCCGCGAATTCCCGTCCGCGGGGCGAGGCGCCGGCCTGGAAGAGCGTCGGCGTCCGCTGCGGCGACGGGATGACCGGGAAGATGCCCTCGAGGTCGAAGTGCTCGCCGTGGTGGACGATCGCGTGCACCTTCTCGGGATCGGCGAAGACCGCCTGCACCTTGTCGATGAGCAGGGCGTCCTCCTGCCATGATCCTTCCCAGAGCCGGCACACGAGCTCGACGAACTCGTCGGCACGGTCATAGCGCTTGTCGTGCGCGGTGACCTCCCCCAGGCCCAGGAGCTTCACGAGCGCTTCCTGGTTGTCGCTGTTGACGATGTTCCATCCGATCCGCCCCTCGGTGAGGTGGTCGAGCGTGCCGAACCGACGGGCGTGCATGTAGGGCTGCTCGGCGGTGGTGGAGGCGGTGACGACGAAGTTCAGCTTGCTCACCGTGGCGGCGAGCCCGCTGATCACCGTGATCGGATCGTGTGTCGGCGTCTGGATCGCACCCCGCAGGGCACCGGGCACGATCGTCCCGTCGTGCGACGGGTAGCCGATGCCGTCCGCGAAGAAGAGGAAGTCGAAGTCGCCCTCCTCGAGGATCCGGGCGATCTCCTGCCAGTGCGCGAGGGTGCGGAAGTTCTCGGTCTCGTTGCGGGGGTTCGCCCACGCACTGCTGTAGAAGTTCATCGACATGAGCTCGCTCGCGCCGAGGGTGAAGGTCTTCATCGTTGCTCGCATTCTGCAGAGGTTCGCGGTACTCAACATATTGTTGCGTGAGTATGTGTCGACAACATTTCATGAAGCCTTGGATGCGGCGTGGCGCGGTCGCACGCACCGCGGACCGCCGCACGGAGTGAGAGGATCGGAGCGTGAGCGCGTCATGACCGATGAGGAACTGGACGCCGCCATCCTCGACATCCTGATGGACGACGGGCGCACGTCGGGCAGCGAGCTGGTCCGGCGCATCGCCGCCCCGCCGTCCCGTGTGCGGGCCCGGCTCGCGGCGCTGCTCTCGAGCGACGAGGTGCACGTCACGGCGCTCCTGAACCCGGCGCTCATCGGCCGCCCCATCGTGGCGATGCTCAGCATCTCGTCGGATCGCCCCGAGGCCGTCCCCGACCTGTTGACCGGGGTGCCGGCGGTGGCGTGGACCGCGCGGTGCGCCTCGGGCACCGTCTACGCGCAGGTCAACGCCGCCTCGCCCAGCGAGCTGCTGACCCTGCTCAACGAGGATGTCCGTGCGCTGCCGGGCGTGCGGGCCGTCGGCACGAACTTCCTCCTGCGCGGAATCTCCCGGTCGGTCCGCGCGGGCGCGTCCGGGCGCGCACGCAGCTTCGAGTTCGTCGGCGGGCGTGGATTCGGCTGGCGGCTGTGCCAGCTCGCGCCGCTGGTGCGCGGCGTAGCGACCGCCCCAGTCGGTCAGCGCCTCGACGAGGGGCATCGATCCGCGGCCGAGGTCGCTCAGCCGG
>JAVBUN010000242.1:0-4667 GCA_031555335.1 Microbacterium sp.
CCTGCTCAGCTTGGTCCGCATGCTCAACGTGGACCAGCTGACCTCTGCGCGACGCATCACCCGCACGAGTTCGTCCCGCTCGCGCAGCAGTGCCGCCTCCTGCCGATGCAGGCGTTCGAGCTCTGCCGAGACCATGCTCAGACGATCGTGAGCTCCTCGCTCGCTCCCCCACTTCGACGCCAATCGGTCGACGGCACCGGCACGTGCAGTCTCTCTCGCGCTCTGCGCTGCAGCCTTCGATGCGGCAGCGTGGCGCCTGGTATTTCGGCGCCCGCGGACCATGTAACGAGGTTGTCACGCGATGCCAGCCGGGGCAACGGTCGCGAGAGTGCTCACGGGAAGTGCCTGCGTGCATTGCTCTGGTCATCTCCCCGTTCCTCCGGCAGTACTCGTCTCTGTCTCATGTCCTGATCTCTCTGCTTCTCGGACGCCTTCTATTCTTCCTCTCCACGTCGGCGCTTCGTTGCGTACCCATCCGCCAACTCCCCGGGTCACTCGAGAGCGCCACCCTTTCGGGCATGTCAGCGCCCAGGCCAAGGCCGCACCTGCGCTCGGCGGCCCTTTACTGCGCCGGCATCACCGTTCGGCTCGTTCAAGGACCGGCTTGCGATCAAGCAGACAGTCGACGTAGCCGAGGTCGGCCCATATCGGTCACGCCGGATGGGGCACGAATCGGCTTGCCGCATTTGGTCCTCGGCAAGCAGCGAGTCGGCTCGGTCCTCGTCGAGTTCGATATCGACTCCCAACCACGCGTTGATCCTTCGAGCGGCGCGCCTCCTCACCTCCCATGTTCACTCAAGGCGCCCTTTGACTCGTCTCGGATCTGCGGCACCTGTTCCATGAAATCAGGGAGTCTTTGTCTCGCCGGGCCGCCATCGGTCAAACGAGTTGATCTGTTGTCCCCGCTTTCCCGACCTCTGCTCGCTGGACCGCCTCAGAACATCGAGATCGAGTCCGAACCCGTCTTCTGGACGCCGTCCTCCGTCCAGGTGAAGTCGACTCGGACCTGATTCGCGGAACCGGCGTACGGCAACACCGGAACTGAGAACTCGCCGACGCGCGCGGCGAGATCGAAAGGTTCCACCTTCTGAAGCAGGATTGGCGCATCTTGCCCCTCCTGTTGTGAGGTCGTGGTGAACTCCACGTTATTGGCGGGTGCATCCCCTGTGTTTCTGAACACGATGCGCTGGCGCTTGGTTCGCATCCGGCCCTTGCCGTCGGGTTCCCTCGCGTATTCATACGCTGCGGAAAGTGCCGCGCCTGCGCGACTGACCCGCACTGGTTCCGCCAGCTCTAGGCTGGTGATGTCGAACTCAATCGCTCGCCGGGCCTGGCTCTCGAGCTCGCTCACGGTCTCGAACGAGCCGTAGAGCCCCATGTTCTTTACGGAGTCGCGGAACTGATCCAGTGCTTCGAGTTGAGCGCGGTCGTGGTTGCGATCGATGGGCATATCACTGAAGTAGAGGTGCACAGGCTTCCCAGCGTCCCGCGCTCGCTCCAACTCTTCAGCGGTCCCCGAAGCAGCCCGCGGGGTCGCGCTGCCCAGGGTCTGATGGAAGACGCCAACAACGATGTCCGCGTCGTCCACAAGCTGAGCATTGATGACGCTCTGACCATCCGTCCCAGCCAATTCAGGCACGGCCGCGGTCTCCCACCTGCGTGGGAGCAGGATCACGCCCGCAGCTTCGCCACGTTCCGAGTTCCACTGATGCAGTGAGCGCTCAACACTGTCGCGCATTGCTCGGGTGTCGGCAGGCGAAGCGATGAGGACTTTGAGAACGTGAGCATCGAACATGCGACCATTCTCAACTAGGGCGAGAGGCACCCGCACGCTTATTCGACGGACATGACGCTACGACAGACGACCGGCTTTCGAACGGAGGCTGGCCGGCACGCTTCATGCCTCGAGCGCCCGCCACCCTCACGCCGACCGCCTTTGTCTCGGCTTAGGGAGGTCGGCCTGCATTCATGTCGTCGCCCATCGATACCGTGATGTTCATGCCTAGCTACACGTATCGCGACGGTCGGATGATCGATATCCCGGACACTGTCGTGACTGAGGACACGGAAATCCACGACCGGATAAGCAACACCCTCGTGATCCGCCCCGGCGTCAAAGTAACCACGTTCGCGCCGGTGAGCGGAGCTGTCCGCGTGATGTCCGGCGCAACGCTCGACGCTCGGGGAACTGTCTCTGGGACCGTTGGCCTCGACAATGGTGCACGGGCCACTTTTCATGGCAAGGCAAGCGGCACTATCAACGTCGACCGTGGGGCTATCGCGCAATTGATGCCGGACGCGGTTGCACTGGGCATATTGCATGTGGAGGGGACGCTCATCAACGAGGGGACCCGGAGAACCAACGTTCATGGCCGTGGCTCAGTGGAAGATCGCGACGGATCGACCGTGCGGCCTCCTAGCCGCACATTGCTCGACGGGACGACCATCTACGAGGGATAGGTGCTCGCGGTATCCGGCGTGCGCTGCCTGCCTCCGCGTTAATCGACCGGCTTGCGCGCATCGCCACCTTCCTTCCCAGGCCAACAGAACCCCGACTGGGCAAAGTCTCCGCTTGACAATCGCGCTGACCGCCCTGGTTCCATGAGGTGTCGGTCGTCGCATGTACTGTGACGTCGTTACTGGGGAGGCAAGGTGGGACGGGTAAAGGCGCGGAAGCCGCGACGGGAGAAGAAGAGCACTCTCGCGGGCGAACTCCGGCTGTATGACCACGATGCGGTGTGGGCAATGCTCAGCGCGGCGGGCGCTTCGCCCGGCACCCGCGACAAGTGGACCTCTGTCGGGCTCATTGCGTCGGTTCTGGTGTCAAACTCCTCTGTCGACGATGGACTGCAGCCGAACTCCTTCGAAGAACTCCATACACTCGTCGCGCGCTTCCGCGCTGACGTCGTTGCGGGTGAGGATTTCATAGCGGAAGATCCGCGGCTGGACGTTCGGGTCCGGCATGGCCAACGCGTGTACCGGGTGTTTCCGGGAAACGTGGAGCGACCTGTCGCCGACATCGATCGAGCAATACTCCTCGCCAGCGCACTCGATGAGGAACTGGGCCCGCGCATGGGCTTTGGCGTGTCTGACGTTCTGCATGTTGCTCTGGGATACGTCGACTTCGTGATCGACCGCCTGAGTAAATCGTGGCCCACGACCGAGCATGTGGAAGATGTCTCGAAGGAAGAGTTGGCGGCGGCCCGCGAGCTGATCGAACAGCTTGAGGGACTGACGTTCGATGATCCGAATCACCAGGCCGCTCTCGACTGGCTGACTGCTCCACTCAACAATCTGCCCTACGACTTGGAGAACAGCACGAGTCCGACTGGTCGCTACATTCGTGCTGCGACCTCGCGTGGCATTCGCTGGCTTCCTGTTAGCTCAATCGCTGAGGCACTGGGCGCTGCAGTCCTTGATCTGGTCACTCTTGCGGTGTCTGCGGAAACGCGGTGGAGGTTCGCTCAATTGTCTGCCGCCACGATTCGGCGACGGCTCTGGAGGAGCTCACATGTAATTCTCGGCGCGCCGGATACATCAGATGGGCCAGCCGTCACTCCAACCAACTCGGTTCAATGGATCGCGCTGATGGACGATGAGCACGCATTGGCGCTCCAGATGTATGCGTCATTGGCGCCGAACGGGGACCTCCCCCGTGAGCTCGCGGTGGTGAAGGCCGCGAGGACCGCTGCCCGATCCTCCGTCGCTGCGACTCGAGTGCCCCTTCCGGTCGGATCGACGACACTGCCTGCTGGCACTGAGCTTGTGCCTCTTCTCGTCGTAAGCGTGCCCGGCCACGCATCGGCCTTCGGCCCGAGCGGTCTGGCATCCCTCTCACTCGAGGACCTCAACTGGGTGGCATCAACGGCAGATGACGAGAACGACCTGTTCATGTTCTGCCGCGATCAAACCGGACCGAACCTCCCGCGTCTGCTGTTATGGCACGGGATCGATCTATGGGAACACTGGCGGAGGAATGGCAAGAGTTCCTTCAGCGGCGGACGTCAACCCGATTTGATCGCCTTTGATCCCCACGAAGGGGGCAAGGAGTGGAGGCGAGCGGCGGAATGGGCGGCTGCAGAAGCTGCGCTCGCACCTCTCGGCCTACCGCCTCTTAGAGACTTCGATTTCGTCAGCGACATTCGATCGGGCTCCGACGCACCAATCTCCATCGGTCAATGGCGCGATGCCGACATCGAGTCCCCTCGGCCGGGCGTCTTCCTCAGGCCGCACCCTACTGGATGGTCGCTTTGGTGTGGTAGTCATCCGGTTGCTGTCGGACTCTCAAGCCCGGAATGGTCGCCCGCCCATGCGGAATTCCTACACGACTTGGCCGGCGCGATCACTTACGGCATCCGCCAGATCTCCGCTCAATGGGCGGCCGCGCACGAGAACACTGACGTCGCTGGATACGTGTTGGAGTTCATCGATTCGGACGAGATGGCGGGCGATTCCGCATTCCGGCTTAGTCCAGCGGAACGAACGCCCTCTGGATCCGTTAAAGCACAGGTCCACGTACACGTCCCAACGCTGATACAGAATGGCGACAGGGACCCGCGCTACCTACGATCCCAGATGAGCGCTGCGATTGGGATGCTGCTCGGCGAAGCGAACGTCCCTGTAGCGGCCGCGGAGCGGGTGTCGCTGGCGTGGACGGAGGCGGCTCC
>JAVBUN010000316.1:0-7967 GCA_031555335.1 Microbacterium sp.
CGGTCTGCTGCGGGTGATGAGGGTGAGCGCGAGCTGCCCGACGAACACCGACGGCACGGCGATGAACAGCACCCAGAGGAACGCCCAGCCGCCGGCCTGGAACACCCCCCACCCGACGAACAGCCACAACGGCAGCAGGAAGGCCGCAGGCAGCAGCCAGCGATAGAAGGCACGTCTCAGCCACATGACTGCGATGCTACGCGCGGCGGGTCTGCGCGGGGAGCCGGATGCGGGACTCACCGGCATCCCCCAGCCGCCGCCGCGCCCTCGCCGTGCTCCCGAGCCGTTCCGACATCCGGGAGAATGGAGGAGATATCGAAGGAGCACCATGATTGAACTCCGCACGCCCGCCGAGATCGAGCAGATGCGAGCCGCCGGCCGATTCGTCGCCGAGGTCCTCGCGACGCTGCGCGAGGAGACGAGGGTCGGCTCGAACCTGCTGTCGATCGACCGTCGCGCGCACGACCTCATCCGCGCAGCGGGCGCCGAGTCCTGCTACATCGACTACCACCCGTCCTTCGGCGCGAGCCCGTTCGGCAAGGTCCTCTGCACCTCGATCAACGACGCCGTCCTGCACGGACTGCCGTTCGACTACACGTTGCGCGACGGCGACCTCGTCTCGCTCGATTTCGCCGCATCCGTCGACGGCTGGGTCGCGGACTCCGCCGTCTCCTTCGTCGTGGGCACGCCGCGCGACGAGGATCTGCGACTCATCGACACCACCCGCCGCGCCCTGGATGCGGCGATCGGCGCCGCCACCGTCGGCAACCGCATCGGCGACATCTCCGCCGCCGTCGCCGCGGTCGCCCACGGCGAGGGCTACACGATCAACACCGACTTCGGCGGTCACGGCGTCGGGCGCGAGATGCACGGCGACCCGCACGTGGCCAACGACGGCAAGGCGGGGCGCGGCTATCCGCTCCGGGCGGGTCTCGTCCTCGCCCTGGAGCCGTGGTTCCTCGCGACGACCGACAAACTGGTCACGGACCCCGACGGCTGGACGCTGCGCAGCGCCGACGGCTCGCGGGGCGCGCACTCCGAGCACACCGTCGCGATCACCGCCGACGGACCGCTCGTCCTCACCGACCGCTCGTTCCTCGGCGTGGACTGAACTTGGTCAGTCGGCGTCGGGCAGGAGGTCCGGGCGGCGGATGCGGGTGCGCTCGAGCTGCTGCTCCCGACGCCACTGCGCCACCCGACCGTGGTGGCCGCTCAGCAGCACGTCCGGCACGTCGTAGCCGCGCCAGGCCGACGGCTTCGTGTACGACGGGTACTCGAGCAGACCGTCCTCGTGGGATTCCTCCACGAGGCTCGCGGGGTTGCCGACGACACCGGGGATGAGGCGCCCGACAGCCTCGATCATCGCCATCGCCGCGACCTCCCCGCCGTTGAGCACGTAGTCCCCGAGGCTCGCGAGGCGCACGGGGCCCAGCGTCGCGGCGTACGCGAAGACGCGTTCGTCGATGCCCTCGTAGCGACCGCAGCCGAACACGAGGTGATCCAGCTGCGACCACTCCCGGGCGGTGCGCTGCACGAAGCGCTCCCCCGCGGGAGAGGGGAACACGAAGGTCGGGGTCGTGTCGGAGTCGGCGACGATGGCATCGAGCGCGGCACCCCACGGCTCGGGTTTCATCACCATCCCGGCACCGCCGCCGTAGGGTGTGTCGTCGACCGTGCGGTGGCGGTCGTCCGCCCAGTCGCGCAGGTCGTGCACGCGCACATCGATCAGGCCCGTCTCGCGCGCTCTGCCGAGCAGCGACACCTCCAGCACGTCGAAGAACGCCGGGAAGATCGTGACGACGTCGACCCGCACGTCAGTCCTCGGTGTCGTCGGAGATCTGTTCCGCCGGGGCGACCTCGTCGTCCTCGGCGGGAAAGTCCTCGAACAGACCCGCGGGCGGGGTGACGACGACACGTCCGGCGGCGACGTCGACCTCGGGCACGATGGCCTTCACGAACGGGACGAGCGTCTCGCGCTCGCCCGTGTCGACGATGAGGAGGTCCTGTGCGGGCAGATGGTCGACCCGCACGACACGGCCGATCACGGCGCCGTCGCGCACGACGTCGAGCCCGACCAGCTGGTGGTCGAACCAGGCGTCGTCCTCATCGGACGGAGCGTCCGCATCCTGATCGATCCACAGGATGGCGCGCACGAGCGATTCGGCGGCGGAGCGGTCCTCGACGCCGTCGACGAAGAGGACGGGGTGGGAGTTCATCCACCTGAACTCGCGGACCGTGAGGGTCTTGCCGAACCACGGAGAGGAATCGGGGACCTGCAGGGTGAACACGGCGCCCGGAGTGAACCGACCGTCCGGGTCGTCGGTGTACAGCTCCAGCTTCAACGCGCCCTTGAGGCCGTGCGCTTTGACGAGGCGGCCGACGCGGAGCTGGGTCTTGCCGGCGAGCGGAGGGCGCGCAGAGGCCCTCGTCTGCTCGGACGAATCGTCGCTCATCAGTCGTCGGCGACGTCGACGCGCACGTGCGTGGCGCCGGCGAGAGCGCCGACCACGGTGCGCAGGGACTTCGCGGTGCGACCGCCGCGCCCGATCACGCGACCCCGGTCATCGGGGTGCACGTGCACCTCGAGCACATCGCCGCGGGGCGACGTGGACGAGACGATACGCACGGCGTCCGGGTGATCGACGATCCCCTTGACGACATGCTCGAGCGCGGCGGACAGCACGGCGATTACGCCTCGGTGCTCTCGGCCTCGTCGGCCGGAGCCTCGGCGGCGGGAGCCTCGGTCTTCTTCTCGACCTTGGGCTTCACGACCGACTTCTTGGCGGAGTCGACCTCGAAGGCACCCTTGGGCTCGCGGACCTGGACGGTGCTGACGGCGTTCTTGTCGCCCTTGAAGCGACCCCAGTCACCGGTGAGCTTGAGCAGCACCTGCACCTGCTCGGTCGGCTGCGCGCCGACGCCGAGCCAGTACTGGGCCCGCTCCGAGTCGACCTCGATGAGCGAGGGCTGCTCGGTGGGGTGGTACTTGCCGATCTCCTCGATGACGCGACCATCGCGCTTGGTGCGCGAGTCGGCGACGACGATGCGGTAGTACGGCGCACGGATCTTGCCCAGGCGCTTGAGACGGATCTTGACAGCCACGATTCTCCTGAATGTGTGGAAGGTGGTCGAACTGGTCGCCTGGAGCGTGGGGTGCACACCCGGCGGAAGCTCTGTGGGGTGGATCAGGTCGGATAGAGGGTCGGACGATGATCCAGCGTCCTATTTTGCCAGAACATGACGGATGCCGCGAACCGGCTGATCCCGCGTGTCAGACTGAGCGCGTGACGGTGCCTTTCGCGACATCCCCGCGGTCCACGGTCGGTATCGAGTGGGAGCTCATGCTGGCCGACGGCGGGACCGGTGACCTCGTGCCGCGCGGACCCGAGGTGCTGGGCGCCGTGGGCGAGCGCGTGCAGGGCGAACGGTTCTCCATCACCGGCGAGCTGCTGACCAACACCATCGAGGTGACCAGCGGTGTGGGCGACACGGTCGAGGCCGCGGTCGACGACATCGCGGACGCGATCGCCGCCGTCCGGGAGGCGACCGACCCGCGCGGCATCGAGCTGCTCTGCGCCGGGAGCCACCCGTTCGCGCAGTGGTTCGACCAGCAGGTGACCGACAAGACCCGCTACCACACCCTGATCGAGCGCACCCAGTGGTGGGGGCGCAACATGATGATCTGGGGCATCCACGTGCATGTCGGCATCGACGACGTCACGAAGGTGATGCCGATCGTGCGGGCGCTCACCGCGTACCTCCCCCACCTGCAGGCGCTGTCGGCGTCGAGCCCGTACTGGGCGGGCGAGCGCACGGGTTACGCCTCGAACCGCGCCCTGGTCTTCCAGCAGCTCCCGACGGCCGGGCTCCCGTGGCCCCTCGAGGACTGGGCGGCGTACGAGTCCTACCTCGATGACATGGTGCGCACCGGGGTCATGGCCGACGCCTCCGAGGTGCGCTGGGACGTGCGCCCCGCGCCGAAATGGGGGACGGTCGAGATCCGCGCGTGCGACGGCATGTCGACGCTCCGCGAGCTCGCCGCGGTCGCCGCGTTCGCACAGGTGCTCGTCGAGTCGTTCTCCCGCCGTCTGGACGCGGGTGAGGACCTGATGGAGCTCCAGCCCTGGTTCGTCCGCGAGAACAAGTGGCGCGCCGCCCGCTACGGGATGGACGCCGAGATCATCGTGTCGCGCGAGGGTCGCGAGGTCCTCGTCGGCGACCACGTGCGGGAGACCCTCGACACGCTCGCCGGCATCGCCGACGAGCTGAAGTGCGCACCCGAGCTGTCGGGCATCGACACCATCCTCGCGCAGGGCGCGAGCTACGAGCGTCAGATCGCGGTGGCGGAGGCGGCGGACGGCGACCTCACGGCCGTCGTCCGGCACCTCATCCGCGAGTTCCGCGACGGACCCGCGCGGCGGGAGCCGCTGCAGGGACTCGGCTAGCCCGATCAGCCCTTGCCGAGCATCTTCTGCAGCTCGGCGAGGTCGGCGGCGCTCGGCGCCTTCTGTCCGCCCAGCCCGAAGCCCGACCCGGTGGGCGCGGTCGTCTGCTCCGCGATGCCGGCGTTCTCCGCGGCGCGGCGGGCCGGGTTGCCCGAGCGGGACCCCTTCGCCTTCTGCTGCTTGCCGCGCTTGCTCGAGGCTCCCGGCCGGCCCATCGATCCCATGCCCGGCACGTTGGGCACCCCGCCGCGCGCGACGGTCTTCATCATCTTCGCGGCCTGGTCGAACCGCTGCACGAGCTGGTTGACGTCGGTGACGGTCATTCCCGCACCCTTGGCGATACGCAGCCGCCGCGATCCGTTCAGCACCTTGGGGTTCCGACGCTCCCCCGGCGTCATCGAACGGATGATGGCCTCGGTGCGGTCGATCTCGCGCTCGTCGAAGTTGTCGAGCTGCTGCTTCATCTGCCCCATGCCCGGGAGCATCCCGAGCATCTTCTTCATCGACCCCATCTTCTTCATCTGCTGAAGCTGGTCGAGGAAGTCCTCGAGAGTGAACTGCTCGTTCGCGAGCTTCTCGGCCACCTTCATGGCCTCTTCCTCGTCGAACGCCTGCTGGGCCTGTTCGATGAGGGTCAGGATGTCGCCGAGGTCGAGGATCCGGCTCGCCATCCGGTCCGGGTGGAACGGCTCGAGGTCGTCGAGGCCCTCGCCGGTGGACGCGTAGATGATGGGGCGCCCGGTCACCGAGGCGACCGACAGTGCGGCACCGCCGCGCGCATCGCCGTCGAGCTTGGAGAGCACGACGCCGGTGAAGTCCACGCCCTCCTGGAACGCGGTCGCCGTGTTCACGGCGTCCTGTCCGATCATCGCGTCGATGACGAACAGCACCTCGTCCGGATTCGTCGCGCGACGGATGTCGCCGGCCTGCGTCATGAGCTCGGCGTCGACGCCGAGCCGGCCCGCCGTGTCGATGATGACGATGTCGTGCTGGTGACGCTTCGCGTATTCCACTCCGTCGCGGCTGACCTGCACCGGATCGCCGACCCCGTTCCCGGGCTCCGGGGCGTACACCGCCGCACCGGCGCGTTCGGCGACGACCTGCAGCTGGCCCACGGCGTTGGGGCGCTGCAGATCGGCGGCGACCAGCAGCGGCGTGTGACCGTCTTTCTCGAGAAGTCGCGCGAGCTTGCCGGCGAAGGTCGTCTTTCCGGAGCCCTGGAGACCCGCGAGCATGATCACGGTCGGCGGGTTCTTGGCGAACTGCAGGCGGCGCTGCTGACCGCCGAGGATCGCGACCAGCTCCTCGTTGACGATCTGCACGACCTGCTGCGCCGGGTTCAGGGCGCGGCTGACCTCGTCGCCGAGGGCGCGCTCGCGTACCTTGCCGGTGAACTCCTTGACGACCGGGAGCGCCACGTCCGCGTCGAGCAGGGCGCGACGGATCTCGCGGACGGTGCCGTCCACATCCGCCGGGGTGAGCTTGCCCTTCGTGCGGAGATTGCGGAAGGTCTCTGTGAGCCGGTCGGAGAGAGTGCCGAAAGTCGCCATGATTCCCCGATTCTACGCTGGCGGATGCGGCGATCGCGGCGCCGGGTGAGGGGCATCGGGCGGGGCCCGTCGGATCAGGCGCGGCGGGCGATCACGAGCGCCTCGGCGACGACGGCGTCGAGGCTCGCGGACGGCGCGGCGCGGTCCGCCCAGACCCACACGGCGGCGAGCACCGCGGCGGCGAGCGCGGCCGCGTCCACCTCCGCGGCGAGCACCCCGTCGCCGTCGCGTCGCAGCCGTGTCGCGACGGCGCGCTGCAGCCGCGCCTGACGCAGCGCCCGGTCGCGTTCGAGGTCGGCCTGCAGCCCCATCGCGCCCGCGTTCGTGATCGCGAGCGCGAGCGCATCCGGGGCGAAGCCCGCCATGAGTCCGAGCAGGGCGTCCGTGACGGACATCGCCGGGTCCTCGAGCACGACCTCCACCGCCCCGAGCCGTGCATCCAGGCCCGACCAGAGCACATCCGCCTTCGCGCCAAAGTAGTTGAAGAAGCTCGATCGGGCGACCCCCGCGCGGCGAGTGATGTCGACGATCGACGTCGCCTGATACCCCCGCTCCAGGAACAGTTCGCTGGCCGCTTCGGCGATCATCTCCCGCGAGGACGCCCTCGGGCGCCCCGGGCGTGCGGCGGCGGTCATGGCCTCAGCTTACGGAAGGCGCACCGCACCCTGCGAAGCGCATAGGATCGAATTGTTGGACCGCATCCGAAAAGTCGCGCGGTCCGTTCCCACAGCAAAGGGCATCCCATGCACAGCGTTCTCACCGCGCCCCGCGGCCGTCTCCTCCCCCTGCTCGTCCTCGGTGCCGCCGCCGCGCTGGCGCTCTCGTCGTGCGCGGCCCCCGCCGAACCCGCGGCGCAGGACGGCGGCACGCTGGTCTACGCCAGCGGCGACGCCGAACCGACGTGCCTCGACCCGCACGTCGGCGGCAACTACCCGCAGGCGCTCATCTCCACGCAGTACCTCGAGCCGCTCGTCGGCCGGGATGCGGACGGCGAGATCACCCCGTGGCTGGCGACGGAGTGGACGGTCTCGGAGGACGGCCTCACGTGGGACTTCACGCTGCGCGACGACGTCGTGTTCACCGACGGCATCCCGCTGGATGCGGCCGCGGTCAAGGCCAACATCGAGCACCTGCAGGACCCCGACACCGGCTCGTCGACGGGATACCTCGCGGTCGCGAAGGTGGCCGAGGTCGAGGTCGTCGACGCGACCCACGCGCGCTTCCACCTGAGCGCGCCCGACTCCGCTCTCCTGGAGTCGCTCAGCCAGCAGTGGACGGCGATCCAATCCCCCGCCGGCATCGCCCGCGGCACCGACGAGAACTGCGCCGCCCCCATCGGCACCGGGCCGTTCATCGTCGAGGAATGGGTGCCGCAGCAGCAGGTGACCCTGGTGCGCAACGACGACTACAACACTCCGGATGCGGCGACCGAGAACAGCGGCCCCGCCCACCTGGAGTCCATCGAGTGGCGATTCATCCCCGATGCCGCCACGCGCTGGGCGGCTCTCCAGTCGGGCGAGGTGAATGTGATCGACAACCCGCAGCCCGACGCGATCGTCGCCGCGGAGCAGTCCGACGACATCGGGCACATCGACGCCCCGCGCCCGGGCTCCGCCAACCGCATCGAGCTCAACGCCGGCCAGGCGCCGTTCGACGACGTCCGCGTCCGCGAGGCGTTCATCCGCGCAGCCGACCCGGAACCGGGGATCGAGTCGCTCTATCTCGGCACGGTGACCCGCTCGACCTCGCCGCTGGCGAGCACCGAGCCGGTCGCGATCTCGGACGAGGCCCTGTTCGAGACGGATGCCGCCGCGGCGGCGGCTCTGCTGGACGAGGCGGGCTGGACACGGCCCGGCGACAGCGGCATCCGCACCAAGGACGGCGTGCCGCTCACGGTGCGGTTCCCGGTGAGCACGAACCAGTCGGTGGCCGCCGAACAGTCCCTGTTCGAGCAGATCCAGGCGAACGCCGC
>JAVBUN010000190.1:0-3323 GCA_031555335.1 Microbacterium sp.
CGAGCGGGAAGACCTCTTCCCTTCGCCCGCCCCGTGTCGGATGCTGAGCGGACGGGCCCGGCGCGAGCCTCCCGCCGAGCCGTCATCCCCCACGGAAGGACCAGCCATGGTGCAACGCAAGGTCGGCTACTTCGTCGGCAGCCTGTCCTCGACCTCGATCAACCGGATCCTCGCCACGGCCCTGATGCGCCTGGCGCCGGACGATCTCGTCTTCTCCGAGATCCCGATCGCCTCGCTCCCGCTCTACAGCCCCGATCACGACGCGGACTACCCCCCGGAAGCGAGGTCACTGAAGGAGGCCATCCACGCGTCGGACGCCATCCTCTTCGTCACCCCGGAGTACAACCGTTCGATCCCGGGCGCGCTGAAGAACGCGATCGACTGGGCCTCCCGGCCCTGGGGACAGAACTCCTTCACCCACATCCCGGCCGCCGTCATCGGGGCCTCGATCGGCTCGATCGGGACGGCGGTCGCGCAGCAGAGTCTTCGCGGTGTGCTGAGTTTCTGCAACGCGCGGCAGATGACGTCGCCGGAGGCCTACATCCAGTACTCACCGGAGGTCTTCGCGCCGGACGGCGAGGTCTTGAACGAGTCGACGGCCACGTTCCTGCGGGACTACATGACCGAGTTCCGCGATCACATCGAGCGCGTGCTCACGGTGCTTCCGCGCCCGTAGCCGGCGAGCACTCGCTTCTGGTCACGATTCGTGCGTCGCCGGACATCTCACGGATCGCTTCGATGGCTATAGTGAACGCGCTCTCCGCCCATCACCGCGGAGAACGTCCGCTCGTCGGGCCGCCGCATCCGCTCGGCTCGACATGAACCTGGAGGCTCGAACATGGCTTTTGTGACGACGGATGACGGCGCAGAGATCTACTACAAGGACTGGGGCAGCCGGGATGCCCAGCCGATCATGTTCCACCACGACTGGCCCCTCTCCGCCGACGACTGGGACGCGCAGATGCTGTACTTCCTCGGAAAGGGCTTCCGCGTCATCGCCAGCGATCGCCGGGGCCACGGCAGGTCCTCGCAGATCAGCACCGGTCACGACATGGACCACTACGCCAGCGACGCCTCGGCCGTCGTGGAGCACCTCGACCTGCGTGGCGCCATCCACATCGGCCACTCGACCGGAGGTGGCCAGGTCGCGCGCTACGTCGCCCAGTACGGCGAGCCGCAGGGACGTGTCGCCAAGGCTGTGCTGGTCTCCGCCGTGCCCCCGTTGATGGTGCAGACCGACGCAAACCCGGATGGAACCCCGATCTCGGTCTTCGACGGCTTCCGCGACGCACTGGCGGCGAACCGGGCGGAGTTCTTCCAGGCCGTGGCCTCCGGCCCGTTCTACGGGTTCAACCGTCCCGGCACCGACCTCTCGGAGCCGGTCGTCGCCAACTGGTGGCGACAGGGGATGATGGGCAGCGCGCTCGCCCACTACGAAGGCATCAAGGCGTTCTCGGAGACCGACCAGACCGAGGACCTTCGGGCGATCACCGTGCCGGTGCTGGTGCTCCAGGGCGACGACGACCAGGTCGTCCCCTACAAGGACGCGGCCCTGAAGCAGCACGAGCTCCTCAGCAACTCCACGCTCAAGATCTACGAGGGCTACCCGCACGGGATGCTGACGACGCACGCCGACGTCATCAACCCCGACATCCTGGCCTTCATCCAGCAGTAATCGCGGAGGGCCGGACAGCGACGGCGCACTCGAGGGACACCTCGGGTGCGCCGTCGCTATGCGTGCGCAAGGATGCTCTCATGGGTCGCACACATCCCCTCCGGAAGTCCGCTGCGCCCGCGGCCGTCGCCCTCGTGGCCCTGATGCTCGGGGGATGCGCGTCCGGAGCGCTCGGCGCGAACGAGGCGGATCCGGACGCGATCGCAGAACGCGCCGGCGCGGCCGGGGTCGCGCCTGACCTCGTCTATACGACCGACGTGGACGGTTACGAGCTGGCGCCGCAGTCCGTCGGGCCCGGCGCCGCGGACGGGATGTCCGCCACCTGGTTCAACCAGACCACGGGGGCGATGATCACCATCCGCACCGACCGCGGCGAAACGACGGCGGAGTCCTGCGCCGAAACGCCGCTGTGGGAGGCGCCCGACGCATCCGTGACCTGCACCGAAGAGGACGGCGTCTGGCATCGGTCCAGCGGCGGCCTGCACGAGTACGTCGCGAGCACGGACGGCGCGTCGATCCTGGTGACCGGGATGAACAACACCCCGACCGCAGATCTTCTGGCGGCGGCGAAGGCCGTGCGTGTGCCGTCGGACGCTCAGCTCGAGCTGCTCTTCTCGGATGTTCCCGAGGTCTCGTCCACGCCGGTCGAGCGCGGGGACCTGCCCCGCGAGGGCGACGGTGCGCCCATCGATCCGACCGGACCCGGGGGCTGAGCCGGCCGCACGAATCGCGCGAGCCGGCCGGGCTTGGTCACCAGACGGTGCCGCCGCCCGCGGAGATGCCGCCCCAGGTGAGGGCGATGAAGATCGCGGCGAAGACGACGGGAGCGATGCCCTTGCCGCTTCGCGCGAGTCCCTTCAACAATCCGATCACGGCGAACACGGCGGCGACGATCGAGAGCCCGCCTCCGACGATCAGGCCGATGAAGAGGGGAATGGGCATGAGGATCAGGCCGGCCAGGGCGAACCAGAACCCGGCCCAGGCGGCCGGGTTGCGGCGACGTTCGACGGTGGAGGACACGCCCCCATTATCGTTGCCGCGCAGCACACCCGCCTGCATCCCACGATTTTCACCGTTCGAGGCTTCCGCATCGGCGACGGGCTGCACCCGGCTCGCCTCGCTTCAGCGGGACGAACGACCGGTGCGCCCGTCTCCCCGTGGGTGGTCAGCGCGTCGCCGGAGCGAGCTCCTCGCGCACGATGTCCGCGCCCGCGCTGAGCGCGCTGAGTTTCGCGCGCGCCACCTCGCGCGGCAGCGGCGCCAGTCCGCAGTTCGTGCTCGGGATGAGCTTGTCCACGTCGACGAACCGCAGCGCGTTCCGGAGGGTCTCCGCGACCTCCTCCGGCGTCTCGATGCTGTTGCGGGCGACGTCGATGGCTCCGAGCATGACCTTCTTGCCGCGGATGAGCTCGATGAGATCGAGCGGCACGTGGGAGTGGTGGGATTCCAGCGAGACGATGTCGATGCTCGAGCGCTGCAGGAGCGGGAACGACGTCTCGTACTGGCGCCACTCCGACCCGAGGGTCGCCTTCCAGTCCGTGTTCGCCTTGATCCCGTACCCGTAGCAGATGTGCACCGCGGTCTCCGCGCGCAGCCCCTCGGCGGCCCGCTCCAGCGCTGCCACACCCCAGTCCCGTACGTCGTCGAC
>JAVBUN010000048.1:0-3657 GCA_031555335.1 Microbacterium sp.
CCGGCCATCGGCTCGTCGAGCATGACGAGGACGGGGTCGCTCATCAGCGCCCGCGCCATCTCGAGGAGCTTCCGCTGCCCGCCCGAGAGGCTGGCGGCGAAGTCCTTCTCCTTGGCGTCGAGCTTGAAGCGGGCGAGCAGCTCGCGCGCCTTCGCCTCGATGTCGGTCTCCTGCTTGCGCCACAGGAAGGGCAGGATGCCGGCCCAGATGCGCTCGCCCGCCTGCTTGGTCGCGCCGAGCTTCATGTTCTCGAGCACGGTGAGCAGCCCGAGCGATTTCGTGAGCTGGAAGGTGCGCACCTGACCCATGCGGGCCGTCTTGTATGCCGGGATGCCGGCGAGGTTGGTGCCGTCGAACGACCAGGAGCCCGCGTTCGGCTTGTCGAAGCCGGTGAGCAGGTTGAACAGCGTCGTCTTGCCGGCGCCGTTCGGGCCGATCAGCGCGGTGATCGCGCCACGCGGGATCTCGAGGTGCTCGACGTCGACAGCGGTGAGGCCGCCGAACACGCGGCGGACGCCGTCGGCGACGATGATCGGGTCGACCTTCTCGACGCCCGGGCGGATCTCGCCGATGTGAAGACCCGTGGTCTTCTCGCGCGGGGTGGGAGGCAGTGCATCAGCGGACAAAGGTGAGCTCCTTCTTGCTTCCGAGGATGCCCTGCGGGCGGAAGATCACCAGCAGCATGAGCGCCACACCGACCAGGACGAACACGAGCATCTGGCTCTGCTCGGTGGTGAGGAACGGCAGCCATCCGATTTCGACGAGCGCCGGGAGGAGGTTCGAGAGGAAGGCGCGAACGACCCAGAAGAGCACCGCGCCCAGCACCGGGCCGAAGATGGTCGCCGCCCCGCCGAGGAGGAGTGCCGTCCAGATGTAGAACGTCTGCGACGTCACGTAGACGTTGGGGTTGACGTTGGTCCCCATCGCCGTGACGATGCCGCCGGCCGCGATGATGACACCGCCGACGATGAGCGCCTGCATCTTGAACGAGAAGACGTTCTTGCCGAGCGAGCGCACCGCATCCTCGTCCTCCCGGATGCCGCGGATGACGCGGCCCCAGGGGCTGCGCAGCAGCAGCCACACGAACACGAGCACGATGGCGATCGTGATGATGCCGACGATGATGACCCACCACTGGTCGGACTGATACGTCCAGGGCCCGAAGCCCCAGCGCCCGGGGGGCAGCGGGTTACTGGCACGGAAGCTCGCCTGGAAGCCCGAGAGGCCGTCGGCGGAGCCCGTGTAGTTGCGGAACGCGGAGGTGAGGAAGAGGAGCCGCAGCACCTCGGCCGCCGCGATCGTCACGATCGCGAGGTAGTCGCCGCGCAGGCGCAGGGTCGGGATGCCCATCACCAGCGCGAACAGCACCGAGGCGATGAGCCCGATCACGATGGCGAGCGGCCACGGCACGGCGAACGAGGCGATCGAGATCGCGAAGCCGTAGGCGCCGATGGCCATGAAGCCGGCGACGCCCATGTTGAGCAGGCCCGCGAAGCCGAAGTGCACCGAGAGTCCGATGGCGGCCAGGACGTACCCGAGCGTCGCGGGCGCGAGGATCTGCGCCGCGGTGTTGGAAAGGATCTGCAGGAAGTTCACGATGCGTACCTACCTATCCGATTCTCTCTCGGCGCCCGAGGATGCCCTGCGGACGGAACAGGAGAATGACGATGAGCACCACGAGAGCGCCGACGTACTTGAGATCCGACGGGATCCACAGCGTCGACACCTCGACGAGCAGACCGACGATGATGGAGCCGATCAGCGCGCCGAACGCGGTGCCGAGGCCGCCGAGCGTCACGGCGGCGAAGACGAGCAGCAGGATGCTGGTTCCCATGTCCCACTTGATGCCGGGGCGGAAGTAGGCCCACAGGATGCCCGAGAGGCCCGCGAGGGCTGCGGCCACGACCCACACGACCCGCACCACCGCGTCGACGTCGATGCCGCTCGCCGCCGCGAGCGACGGGTTGTCCGAGACGGCGCGCGTCGCCCGGCCGATGCGGGTGCGCATCAGCCACCAGGCGAACAGTGCGATCACGACGATCGAGACGCCCATGCTGATGACGTCGGTCCAGGTGAGCCGGATGGGGCCGAGCCCCGGAATGGATGCGGTCGCGCCGCCGGGGAGCTGTTCGGTGCCGCCGCCGATGAACATCTGATAGACGTAGCGCAGCGCCAGCGAGAGGCCGATCGAGACGATCATGAGCTGCACCGTGCCGAGCCCTCGTCTTCGAAGAGGTCGCCAGAGTCCGGCGTCCATCGTCAACCCGAACACGGCCGAGACCGCGACGGCGAGGGGGATGGCGAGCCAGATCGGCATGTGCAGCGGGACCGAGAACAGCAGTGCCATCAGCGCGCCGAAGGTGACCATCTCGCCGTGGGCGAAGTTCGACAGCCCCGTCGTGCCGAACACGAGCGAGAGCCCGATCGCGGCGAGGGCGAGCATGAGGCCGAAGTTGAGACCGTTGACGGTGCGCGAGGCGAGCTGGTCCCAGAAGCTGACCGTCTGCCGTTCCGCGGCGCCGAGCGTGAAGTTCCTCGTGACCGTGGCGGTGGCGCCGAACTCGACCTCGATGGTCGACTCGAAGCCGTCCGGTACCTCGACGTCGTCGGGCAGGCTGCTCTCGACGAGCTCGACCGTATAGACGGTGTCCTTGGTCGGCACGCCGACCCGCCAGGCGCCGGTGTCACTCGTGGTGGTCTCGCCCGCGAAATCGCCGCCGGTGACGGTGATCGTCGCATCGGCGATGGGCTCACCCGCCGTCTTCACGTTCCCGGCGATCGTGTAGGGGTAGTCCTCGGGCTCTGCGGTGGCCGCCGTGGCGGGCGACGCCCAGCCGAGCAGCAGCGCGACGGCGAAGAGACCGGCCAGCAGCGCAGCGATCCCCCGACCCGTGCGATTGGCAGCGCGCGATGTGCGGGTGATCCCCACTGGCACCTCCTGATTTGCGGCTCATGCCGGCGGACTGTCGGCCATACCGGAGAACCTGTCGGTGACCTCGGCGAAACCTGAACGTACCCAGTGATTGTTGCTTGTGTGTTTCCAGCCCGCAAGCGAATGGGACAATGCCGTCATTCGATCGGGAATGAGGTACCGCGCGCGCCGCTTAGAATCTGTATGGCGCGGCGATCCTGGATCGGCGCGCTCCCGGCTGGCGTCGTCCTGCCGCCTCTTCCACGGGCGGCCGGAGAGGAGAACTGATGGACCACAACGATCCGTTCGGCTTCGTAGGGCTCACCTACGACGATGTCCTGCTGCTGCCGGGACACACCGATGTCATCCCGAGCGAGGCGGACACGTCCTCCCGGGTGACCCGACGGATCACCGTGGCGACGCCGCTGATCGCCGCCGCCATGGACACGGTCACCGAGACGCGGATGGCGATCGCGATCGCGCGTGAGGGCGGTCTCGGTATCCTGCATCGCAATGTCTCGATCGCCGACCAGGCCGCCATGGTCGACCGCGTGAAGCGCAGCGAGTCGGGCATGATCTCGGATCCCGTGACCACCACGGCCGAGGCGACGATCGAAGAGGTCGACGCGCTCTGCGCGAAGTACCGCATCTCGGGTCTTCCGGTCATCGACGACGACGGGCGCCTGATCGGCATCATCACGAACCGCGACATGCGGTTCGTCTCGGGCTTCGAGCGCAGGACGACG
>JAVBUN010000160.1:0-5166 GCA_031555335.1 Microbacterium sp.
TGGTGTCGTGGGTGGACAGCGCCGTCATCGCGGCGGGCCACGCGGCCTGCCGGCGCACCTGCTCGTGGTGGAAACCGGCGACCGGCAGCGCGAAGACCGACGGATCTCCGCCCACCTCGGTGAGCGAGCCCAACCGGGTGAAGCGGTAGAAGGCGGTGTCCTCGACGCCCTTGGCCATCACCGGCCCGGTGGTCTGCTGGAAGCGCTGCGCGACCTCGAGCGCCGGGTCGGCGAGCAGCGGCGCGAGCGCGTCGATCGCCGCGCCGAGCTCCGGCCGGCGCCCCCGGGCGTCGGCGAGCGCCGCGTCCAGGTGCGCGCGTCCGGCGGGCAGGTACGACCGGTACACCGGGAAGCAGGCCAGGATCTCGGCGAGGGCGTCGTGGGAGTCCTCGATCGGATGCGGCAGGCACCGCACGAGGCGGCGGATCTCGGCATCCTGGATGGTGTCCGCGATCATCCGCTTGGTGCCGTGGATGAGCTCCGGCCAGGGCACCGCGGGCGGGAGCCCGGTCTCGGCGCGGAGGGCGGCGTCGAGATCATCGAGCGGGGTCTCCCCCGCGGGGTCGATCAGCACGCGGTCGACCGCGCCCAGTGCGTCGTACCCCGTCGTCCCCTCGGTCGCCCACCAGCCCGGCAGGTGCTCGCCGTGCTCGAGGATCTTCTCCACCAGCACGTAGCGGCCGCCGGTCGCGTCGGCGAGCCGCTCCAGATAGCCGCCGGGATCGCGGAGGCCGTCCGGGTGGTCGATCCGCAGGCCGTCGACGAGCCCCTCGCGCACCCAGCGGAGGATCTCGGCGTGGGTCGCGTCGAAGACGTCGGGCCGCTCCACGCGGACGCCGGCGAGGGTCGTGACCGCGAAGAACCGGCGGTAGTTCAGGTCGGTCGCCTCGGTGCGCCAGAACGCCAGCCGGTAGTGCTGACGGTCGTGCACGATCCGGCCGAGGCCGTCGCCATCACCCGCGTCGAGGGCCGCGCGCTCGGCGTCCGTGAGGGTTCCCGGTGCGAGCGGGAACGCGTGCTCGAAGTACCGGAGCAGTCCGTCGGGTGCGTCCGGCGCCGGTTCGGGATCGATCGTGAGGTCTCCCGCGACCTCGTCGAGCGTGCCGCCGAGCACCGGCACGAGCACGCGCCCGTCGCCGGCATCCCGATCGATGTCGAAGGCGTCCGCGTGCGCGGAGCCGCGTCCGAGCCGCAGCACGTCCCACCACCACGGGTTCTCCCGCGGCGCGGAGATCCCCATGTGATTCGGCACGATGTCCACGAGCACGCCGAGTCCCGCCGCGTGCGCCGCGCCGGCGAATGCGGCGAGCCCGGCCGCCCCGCCCCGCGCGGGGTCGACCCGGCTCGGGTCGACGACGTCGTAGCCGTGGTCGGAGCCGGAGGTCGCCTGGAGCAGCGGCGAGAGGTATCCCCACGAGACCCCGAGATCCCGGAGGTACGGCACGATCGCCGCTGCCTCGGTCAGGTCGAACGAGGCGCGGATCTGCAGCCGGTACGTCGAGAGCGGACGCATCGGGCTACTTCGGCAGCTCGGACTTGGGTGCCGCTCCCGGCACCTCGTCGATCGTGCCGGTCAGCGCCTGCGCGAGCGAGGCAGCGACCGAATGATCGACTTCGACATCCTCGGCCTGATGCTCGCAGAGCACCATGAGCGATTTGGCCGGCACCTCGAGCGACTCGCCGGGATTGACGGGGTGCGTGTTCGCGTACTGTCCGGCGGTGTCGACCAGCACGTCCCAGCGCGGCGAGAAGTCGACATCCGGCAGGGTGAAGTCCACCTCGTCGTCGCCCGCGTTGAACAGCACGATGAAGTGCTTGTCGGTGATGTCCTCGCCGCGGCGATCACGTTCGCGGATGCCGTTGCCGTTGAGGAACACCCCGATCGCGCGGCCGAACCCGGAGTCCCAATCGGAGGGCTCCATGACGGTGCCGTCCGGGCGCAGCCACACGATGTCGGGAATCCGCTCGTCCTCGCGGAGCACGGGGCGACCGTCGAAGAATCGGCTGCGGCGGAACGTCGGGTGCTCCCGGCGCAGCCGGGCGAGCGCGGCCGTGAACTCCACGAGCGGCTGGTCGACGTGCTCCCAATCCACCCAGGTCAGCGCGTTGTCCTGCGCGTACCCGTTGTTGTTGCCCTGCTGCGTGCGGCCGAGCTCGTCGCCGTGCAGGAGCATCGGCACGCCCTGGCTGAGCAGGAGCGTCGCGATGAAGTTGCGCTGCTGTCGCGCCCGCATCGTGAGGATGCCGGGGTCATCGGTCGGGCCCTCGACGCCGAAATTGGACGAGCGGTTGTGCGACTCGCCGTCGTTGCCGTCCTCGCCGTTGGCCTCGTTGTGCTTCTCGTTGTACGACACCAGGTCGCGCAGGGTGAAGCCGTCGTGGGCGGTCACGAAGTTGATGGATGCCACGGGCCGGCGGCCGTCGTGCTCGTAGAGGTCTGCGGAGCCGGTGAGCCGCGACGCGAACTCGCCGAGCGTCGCCGGCTCGCCGCGCCAGAAATCGCGCACCGTGTCGCGGTACTTTCCGTTCCACTCCGTCCACTGCGGCGGGAAGTTGCCGACCTGGTAGCCGCCGGGGCCGATGTCCCAGGGCTCGGCGATGAGCTTCACCTGCGAGACCACCGGGTCCTGCTGCACGAGCTCGAAGAACGCGGCGAGCCGGTCGACGTCGTAGAACTCCCGGGCCAGGGTCGCCGCCAGGTCGAACCGGAACCCGTCCACGTGCATCTCGAGAACCCAGTAGCGCAGCGAATCCATGATGAGCTGCAGCGCGTGCGGGTTGCCGACGTTCAGGCTGTTGCCGGTGCCGGTGTAGTCCGTGTAGTAGCGCTTGTCGTCGTCCTCGAGCCGGTAGTACGCGGCGTTGTCGATGCCGCGCATCGAGATGGTCGGGCCCATGTGGTTGCCCTCCGCCGTGTGGTTGTACACGACGTCGAGGATCACCTCGATGCCCGCAGCGTGCAGCGCCCGCACCATCCCCTTGAACTCCTGCACCTGCTGACCGCGCTCCCCCGTCGAGGAGTAGGTGTTCTGCGGGGCGAAGAAGGCGACCGTGTTGTAGCCCCAGTAGTTGGAGAGCCCCTTCTGCTGCAGGGTGTCGTCGTCGACGAACTGGTGCACGGGCATGAGCTCGATCGCGGTCACCCCCAGCTTCTTGAGGTGCTCGATGATCACCGGGTGGGCGATGGCGCTGTAGGTGCCGCGGATCTCGTCCGGGATCCCGGGATGCTGCTGCGTGAGCCCGCGCACATGCGCCTCGTAGATGAAGCTCTCGGCATACGGCGTCTTCGGCAGCCGGTCGCCGCCCCAGTCGAAGAACGGGTTCACGACCACGCCCTTCATCATGTGCGGGGCCGAGTCCTCGTCGTTCCGGGAGTCCGGGTCGCCGAAGTTGTAGCTGAAGACCGCCTGGTCCCACTCGACCTGGCCCTCGACGGCCTTCGCGTAGGGGTCGAGCAGCAGCTTGTTCGCGTTGAAGCGCTGCCCGGATGCCGGGTCGTAGGCGCCGTGCACACGGTACCCGTAGCGCTGCCCCGGCCCGATGTTCGGCACGTACGCGTGCCAGACGAACGCGTCGACGTCGACGAGGTCGACCTGCGTCTCGGTCCCGTCGTCATCGAACAGGCACAGCTGCACCCGTTCGGCACCCTCGCTGAACAGGGCGAAGTTCGTCCCGTTCCCGTCGAAGGTGGCGCCCAGCGGATAGGTCGAACCCGGCCACGTCTTCACTTGTCCCCCTGCATGTGGAAGGGGTCCCACACTAGCGGGCTCGGGTGGCGCGGAGATGTCGGTCATCCCCCGAGCCTTCCGCATCCGGGCGGCCGCAGGCCGGGGCTTGACGCGCGGCCCGCCCGGGGCTCGCTCGTCGCGCGGTCATGCCCGAGGCGGCGGTGAGCGCAGCAGCGCGACCCGGTCCGCGAGGTAGGCGGCGAGCGGCTGGTAGCCGCCGCCGGCGCTCCAGCGCACGAGGGCCTCCCCGTCGCGCACCGCGAGGGGCCCCGCGTCCTCGCCGCGGGCGAGCGCCGACAGGTCGAGCACGGACCAGCCGACGTGCACCGTCGCGCCCTCGGGGAAGCCGCCCCGGAACGCGGCAGCCTCGGTGGCGGCGCGTTCTCGCTGCGACTGCGCGGTGAATCCCCGCCGCACCTCGGGGCGGGCCCGCACGATGCTCCCGGTCGCGAGCACGTCGTCGTCGGTGAGCAGCAGCACGCCCAGGTGCCGGGCATCGCCCGCCGGCACGATGCGCGGCGCACGGGCGAGCCCCAGGATGCGGCGGGGCGCCGTCCATCGGCCGAGCGGCTCCGTCGGGCACCCGGCGAGCGCGCGTCGCGCGTCGCGGAACAGTTCGTCGATCGCCGTCATGATCCCCCGTCGCGCGCGGCACGTGCCCGTTCGAGCTCCGCCGCAGCGTCATCGGCCCGGCCGGCCGCCTCCTCCCGCGCAGCCGCGGCCCCTGCCGCGTCGGCGGCCGCCCGTTCCGCCTCCTCGCTCGCCCGTTCGAACTCCCCCCGCAGCGCGTCGCGGCGCCGACGCTGTTCGTCCGCACGCTCGCGGGCCGCCACGAGACGGGCGTCCGCCCGGTCGCGCTCCCGGGACGCCTCGGCGGCGGTGCGTTCGGCGGCGCGCACGGCCGCATCCGCCGCCCGTCGGGATCGACGTGCGGCGAGGTCGTCGTCCGGCGGCGGGGCGGGCCGTGTCTCGGGCACCGAGCCCGCCACGGCCTCGGCGACCTGCGCGGGTTCCGCGCCCTGCGGGATGGCCCGCACGAGCCGTCCCGTCAGCACGGCGACGCCGACCTCCGCGTCGACGATCGCGGCGTTCACGGTCGTCTCGACGTCGGTGACGGCCGCGGCGCTCCGGGACGCACCGGCGGCGCCGGCGAGCTCGACGGCGCGCCGGGCGAGGCCGGCGACGAGCGCGCGGCGCTGCCGGCCGAGCCTCGCGAGCTCGACGGCATCGAGGTCGTCCTGCGCCGCGCGGAGCGCCCGCGAGAGCGCGACCGCGTCGGCGAGCTGCCCGTCGCGCACGAGCAGATTGACCGCCCACGCCGCGACCGAGGGCTTGCGCAGGCGTGCGATGCGGGCGCCGCGCTCGCCCCCCGTGTCTGCGGCACGCGCGTTTCGAGCGGCGGTGAAGTCCGCCGGCGGCAGGGCGTACAGCGCATCCG
>JAVBUN010000053.1:0-4392 GCA_031555335.1 Microbacterium sp.
GGCAAGTCGACACTGTGCCGGGCGATCAACCGACTGGAGACCATCGACTCGGGAACCATCACCATCGACGGTGCGCTGCTCCCCGAGGAGGGCAAGGCCCTGGCCGGGCTCCGCGCCGACGTCGGCATGGTCTTCCAGTCCTTCAACCTGTTCGCCCACAAGACCATCGTGGAGAACGTCAGCCTGGGGCCCATCAAGGTCCGCCGGACCAAACCCGACCAGGCCAAGGCCGAGGCCCTGGCCCTCCTCGACCGGGTCGGGGTCCGCGACCAGGCCAACAAGATGCCGGCGCAGCTCTCCGGCGGCCAGCAGCAGCGCGTGGCGATCGCCCGCGCCCTGGCGATGAAACCCAAGGTGATGCTCTTCGACGAGCCCACCTCCGCCCTCGACCCGGAGATGATCAACGAGGTCCTCGACGTCATGACCGCCCTCGCGGAGGACGGCATGACGATGATCGTCGTCACGCACGAGATGGGCTTCGCCCGCAAGGCCGCCGACCGGGTGGTCTTCATGGCGGACGGCCTCATCGTCGAGGAGTCCGCTCCGGAGGAGTTCTTCACGGCGCCGAAGAGCGACCGCGCGAAGGATTTCCTCTCCAAGCTCATCACCCACTGACACCGACCCCCCGGAATCCTGTCCGCTCCCCGAGAGGCACCGCACCGTCACACCGCACCTGTCGCACCGCAGTCCCACCACAGCAAGGAGAGAACCATGCGTATGACTCGAACGATCGCCGGCCTCGGGCTGGCAGCCGTCGCCGCCCTCGCCCTCACGGCCTGCAACAGCGGGTCCCCGACAGACGCCGGATCCGGCGACGCGGACGGAGGCGCATCCACGGAGGCGCTGTGGGAGGTCGCCTCGGACGTCTCGCTCGAGGGCAGCCCCACCTATGACCGCATGGTCGAGCGCGACGGCGTCGTCGTCGGCGTGAAGAACGACCAGCCCGG
Source organism: Microbacterium sp. (assembly GCA_031555335.1). Lineage (GTDB taxonomy): Bacteria > Actinomycetota > Actinomycetes > Actinomycetales > Microbacteriaceae > Microbacterium. Next base: position 948 of record JAVBUN010000053.1, read on the forward strand.
TCTCGGCTACGAGGACGCGGTGACGGGGGAGCGCACCGGCTTCGACGTCGACATCGCGCGGTGGATCGCGGCATCCCTCGGCTTCGACGAGGACCAGATCGAGTTCCAGACGATCCCGTCGGCCAACCGCGAGCAGGCCATCGTGAACGGCGACATCGACTACTACGTCGGCACCTACTCGATCACCGACAGCCGCAAGCAGCAGATCGACTTCGCCGGCCCGTACTTCATCACCGGTCAGGGTCTCCTGGTCGCGGCCGACGACGATTCGATCAACGGCCCCGACGACCTCGCGGGCAAGGTCGTCTGCTCGGTCACCGGCTCGACCCCGCTGCAGCGCATCCGCGACGAGTACAGCCCCGGCGACACGGTCGAGAACGACACGTACTCGCAGTGCGTCGAGCAGCTCAAGCAGGGCCAGGTCGACGCGATCACGACGGATGAGGCGATCCTCGCCGGGTACGTGGCCCTCGAGCCCGATGCCCTGAAGATCGCCGGCGAGCCGTTCAGCGAGGAGCGTTACGGGGTCGGACTCCCCAAGGGCGACACCGCGCTGAAGGACGAGATCAACGCGCTCTTCACCGACGGCGGAGACGTCTGGACCGCGCTGTTCGAGGAGCACCTCGCTCCGGCGGGCATCTCGGGCGAGCAGCCGGCAGTCGACGAGTGATCGGATGGGGGCGGCACCGGCCGCCCCCATCCTTCCGATCCGAGGGAAGGCGGACGCGTGGGCGTCATCTCCAACAATCTCGACGTGTGGTGGGACGGGCTGCTCGGCACGCTCATCCTGTTCGTCGCCGGGGGTGTCGTCGCGCTCCTGCTCGGGACGATCGTCGGCGCGATGCGCGTCTCCCCGATCCCGATCGCCCGCGCGATGGGCACGCTCTATGTGAACACCATCCGCAACACGCCCCTCACGCTCGTGTTCTTCGCGTTCGCGTTCGCCTTGCCCCCGCTGTTCGGGCTGCGTCTGACGGCGCCGATCCCGCTCATCCTCGCGATCTGCGCGCTCGGGATCTACACCGCGACCTACGTCGCGGAGACCATCCGGTCCGGCATCAACACCGTCCCGGTGGGACAGGCGGAAGCCGCCCGCGCGCTCGGGTTGACGTTCGGGCAGGTCATGGGGCTCGTCGTGATGCCGCAGGCGTTCCGCTCGGTCATCCCGCCGCTCATGAGCGTGCTCATCGCGCTGCTGAAGAACACGACGGTGGCGGCGGGGTTCTCGGTCGTGAACCTCGGTTCCGTGCGCGCGTACCTCAGCGAACGCGGCGAGAACCAGCTGTTCGTGATCCTGTGGGTCGCGGTCGTTTTCGTCGCCCTGGTGCTGCTGCTCTCGTGGGCGCAGCGCAGTCTCGAGAACCGATGGAGGGTGGCGCGATGATCACGCGAGACGCGTCCGGCGCGCACCAGGGGGTATCCGCATGAGCTCTGTGCTGTACGACGTCCCCGGACCCAAGGCGGTCGCGCGCAACCGCATCCTCGGTGTGCTCACCGTCGTGGTGGTGCTCGCCATCCTCGGATTCTTCGTGTGGCGACTCGCAGCCACCGGTCAGTTCACGGCCGAGAAGTGGTCGGCGTTCACCTACACGAACGTCTGGATCCAGATCGGCGAAGCCACCCTGAGTACGCTCTCCGCGTTCATCGTGGCGGCCATCGGCGCGCTCGCGCTCGGCTTCGTCCTCGCGATCGGCCGGCTCTCGGAGCACGCCTGGGTGCGCCGCCCCTTCACGGCCGTCATCGAAGTGCTGCGCGCCGTGCCGGTGCTGGTGTTCATGTTCCTGCTCTATTACGGCCTGCCCGCCATCGGCATCCGGATGGAGACCTACTGGGCGGTCGTCATCGCCCTCATCGCCTACAACGGCTCGGTGCTCGCGGAGGTGTTCCGCGCCGGCGTCGAATCGCTCCCGCTCGGGCAGAAAGAGGCGGGATACGCCATCGGGCTGCGCAAGAGCGGCGTGATGCGCCTCATCCTGCTGCCGCAGGCCATCCGCGCGATGATGCCGGTCATCATCGCGCAGCTCGTGGTGACGCTGAAGGACACCGCCCTCGGCTACATCATCACGTACGAGGAGCTGCTCTTCTACGCGCGCTACATCGGCTCGCAGGCTGCGCTCGGGTCGCCGATCGTGCCGGCGACGATCATCGTCGCGGCGATCTACATCGGACTCTGCCTGCTCCTGTCGCTCGTGGCGACCACGGTGGAGCGCCGGCTGCGTCGGTCGTCCCGCGGCGGCGTCGTCGCGGGGGCGAATCAGCCCACGCAGGAGGTCACGGACACCGAGCTGATCGTCGCGCAGCGGGGTCTCGGCAAGTTCAACCCGGGCTCGGGCGGCGGCGTCTGAGGAACCGTCACACCGTGACGGGCGTGAAGCCGCCGGCGGCGAGCTCCCGCTGGCGCGGCTCCGTTCCGGAGAAGTCCGTCGCGGCGAGATCCACGGCGACGGGCGTCGGGTCGGACTGCACCCGCACGATGTAACGCCGGGCGCTGAGGCTCGCAATGGACGACCACTTCGTCTGGTCGTCCTGCTCCACGCCGGTCGCCGCGACTCCCGTCATGAGCCCGACCGGGATGTCGAAGTTGTTCAGGGCGTGAAGCGTCAGCATCTCGAGCGCCGGCGCGTCCGGGGGCGGGGTGAGGGTCATGACGTAGGCGGCGGCGCGGAGGAATCGGCCGGCGCTCCCCGAATCGCCGGGGAGTCCCACGAAGCCCTGGCCCTGCGAGAGCGGGGCGAACTCGACGCCGCGGATCTGCACGGTGGACGGGTTCGCCGCGCTGAGCCGGGGCAGGTAGTTGCGCACGTTGTCGTAGTGCCAGTCCAGGTACGGGGCGTTCGTCGCCACCCCGAGCGGATTGTCGCGGTGCTGCTGCGCCCCGTCCTCGAACTCGACGATGCCCGCGGCGCCGGTCGCGTCGTGCAGCACGATGTGCAGCGGCGGGACGCCCCCGATGAGCGGATTCGACGGGCCCCACACGGTGACCTCGGCGAACTTCGCGAACGCCTCGGCGACGGTCGCCGCGGTCGTGAGCGCGTAGGTGACCGCGTCGAGCACCGCGAGGGTGCGGGCCGCATCCTCGCTCGGTGCCTCGTACGCGGCGAAGCCCGGCATGTAGAGTGCGCCGGCGTACAGGCCGGCCTCGTTCATGCCGTCGGTGAGCCACTGCGGGTTGCCGACCGCATCCATGCCGACGACACCGTACGTCGCCGTCCAGGCGAGACCCGGGCCGGTGGGGGACTGTGAGACGAAGGATGCCGCGCGGGGCAGCACCGTGAGACGTGCCTCGAGCATGTCGGGGAACTCCATGGTGCGGCCCACGGCCACCGAGTCGTCGCTCGCCCGCAGTTGGAACGTCGTGCACATGCGTAGGTCCCCTCTGTGCGCACCCCGGCGCATCACCGGTCACGCTAGTGCACCCGCACGGCGGGCGCCGTGCGTGACACCG
>JAVBUN010000027.1:0-3050 GCA_031555335.1 Microbacterium sp.
TCGGATATTCACGGCGCGATCCTGGGAATTGCAGTGGTCTGACCTCTTAGATTCAGCGATATCACCCGCGATCCCGAGGAGGAACGCTCATGTCCGTCACCACAACCGCAACGGTCGATGCCGTGGAGGTCCCCGCGAAGAAGGCGGGGTTCGTCAAGGTCGCCGGAATGCTCGGGATCCTCGGCGGGATCGCGCTGATCATCGTCGGTCTCGTCGTCTGGATCATGGTCTCGTCACAGCTGCGCGCCGAGAACATCACGGTCCCCGAAGACGCGTCGGCGTTCCAGGGCCAGACCGTCGCGGGGCCGTTCACCGCGTTCGTGCAGGCCGAGATCATCCAGCATCACGCGCTCACCGCATCCGAGGGGAAGACCTACGCCGAACTCGATCAGGACGACCCGGTGCGCGCGACGATGATGAACGCCTCGTTCCTCCGGGCGTCTCTGTTCACCTCCGTGGTGTCGTTCGGCGTCGCCGCCTTCGCGATGGGCATCGGCGTGCTGTCGATCCTCTTCGGCGCCGCCATCCATCGGCTCGCCACCGTGCCCGTCATCGTGCGACGATCACCGATCGCCCCCTCCTGATCCCCGCCGTACGGCGAGCCCGCGTCCCCGGGGCGCGGGCTCGCTGTTCGTAGACTGCAGGGATGACGTCGCGAGCCACTGCACGAGCGGCGTTCCCCTGGCTGGTCGTGACCGGGGTGCTGGTGGCGGCGCTGAGTCTGCGCGGCCCGATCGTCGCGCCGACGCCCGTGTTGCGGGCCATCGAGCAGGATCTCGACATCGGGGCGACCACGGCGGGCCTGCTGACCACCGCGCCGGTGCTCATGTTCGCCCTGCTCACCCCGGTCGCGGCGCTCGTCATCCGTCGCGCGGGCGCGGAAGTCGCGCTGCTGTTCATGCTCGTCGGCGTACTGGTGGGCACCGTCATCCGCGCGCTCCCCGGCTTCCCCGCCCTGATGACCGGGATGATCGTGATCGGCGCGTCGATCACGATCGGAAACGTCGTCATCCCCGTGGTCATCCGCCGCGATGTCCCTCCGGCGCGCGTCGGCACCGTCACGGCCGCGTACACGGCGTCCCTGAACCTCGGTTCGCTGATCACCTCGCTGCTCACCGCCCCGCTGGCGGGGCTGGTCGGGTGGAACCTCGCACTCGTCGCCTGGTCGGTGCTGACGATCGGCGGCGTCGTCGTCTGGGGCGTCCACCTGCGTCGGGAGCGCCGGGGGGATCGATCGGCGCGGGCGCGTGCCGTCAACCGGAGCGCGCGCTCGGTGAGCGTCGCTCCCGTCCGGCCGGATCTCGATCCGGCGTCCATCACGGGTCCGCTGCCCGTCGTCGCGGCATCGTCGACCTCGGCGTTCCGCCGGCCCGTGGTCTGGCTGCTCCTGCTGGCCTTCGCGCTGCAGGTGACCATCTACTACGCCCTGACGACCTGGCTGCCGGCCCTGGGCTCCGACATGCTCGGACTCGACGCATCCGGCGCAGGCGCGCTGGCGTCGGTGTTCCAGGGGGTGGCGATCGTGGGCTCCTTCGTCGTGCCGCTGCTCGCCCGATTCACGCCGCGGATCGTGCCGACCCTCGTCATCTGCGCCTGCTGGCTGCTGGTCACCAGCGGCCTGCTGGTCGCCCCCGCGCTCGCGTGGGTGTGGCTGTCGTTCGGCGCCGTCGCGCACGCGGGCGGGTTCGTCGTCGTTTTCTCCACGCTCGTCGCGGTCGCGCGCTCCGAGGCGGAGGCGACGACGATGTCCGCGCTCATCCAGGGCGGCGGCTACGGCATCGGTGCGTTCGGTGCGCCGATCGCCGGGGCGCTGCACGAGCTGAGCGGCGGGTGGACGCTGCCGCTCGCCGTGCTCATCGGAGTCGCGGCGGGCTACACCGTGTCGCTGATCGCGGCGATGGCGGTCGCGGCGCGTTCGAAGGCCGCGGTCAGTCCCCACTGAGAGGTGAAGGATGCGGCGGCGTCGGCCGCATCCGCGGTCAACGGGGTGAGGCGGGTGTCGGGCACCTCCAGGCTGAGGTCGCGGACGACCCGGACCACGGTCGGGGCGACAGCGAGGTAGTCGGCGCCGGCGACGACCTTCGCCTGTACGCCGGCGCTCATCCCCTCGCCCCGGGCCGCGGCGTCGGCGATGGCTGCCAGGTCGCCGTGTGTCGTGAGCAGGCTCGCGGCGGTCTTCTCGCCGATGCCGGCGACGCCCGGGAGGCCGTCCGAGGCGTCCCCGCGCAGGACGGCGAAATCGACGTACTGCGCGGCGTGGATCCCGTACTTGCCGTGCACCGACGCGTCGGTCAGCACCTCCAGATTGCTCATGCCGCGGGCGGTGTAGATCACCCGCACGTTCGCGTCGTCGTCGATCAGCTGGAAGAGGTCGCGGTCGCCGGTCACGATGTCGACGGGCATCCCCGCATCCGTGGCGAGCGTGCCGATGACGTCGTCGGCCTCGTGATCGGCCGCGCCGACGATCGCGACGCCGAGATGGCCGAGCGCCTCGCGGATGAGGGGGACCTGCGCCTCGAGCGGGTCGGGCACCTCTTCGACGTCGGGGCCCGACTCGACGACCTCGACCACGCGGTGGGTCTTGTAGCTCGGGATGAGGTCCACACGCCACTGCGGCCGCCAGTCGTCGTCCCAGCAGGCGACGAGGTGCGTGGGACGATAGGCGGCCACGAGCTTCGCGATGATGTCGAGGAATCCGCGCACCGCGTTGACGGGTGTGCCGTCGGGAGCGCGCACCGTGTCGGGGACCCCGTAGAACGCCCGGAAGTACAGGGACGCGGAGTCGAGGAGCATGAGCTTGCCGGAGGTCACGCGCTCATCCTGTCACGCGGGGCTCCCGGGGAGCAGACTGGGCGGATGGACCCGCTCGACGCGCTCACCGAGATCGCGACGCTGCTCGAACGCCAACTCGCGTCGAAGTACCGGTCGAAGGCGTTCCGCACGGCCGCGCAAGCGGTGTCGGCCCTGCCGTCCGAGGCGCGGACCGATCTCGGCCGGTTGCAGCGCACGAAAGGCATCGGCGACACGACGTTCGGCGTCATCCGCGAGGC
>JAVBUN010000177.1:0-5597 GCA_031555335.1 Microbacterium sp.
TTCGTTCTTCATCTTCCTGCTGGTGCAGTTCTTCCGGGCGATCCCTCGAGAGCTCGACGAGGCGGCGCGGATCGACGGATGCGGGCACGTCGGCATCTTCTTCCGGGTCATCCTGCCGCTGTCGAAGCCCGCATTGGCCACTACCGCGATCTTCACCTTCATCTACAGCTGGAACGACTTCTTCACACCGTTGATCTATCTCACGGACACCGAGCTGTACACCGTGCCGCTCGCGCTTCGATCGTTCATCGATGCGACGTCCTACTCGGCCTTCGGCGCGCTGTTCGCGATGAGCATCGTCTCGCTGCTCCCCGTCCTCGGTGTCTTCATCGCTTTCCAGCGATTGCTCGTCGAAGGCATCGCCACCTCCGGGCTGAAAGGCTGACATGCGCATCGCCCTCTCTAACGATCACGCCGGCTACATCCTGAAGCCGTTCGTGAAGGACTTCCTCCTCGCCACCGGCCACGAGGTCATCGACGTCGGCACGAGCGACGATGCACCGGTCGACTTCCCCGTCATGACCCAGCGGGTCACCTCGCTGGTCCTGTCGGGCGACGCGGACCGCGGCGTACTGGTGTGCGGCACGGGCGTGGGCGCGGCGATCGCCGCGAACAAGGTGGCCGGCATCCGTGCCGCGGTCATCCACGACACCCATGTCGCCCGACAGGGTGTGGAGCACGACGACGTCAACGTGGCGTGCCTCGGTGCGTGGATCGTCGGTCGGAAGATCGCGGAGGACGTTCTCGCCGCGTATCTCGACGCGCGCTTCAGCACCGATCCCGACTTCCGGCGGCGCGTCGCGCAGCTCGCCGATATGGAAGGGGCCTTCCCCGGCGCGGCGCGCACCGGGGTGGACCGAAGCGAAGGAGCTCGATAGCCCCTCGCGCGCAGTTCCGCGTCACCGGGCGCGGGCATCATCAATGAACGAAAGGTAAGACGACATGGCGCTCTCTGCTGAGCGGAAGAAGGAGATCCTGGCGACGGTCAAGAACCTCCGGGTGACGGACATCCGCGACGGGATGGACTGGATGGGGCACCACCACTTCGGAACGGTCTCTCCGGAGATCCGCCCGCTGTGGCGCACGAAGTCGGCGGGGTTCGCGCACACGATGCGGCACATCCCGACGCAGCAGGTCATCCCCGCGATGACCCCGGAGGAGTACACCGAATACGCCTACGAGTACTGGTACGGCAAGGTCTTCGCGAACGACATGGCGGATCTGATCGACGACACCACGTTCCTCGTGATCGACACGTGCAACACCCAGACCCCGGCCGTGGGATCGATGGACTCGATGATCTGGGCCGCCCTCGGGGCGAAAGGATGCCTCACCAACGGCGGTACCCGCGACACCGACGAGACGCTCGAATCGAAGCATCTGCCGATCTGGTCGCGCTGGATCGTGCAGCCGATGTACCAGGGCCGGGTGGAGTGGGGCGGTCACAGCATGCCCGTGGAGATCGGCGGTCAGCTCGTCAACCCCGGCGATCTGATCGTCGCCGACGGTGACGGCGCGATCGTCGTCCCCGAGAGCATCATCGACGGCGTGCTCACGTACGCCATCCAGGAATCGGAGCAGGACAAGATCGCGCGCGGATACCTCTTCGACGCGCTGGGCATCCCGCGCAACGAGTCCACCGCGTCGAAGTTCGACGTCGAGCCGCACCCGTTCGCGCCCACGCCCGAGTCGCTGGCAAAGCAGCTGCGCCGGGCCTGATCGGCGTCGACGACGAGGGGTGGGGCGGCGCCGGCCGCCCCACCCCTCAATCGGAGGGGGAACGGCATGGGGATCACCCGCAATGACGTCGCGCGCGCGGCGGGAGTTTCGGCGGCGGTGGTGTCGTACGTCCTCAACGATGGGCCGCGTCCGGTGTCGGCGGCGGCCCGCCGGCGGGTTCTGGATGCCGTCGAGAGGCTGGGCTATCGTCCCGATGGTCTCGCGCGGTCGCTCCGGGTCGGGCGCACCAAGACGCTCGGTTTGGTGGTGCCCGACGCCTCCAACCCGTTCTTCGCGGAGCTCGCCCTGGCGATCGAGGATGCGGCGTACGACCGTGGATTCGCGGTCATGGTGTGCAACAGCGCCGACGATGTCGAACGCGAGCGGACGTACATCGCGAGCCTCGCCGAACGGCGGATCGACGGCCTCATCCTCGTGTCCGCGACCTCGGGACAGGACCTCTCGGTGGCGACATCGCTGTCGATCCCCGTCGTCGCTCTGGACAGGTCGCCCGACCATGCGCCGGTGTCGACGATCCGCGCGGACACCCTCGAGGGCGCCTACCTCGGTACACGCCATCTTCTGGACCACGGCCACGCCTCGGTGGCGCTGATCGCGGGACCCGATACCGGGATCTCCGACGAGCGCCGTCTGGGGTGGCGGCGCGCGCTCGGCGATGCGGGCGTCTCGCCCGGCCTCGAGGTGGCGGCGGCGTTCACCTACGACGGGGGGAGGGCGGCGCTGGAGAAGCTGGATCGCGCGGGCCGTCCGAGCGCGGTCCTCGTGTCGTCCGATGTGCAGGCGCTCGGTCTCCTCGGATCGCTCGCGGCATCCGGCCGGCGCGCACCGGCCGACATGGCCGTCGTGTCGATCGACGGCACGATCGCCGGGCGCTACGCGGTGCCCTCGCTCACGGCGATCGCCCAGCCGATCCGTCTCATGGGCCAGACCGCGGTGGCCCACGTGATCGACAATCCGCGCGAGGTCATCCATCTCACGCTGTCCAACGATCTCCGCATCCGCCGCAGCTGCGGGTGCGCGCAGACGTGACGACCACGTCCGCATCGCCTTGCTCCGTGGTTGACAGTCCTCGCCGGCGTACATAGTTTCAACGGGCGAGTCGTCCGACGAGGGGCGGACCGCGTCGTGCTCGAGGGAGAGACGATGACCGGATCGGCGCCTGCGGGCGTTCCCCCCACGCCCCCGCCGCTGACGTCCCGGTCGGTTCTCGCCTTCGGATCCGGCACCGCGGGCGTTGCGCTGTTCATGATCCCGACGACCTCGATCCTGCTGTTCTCCCTGACCGACGTCGCGGGCATCCCCGCAGCTGCCGCCGGAGTGATCCTGCTGCTGATGCGCGGACTCGACGCGGTCGTCGACATCCCGCTCGGACTCGTGATCGATCGATGGAGGCCGGGACGCTTCGGGAAGTACCGGCGTTGGCTCCTGATCATCCCGCTTCCCCTCCTCGTCACCACGGTGGCGCTGTTCTCGATCCCGGCGCTCGATCCGGCGGCCGCCATCGCGTGGGCCGTCGTCGCGTATTCGCTGTTCGGGGTGCTCTACAGCTGTCTCGACATCCCGCTCGGTGCGATCGGCGCCTCGATGACGCAGCGGCCCGACGATCGCACGAGGCTGTCGGGGGTGCGGTCGGTGACGGTGCTGGGGGTGCAGATGCTCGTCACGGCGCTCGTGCTGCCCCAGCTCGTGCCCGGCCGCGACCTTCGCACCGTGCTCACGGTGACGATCTTCGTGCTCGGGCTCGGCGGCATGATCCTCGTCATCGCGTCGGGTCTCGGCACGCGAGAGCGGGCGGCGCGGCCGGTCGATGCGGTGAGTGCACGCGACGGGCTGCGGATGCTGCGGGCCAATCCACCGCTTCTCATCGTGTCCCTCACGGCGTTCCTGTGCTTCTCGGCCTTCGCGGTGTTCAACGGTGCGATGGTCTTCTACCTGCGTGATGTCCTGGGTGCGCTCGCGCTCGCGCCGGTGTTCTCGGCGGTCTCGTTCGTCCTGACCGTCACCGCCGCCGTGCTGGCGCCCCGACTCGTCCGCCGCGTGGGAAAACGCCGGACCTTCTTCCTGGCCGCGGCGACGTCGGTGAGCGGCACCGCTCTGCTCGCGGTCGCGGACGACGTCGCTCTCGGCGTCGCGGGGATCGGCCTGTTCAACGGCGGGCTGGGCCTCATCATCGTCATGTGCTTCGCGATGCAGGCGGACACGGTCGAATACGGCCAGTGGCGATCCGGGGTGCGCGCGGAGGGTACGGCGTTCGCCATGTTCGCCTTCGTCACGAAGTGGGCGGCCTCGCTGGGCGGCGCCGTGGGCGCGTTCGTGCTCGCCGGGGGCGGCTATGTCGCAGGAGCGGCGACGCAGCAGGAGACGGCGCTCGCCGCCATCCGGCTGTCGTCGGCCGGTGTGCCGGCCGTGCTCCTGGTGATGGCGATCGCCCTCATCTGCTTCTCTCCGCTCAGCGATGCTCGCTTCGCGGAGATCGCGCGCGAGCTGCGGGATCGTCATGCCGAGTCGGGTGCGCCGCGGGTCGCGACGGTCGTCGGCGGGCGCGACGCCTCGCCGGCCGGACGCCCCTGACGGTTCCGCGCGTCCGGCATCCGCGGGACGCAGGTGCACCGCTACGGGACGACTCCTCCCGCCCCGAGGCGCTGACGATGGCCGCGGTGGCGGTCGTCACGGCGTGCAGCGCTCCACCGCGACCTCGGGGCGCTCGGGCTGCGCCCAGGCTCACTCGTAGGGCCGCTGCCGTCGAGACGCTGACGCGCAGCCTCGCGGGCGAGCTCGGCGGTCGGGTGACTCACTCCTCTGACAGGTCGTCTTGCCGGTCATCCATGACCCGCCGCGACGCCGGACACCGACCAGGTCCGTCAGGCTCCGGCTCGCGCCCGCGAGTTCGGGTGGCGGTCGTTCAGGCGGTCGCCGCCCTCGGGGAAGAGCCGGTTGCGCAGGCTCGTGCTCGGGCGGGGCTCCGGCAGCGCGCCGCGGGCGCGGAGTTCCGGGACGACCAGCTCGACGAACTCCTCGTACCCCTTCTCGTTGCCGAAGGTCGGGGAGATCATGAGTCCGTCGAGGCCCGCGATGGCGGTGCGTTCGATCATCTGCTCGGCGATCCTGTCGGCCGTGCCCACGAAGGTCCACGCGTCGCCGTTGCTCTGCAGGAAGTCCTCGATGATCTCCCGCGGTGTCGGGCGCTTGCCGTCGGCGAACCACAGGGCGAGATCCCCCTGGCCCTCCTCGGTCGACAGCTCATCGAGCGGCTCGTCGGGATCGAAGCGCCGCAGATCGATGCCGGTGAAGCCGGCGTACCAGACCGCCGCGACGTCGTAGGTGTAGTTCGCCTCGATCGCGCGTCGCTTCTCCTGTGCCTCGTCGTCCGTGGCTCCGACGATGACGATCGCCGAGGTCATCATCCGGATGTCTTCGCCGCGACGTCCGTGCGCGACCGCACGGGCGCGGATGTCGTCGACGATCCCGCGCACCGCCTCGGGCTGCACGTTGCTGACGAAGATCCCCTCCGCGACGCGCGCTGCGAAGTCGCGTCCGCGGGGCGAGGCGCCGGCCTGGAACAGCGTGGGCGTGCGCTGCCGGGTGGGGGGCGTCGTGAACATACCCTTCGTGGCGAGGTACTCACCCGTGTAGGTCACCGGCCGCACCTTCGCCGGATCGATGAGCACGGTCTCGGGGTCGTTCCGCCACGCGTCGTCGTCCCAAGACTGCTCCCAGAGGGTCGTGGTCAGGTCCACGTACTCCTGCGCGCGCGCGTAGCGGTCGTCGTGCGCGGCCATGGGCCCCAGTCCGAACATCTCGCCGAGGGTGCCGTAGGCCGTGCCGGTCACGACGTTCCACCCGATCCGTCCGTCCGA
>JAVBUN010000176.1:0-4561 GCA_031555335.1 Microbacterium sp.
GAGGCTCGCGACGGTGGCCACGGCGATCGTCGCACCGATGAACACCAGCGAGAACCAGATCGGGATCTCGGGGATCCACTCCACGTGCTCGCCGCCGTTGATGAACGGCAGCTCGTTGACGTGCAGCGCGTGGAAGACGAGCTTCACGCCGATGAAGGCGAGGATGACGGCCAGTCCCTGCGCGAGGTAGACGAGCCGCTCGAGGAGGCCCCCGATCAGGAAGAACAGCTGGCGCAAGCCCATCAGCGCGAAGGCGTTCGCGGTGAAGACGATGTACGCCTCGTTGGTGAGGCCGTAGATCGCGGGGATCGAGTCCACCGCGAAGATCACGTCGACGAAGCCGATCGCGATGATGGTGAGCAGCATCGGGGTGACGAAGCGCTTGCCGCCCTTCTTCACCGTCAGACGGTCCTCGTGGTACTCGTCGGTGACGGGGAGGTGGCGGCGCACGAACTGCATGAACTTGCCGTTCGCGGGGTTCGACTCGTGGTTCGAGAACGCCTGGCGGTAGGCGAGGAAGAGCAGCAGCGCACCGAAGATGTAGAAGATCCACGACAGGTTCTCGATCAGCGTCGCACCGATCGCGATGAACCCGCCGCGCAGGATGAGGGCGATCACGATACCGATCATCAGCACCTTCTGCTGATACGCCTTCGGCACGGCGAAGCCCGTCATCACGATCAGGAACACGAACAGGTTGTCGATCGAGAGGGCCTTCTCGGTGAGGTAGCCGGCGAAGTACTCGCCGCCGTACGTCCAGCCGGAGACCATGCCGATGCCGACGCCGAACAGCAGGGCGAGGCCGATGTAGAACGCCGACCAGCGCGCGGATTCACCGATGGTCGGCTCGTGCGGCTTTCGCACGTGCACGAAGAACTCGTAGACGAAGAACGCGATCGTGACCGCGATCGTGATGAGCCAGATGAGGGGTGTGACCTGCATGGAGGTACTCCAAAAGGGGTTGGCGAGAACAATGACGCCAAGGTCTCCTCCGCCCCGATACCGGGACCGGTGACCCGGGATGCTGCGTTGCATCCGTACTGACGGGCCGACCGCGGGCGGGAGTACTCCCCTTGTCTTCGCCCCAGGATACGGCATCGGCGTGCCGGTGCGCACCGCGGCCGATAGGCTCCTCGCGTGGAGGAATGGGTGGATGACGCTGCCGCGTCGCTCGAGAAGCTGGTGGGGTCGCCGATGGCGGGCGCCGTCCACGGCACCGTGCGGATCGTGTCGATCACCGAGCCGAAGAAGCGGGGCCGGTATCAGGAGGCTCACCTCGAGGTGGAGACGTCCGCTCCCGGCCGGGAGCCGGCCGTCGTCGCGACCGACGTCGTGCTCCACCGCAAGTACTGGCCCGCTGTCGGCACCGTGCTGCCGGCGCGCATCGCGCCCTCCGGTGCGATGGACATCGACTGGGATGTCCTCGCGCGCTGATCCGCTGCGCTGGCACGGTCCGCTGATCCCATCCGTGACGAGAGGGGCACGCCATGCCGCATCCATACGACGAGCGCACGCGCGAACGACTCGATCGGCCCGAGAGTCGCAAGTGGAGCCTGCAGCCGGGCGCGATCGGCGCGTGGGTGGCGGAGATGGACTTCGGCACCGCCCCCGAGGTGACGGCCGCGCTGCACCGTGCGATCGATGAGGAGAACCTGGGCTATCTGTCGCCCGCGCTCGCGGCGCGCATGGGCGAGGCGACCTCATCCTGGCTCGCACACGATCAGGGGTGGCGGGTCGATCCGGAGCGGGTGCATCCCGTGGCCGATGTCATGGCGGCGCTCGGGGTCGCGGTGAGCGAGTACGCGCCGACCGGATCCGCGGTCATCGTGCCGACGCCGGCGTACATGCCCTTCCTCACCTACCTGCCGAGCATCGGGCATCCGGTGATCGAGGTGCCGGGCGTCGTCGCGGACGGCCGTTGGCAGCACGATCTCGATGCGATCGATGCGGCGTTCGCGGCGGGCGCGCGCACGCTCGTGCTCTGCAACCCGCACAACCCGACCGGCACGGTGCTCACCCGCGACGAGCTGACGGCGATCGCCGCGGTCGTCGACCGCCACGGCGGCCGGGTCTTCGCCGACGAGATCCACGCGCCGCTGCGCTACGACGGTGCGGTGCACGTGCCCTACGCCTCGATCTCCGAGGTGACCGCCGCGCACACCATCACCGGCACGAGCGCGTCGAAGGCGTGGAACATCCCGGGTCTCAAGGCGGCACAGCTGATCACGTCGAACGACGCCGACGAGCAGCGCTACCGGCGGTTCGGGTTCGCCGTCGTGCACGGTGCGGCGACTCTCGGCGTGGTCGCGACGATCGCGGCGTACCGGGACGGCCGCGACTGGCTCGCGCACACCAATGAGTACCTCGACGGCAACCGACGTGCGCTGGCCGAGCTGCTCGCCACCGAACTGCCCGCCGCGCGGTACACGCCGCCGGAGGCGACGTACCTCGGCTGGATCGACGCGGGCGGCCTCGGCATCGAGGGGTCGCCGGCGGCATTCTTCCGCGAGCACGCCGGGGTCGTGCTGACCGACGGGGCGCTGTGCGGCGCCGGCTACGAGAACGACGTGCGCATGGTGCTCGCGCTGCCGCGCCCGCTGCTGGCCGAAGCGGTCCACGCGATGTCGGATGCGGTGAACCGCCGCGGACGTCGGGGCTGACCGCCGCGGCCGGCGGGGCTGACCGCCCCGGCCGGCCGGGCTCCGAGCGCCCGATCAGAGGTCGAGCTTCGCGCTCTCGCCGTCGACCTTGCGGTGGGTGAGCGACGCGACCGCGCGGACGATCTTGCCGCCGGGGGAGTGCCAGTACTCGGCACCGTCGGCGGCGAAGTGCAGCAGGCCCACGTGGGGGTCGGACTTGCCGCCCGGGAACCATGCCTCGACCGAGGGGTTCCAGAGCTCGTCGAGCTTCGCGGGGTCGTCGACCAGGCGACCGGTGCCCGACAGCGACACCCAGGCGTCGTCCGAGCTGAACCCGATGCCGGCGGTGGCGTCGCGCTCGAGGTTGATCGACGCGGGTGCATCCGTGGCGATGATGAACCAGAGGTCGCCGTCGAACTCGGCCTCCTGCACGGTGAGCGGATGCGCGACCAGCGCGCCGTCCGCGGCGATCGTGGTGAGCATCGCGAACTTCGACTTCTTGATCAGTCCTGCCAGCGTCTCGCGGGTGTCGTCGGTCATGACCATCGCTCCTGTCTCTTGCGTGGATGTGACGGCAGTCTCACACCGGGTCGCGGGCACGCCGGGGTGGTTGCGCCCCGCGGGGGACTGTGCAACGAAACCACCTCGCCGTGCCCACACGACCTCGAGGCCTGCGCCGACGGCCGGGCGCGGCGCGAACGATGAAGCGGCCCTGTTACCCGGGCGAAAAGAGCGGGCGCTACGGTGGCACGATGCCGGACACACAGCGCACCGCGGTCGGTCCCGGTCGACGCCGCCGGGCGCTCGTCCTCCTCGTCGCCTACGCCGTCGTGGCGCTCCTGATCGCGTTCTGGCCGGAGCCCGTCGACCGCGGCGCGACCGGGCTGCTCGACCGGATCGAACGTATGCTGCCGTGGGCGACCTACGGGCGCATCGAGTTCGCCGCGAACATCGTCTTCTTCATCCCCCTCGGGTGGCTGCTCAGCATCCTGCTCGATCGCGCGCGCTACCTCGTGCTGCCCATCGGGATCGTCGCGACGGTCGCGATCGAGGGCCTGCAGGGCGAGCTGCTCGCCGCCCGGACCGCCAGCATCCACGACGTCATCGCGAACACGGCGGGCACGTGTCTCGGGATGCTGATCGCCGCCGCCGTGAGCACCTCGCGCTCAACGCGCTCCCCTGACGCCCGGGGCGTTCGCGAGCGCGCGTAGGCGGTCGACGGGCATTCCGCAAGACCCCTGGACATTCGAACGGATGAACGTAGCATGAGGGTCATCCGCAGGTGTCGCCCCCACGCACCTCTCGGGTCGAGGTCTCCGAGTGGATCCGAGCGCATGCGATTGCATCGTCGCTTCCGATCGCACTGTCGACGCGTCGAGCCGATGATGAATGCGGGGTCCTGACGCCTGCCGGCGAGTGAAGGGTGCCCTCATGAACGACATGACGATCGACGACTCGGACCTCCGGGACGAGGCGGACGACTTCGAGGACGCGGCGACCGCCGACTTCATCCGGCGATTCGGGAGCGTGCCGCTATGAGCGGCCCCGACCCGGTGCACCCGGCGAGCAAGCCGGTCCCGATCCCGAGCTTCCGGCCGAGTCAGATCGCGCGCGGCCGCGCGACGGGTGCCGAGCCCGCCCGCGCCGTCGCCGACCCCCGCGTGTCGGGACGCGAGTCGTCCCGCCGCGACCGCGCAGGACGCTAGCGGGCCGAGCGCTCACGAGCAGGGCACCGTGCTGCGTGCCCGCGGGCCCCAGGTCATGGTGTTGTCGCATCCCACCTCGGTCGCGCTGACGGCATCGCCCCGCACCTCGATCGCGATCTCGTCGGCGGACCCGCCGAACGTGTTGTTGCGGATGCTGTTCCCCCGGCCCCCGTCCGGGATGTCGGCGTGCACCTGCACGCCGGGGCCGGCGGCGTC
>JAVBUN010000104.1:0-8758 GCA_031555335.1 Microbacterium sp.
GCACACCGTCGGGGAGCACGGTGAAGGTGCCGCCCGGTCCGAACGTCTCCACGCCGTCGGGGCCCGCGCAGCCCACGATCCATCCGAGCGCGTCCGGATACTGCAGGAGGCACACGCCGTTCCCATCCTGGGAGCGTGCGAGCCAGAGGCGTGTGCCCTCGTGCTCGCCGACGAACCCCGCCGTCGACACGTCGGCGTCACCCCACGCATCGGCAGGGAGCCGCGCGGGCGGCACGTCGCTCGGCGCGCGCTCGCGCTCGAGGTCGGCGTAGCCTCCCTCGCCGACGACGCAGCCGCTCAGCAGCGCGGCACCGAGCGCGGTGAGGAGCACCAGCACGGTGGCTCGACCTCGGGGCATACCCGGACGCTAACGCCTGACCGGGGAGCGGCACAACACTCCGGTGCCGGGTGCCACCGGTTCGGGGCGCCGGATGTGCGGTGGGGCGTGATTCTCGCGCCCCCACGCACGAATCGCGCCCCGGACCGGGTTCGCGCGCGGGGCTACCGGGGGCCGCGGCGGCGGGGGTCGAGGAGGCCGGCGAACAGGGCGTGCAGCAGCGGGACGACCGAGGCGATCATCAGCACGGCGCCGAACACCGCATCCGTGCTGCGAAGGAGTACCCCGGCGATCAGCAGGCCCGCGAACAGCACCGCCGACAGCAGGCGCCGGGCCAGCCGCTCGAGCCGCGTGACGCGGCGGTCGAGCCGTGGGCTGTCGACCGAGATCTCGCCGTGCTCGATCTTCGTCAGCAGCCCGTCGATCCGCTGCGGCAGCCGCCACGCCACGCCCGCCACCGACAGCACCTGCTGCGTCACCTCCTGCACGATGTTGCCGCGCTCGTCGCGCAGCAGCTGCGACGCGTACGGCTCGATCGAATCCCACAGGTTGAACTCGGGGTCCAGCGTGCTGCACACCCCCGACGTCAGTGACATCGCCCGCACGATCAGCAGGAAGTTCTCGGGCAGCTGGAACGGCAGCGACCGCACCACATCGCCGAACTCGATCGCGAAGTCGCGGAACTCGCGCGGGTCGACCTCTCGCAGCTCCGCGAATCCCATCCCGCCGAATCGAGCGAACAGCTGCGTCATCGCCCGTTCGAGCTCACGGGTGTCTGCGGAGGGGAGCAGCACCCCCACTTCGCGGATCGCGTCTACCAGCCGCGTGCCGTCGCGCGCGGCGACCGCGATCAGCACGCGACGCAGCCCGTTGCGGATGCTGTCCGAGACCTCGCCCATCATGCCGAAGTCGATGAACGTCAGCCGCCACGGCCGCTCGGCTCCCGGCGTCGGGGTCACGAACACGTTCCCCGGATGCGGATCCGCATGGAAGAAGCCGTTGGTGAAGAGCTGGTCGAACATCACCGAGGCGAACACCGGGGCGACCTCCGCCGGGTCGATCCCCGCGGCCCGCAGCGCCGCCACGTCGCTGATCTTGATCGCCGTGACGTCCGACAGCGTGAGCACGCGCCGGCTCGTGCGCTCCCACACGACGTCGGGCACCGCCACGCGCGCGTCGCCGGCGAAGTCGGCGGCGAACCGCTCCGCGCTGGCCGCCTCGTGGAGGTAGTCGATCTCCTCGAGGCTCGTCAGCGCGAACTCCTCGACGAGGGCGGGCATATCGACGCGATCCGACACGAGCCGGATGCGGCTGAGCCATCCGCCGACGCGGCGGAGCGCGGCGAGGTCGACGTCGACGATGACGTCGATGCCGGGGCGCTGCACCTTGACGACGACCTCGTCGAACCCGGCGTCGGCCGCATCCGAAGCCGACAGCCGTGCCCGGTGCGCCTGCCCGAGCGAGGCGGCGGCGACCGGCGTCGGGTCGACGAACGCGTACGCCCGCTCGAGCGGGACGCCGAGCTCGGCCTCCGCGAGGACCCGGATCGCCGCGAACGGCACGGGCGGCACCTCGTCCTGCAGGCCCTCGAGCTCCTTCGTGATCTCGGGCGGCAGCACGTCCAGGCGCGACGACATGAACTGCCCCACCTTGATCATGAGTCCACCGAGATCGACCGCGAGCACGTGGAACCGCTGGGCGATGCGCCGCAGGCGCGCGGCGCGGCTGCGCAGCGCGACCCGCTCGAGCCCGATGCGCGGCAGGAACAGCTCGAACCACCACGTCTGCACGAGGTAGCGGGCGGCGAAGCGCAGGATCCGGCGGTAGCGGGCGCGCGTGTGTGCGACGTCGGTCATCGATTCTCCTTGACGCCGACGTTCCGCGGGCACGCGGTCAGTCCTGGGCGAGGATGGAGTAGAGCTTACGACGCGCCTCGTCGAGGGCGTCCACCGCCTGCGTCACCTGCTCGGGCGAACCGGTGCGCGCGACCTGTGCGGCCACCTGCGCGAGCTCCATCCCGGCCTTCGGCAGCGCGGTGACGCGGCCGCCGTCGCGGCTGCCCGTCGTCTCCCACGGCGGGGTGTCGGATGCGGCCTCCGCCGCCTCGCGCCCGGTCGCGGTCAGCGAGTAGGTCTTGCGGCCGCCGGACTCCTCCGCGGCGACGAGACCCTCGTCGGTGAGCAGCTGCAGGGTGGGGTACACGGAGCCGGCGCTCGGCTTCCACGCGCCGTCGCTGCGCTCTTCGATCTCGCGGATGATCTGGTAGCCGTGCATCGGCTGTTCGGCGAGCAGGGCCAGGACCGCCGCGCGCACGTCGCCGCGCCCCATCCGCGTGCCGCCGACCTTCTGCTCGAACAGCGAACGGAGCTGATCGAGATTCGGCCAGATCCCTTCGCCGAGCCCCGAACCGAAACCGCGGGGGCTGCCGCCGAATGCTCCACCTGCGAACGAACCGTTCATGATGACCTCCTCGATCGATGTGTCAACGATATACAACGATATATCGTTCACGCCGAGAGGGATAGGGCTACGGTGCCGGCTCGATCGCGTGATCGTGCACGTCCGACGCGAGGGCGGTGCCGTTCAGATCCAGATACAGCCGCCGCTCGATGACCGACAGGGTCATGGAGTTGCGCCGCTCGAGCACGGCGACGGCGTCGTCGATGAAGCCCGGGTCGAAGCTGTGCAGCACGATCTCGTCGCCGCGGTGGATCCGCTTCCCCGCCCACGGCGCCTGCACCTTCACGGGGTTCCGGTGCGTGTAGACGACCGTCCGCGACGCGAGCTTGCTGCCGTGGTGCAGCCGTTCCGCATCCGGGGCGCCGATCTCGATCCAGGCCGTGATCGAACCGGTGAGGTCGCGCACGAGCACCGCCGGCTCGTCGGTCGACGAGATGCCCTCGCTGAACGCGATGCCCTCCTCGAACTCCAGGCAGTACGCCAGCACGCGCGTGATCATGTACGCCGCGGTCTCGGACGGATGCTGCGCGACGCGGAGGGTCAGCTCGTCGTAGACACCGCGGTCGACGTCCGCGAGCTGCACCGTGAAGGTATGGATCGTTGCGCCTGCGGCCATAGCGTCCGAGCCTACGCGTCGATGCATCCGCCCGCGTCCGTGCCCGCCCGTCGTCGCCTGCCCGTAACACGGGCGGGCTAGCCTTTCCCTTCGGTATCCCGGCCGAAAGGACCCCTCCATGACGCTCCTCGTCACCAATGCCCGTCTCATCACCGTGCCCGCGGGTACCGACGACCCGGGGTACATCGAGCGCGGGTGGATGCTCGTCGAAGACGGCCGCATCGCAGGCATCGGCGCGGGCGATGCGCCCTCCGTCGCGGCGGACGAGGTGCTCGACGTCGCGGGCGCGTTCGTCGCCCCGGGCTTCGTGTCGTCGCACTCGCACCTGTTCACGAGCGGTCTGCGCGGGCTCGGCGTCGCCGACACGCTCTACGGCTGGTGCGACTCCATGCTCGGCATGACGGCGCACGCGACCCCGGACGACATCTACTGGTCGACCCTGCACGGCGCGCTCGACTTCCTCTCGAACGGCGTCACGAGCGCCTACAACTTCACCGATCCGCAGCAGGCGTGGGAATCGATGGTGGACGGCAAGCGCGTCGGCAACGCGGTGCTTCGCGACCTCGATTACCACACGCGTCAGGCGGACGGCTGCCTGGACGCCGGCATCCGGTTCGTCGACTCGATCGGCATGGACGCGACCGCCGGCACCGACGACGAGATCTTCGACCGCTTCGCCGCATCCGTCGCCCACACCCGCGGGATGGACCCCGACTTCGCGCTCGGCGCGTCGATCATGGGCCAGGTGCAGTGGTCGCCGCGGCCGGATGCGGCCGAGGTCGAGGTGGCGGCGATGCGCCGGTTCGGCGTCACCAACCAGGCGCACTTCCTCGAGTCCCCGGAAGCCGTGCCGCTGCAGCAGTCGAAGTTCGCGATGTATGCGGATGCGGGTGCGCTCGGCCCCGACATGATGTTCGGCCACTTCATCCAGACGACCCCCGAGATCATCGAGCAGGCGGCGGCCGGCGGCGCCTCGATGTCCTGGCAGCCCGCCTCGAACGGCCGCCTCGCGTCGGGCGTCGCGCTCGTGCCCGAGATGATCGAGCAGGGCATGAAGGTCGGCATGGGGCTGGACGACCAGGCGTGCACCGACGTGTCGGACCCGTGGCAGAACATGCGGATGGGCATCTCGATGCAGCGTGCGCGCACGAAGGATCCGCTGTCGATGATGCCGGAGCGCGCGCTGCGTCTGCACACGCTCGGGAGCGCCGAGATCATGGGCGTCGCCGACCGCGTCGGCAGTCTCGAGGTCGGCAAGTTCGCGGACTTCGTCGTCGTCGATCCCCGCCGGCCCGACATGGGGCCCCTCTGGCACCCGGTGCGCAGCTACGTGCTGTCCTCGACGCTGCGCAACCTCACCCGCGTCTACGTCGGCGGCGTGCTCGTCAGCGAGGAGGGCGTGTCGACCAACCCGCTCGCGGCCGAGGCGACCGTCCGCATCCACGAGGACCTGCCGAAGGTGGCGGCCCGCCTGGGCCACCACCCGCACTGACCCCGACGGGTCAGCGGGCGACGCCCGCGAGCGACCCCGTGGTCCGTGCCGCGGGGTCGCCGATCATGCACGAGACGATGCGGTCGTTGCCCTCGTCCCAGCTCTGCTGGGTCGGCGTGAAGTAGGTGAAGTCGAGCAGGGACTCCTCGTAGGAGAGCCCGACGAAGGTCGCGAACTCGCCGTAGCAGCCCTCGTCGGCCGCCGCCGTGACATCGTCCTCGACGAACTCCCCGTCGGGCAGTGCGAAGTCGTAGTACACCTCGTAATCGTGCGGCTCCTCGCAGGGCACGACCGGCACGTCGGTGACCTCGTCGCTGCTCTGATCGTTCAGGCAGTCGCCCACCGAGAGGGTGAACACGTCGATCTGACCGCCGCCGGTGACCTGTCCGCTGTCGGCGTCCCGCGTCGCCTGGGGTCCGCCCGTGACCAGATCGGCGATCTGTGCGCATCCGCCCAGGAGCCCGACGGCCCCGAGGAGGAGGACGGCGGAAACGATGCGGGAGGTCTGCACGATGGCTCGCTTTCTGGCGCCCGGATGCGGGCAGACCCGCGGGAGCGCATATGTCGGTGAGGGGTGCGCTCGGTCGGAACGCGCCCCCACCCTAGCGGGCGCTCGCGCACGGCTGCGGCCGGAACAGCCGGGCTGTGGATGGACCGCATTCTCATATGCAGGTGTAACGGCGACGAAACACGAGCGTCAGTGTTCGTGAAATCTACATCGCCTAGCGTCGGAGACGTCGCGTCAGTCTCACTTCGATCGGTCGCCATGCTTCGGCTGCTCGTCCCGATCGAGTCTCACGGACACGTACAACCCACCCGAACGCACCATCCGACAAACGGGAGACAGCCTATGTCCCGCTTCACCACCCGGCGCGCGCGCGTCGCCACCTCTGTCGCCGCCGTCGCTCTCTCCGCCCTCGCGCTCAGCGCCTGTGCGGGTGGTTCGACCTCCGACTCGACCGAGTCCGCCGGCAGCGGTGACGCGGCCGGCGTCAGCGACATCACGGTCCAGCTCAGCTGGATCAAGAACGAGGAGTTCTGCGGCGAGTTCTTCGCCGACAGCGCCGGCTACTACACCGACGCGGGCTTCGA
The DNA here is from genome assembly GCA_031555335.1 of Microbacterium sp. Lineage (GTDB taxonomy): Bacteria > Actinomycetota > Actinomycetes > Actinomycetales > Microbacteriaceae > Microbacterium. The sequence continues at coordinate 5,998 of JAVBUN010000104.1, forward strand.
CAGCGTCGAGCTGGTCCCCGGCCCGTCGACCGGTGTCGCCGAGCTGATCTCCGGCACCGCCGACTTCGCCACCGGCGACTCGGTCTCCACCGCGGCCGCGGTCGCGAGCGAGGGTGCCCCGCTGAAGATCATCGGCACCACGTACCAGAAGAACCCCTTCACGGTCCTCTCTCTCGCCGACGGCGGCAACATCGCCACGGTCGAGGACCTCAAGGGCAAGAAGATCGGCGTCCAGGACTCCAACACGGCCCTGTTCAACGCGTTCCTCGCCGCCAACGGCATGAGCGCCAGCGACGTGACGATCGTCCCGGTCCAGTACGACCCGGCGCCGCTCATCAACGGCGAGGTCGACGGCTTCATCGCCTACCTCACCAACGAGGCGATCATCGTCGAGAACGAGGGCCACCCCGTCACGAACCTCCCGTTCGCCACGAACGGCCTGCCCTTCCCGGCGGAGACCATCGCGACGACCGATGAGATGATCGCCAACAACCCCGAGGCCGTGAAGAACTTCCTGAAGGCCGAGATCCAGGGCTGGACCGATGCGATCAACGACCCCGCCGAGTGCGCGCGTCTCGCGTACGAGGAGTACGGTGCGGACCTCGACCTCGACCCGACCAACTCCGAGGCCGGCGCCGTGGCGCAGCTCGAGGACCTGGTCGTCTCGGACGAGACCGTCGAGAACGGCATCTTCAGCATCTCCGACGAGCTGAAGGAGTCGACCATCAAGAGCCTCTCCGAGGCCGGCATCGAGGTGACGGCCGACCAGCTGTTCGACACCTCCCTCCTCGAAGAGCTCTACGAGGAGAACCCCGACCTGGTCGCCTACGCGGGCTGATCAGTTAACTGGAGCTATATCGTGACGCAACCCGTCATCGAGACCGGTGCCCAGAGCGACGCTCTGGGCACCGGCCTCCAGATCACCGGCCTCAACAAGGTCTTCACCACCGGGCGCAGCTCGGTCGTCGCCCTTCAGGACGCGAACCTGCACACCGACCAGGGCACGTTCCTGTCGCTGCTCGGGCCGTCCGGATGCGGTAAGTCGACGATCCTCCGCATCCTCGCGGATCTCGAGCAGCCCACGAGCGGCACCACGCGCGTGGACGGCAAGAGCCCGAAGGAGCTCCGCAAGGAGAGCAAGCTCGGGATCGCGTTCCAGGACTCGGCGTTGCTGCCCTGGCGCAGCGTCGTCAGCAACATCCGGCTGCCGTTCGAAGTCGCCGGCAAGAGCGTCGACAAGGCGTACGTCGATGAGATGATCGCGCTCGTCGGCCTCCGCGGCTTCGAGAAGGCGAAGCCGGCGCAGCTGTCCGGCGGTATGCGCCAGCGCGTGTCGATCGCCCGTTCGCTCATCATGCGCCCCGAGGTGCTGCTGTTCGACGAGCCGTTCGGCGCCCTCGACGACATGACCCGGCAGAAGCTGAACCTGGAGCTGCTGCGCATCTGGACCGAGAAGCCCGCCACGACCCTCCTGGTCACGCACGGCATCTCGGAGGCCATCTTCCTGTCCGACCAGGTCGCGGTCATGAGCCCGCGTCCCGGCCGCGTCAAGGAGGTCATGACCATCGACCTGCCCCGGCCGCGGACCCCCGACATGATGCGGAGCCCCGAGTTCCACGCGTATGTCGACCAGGCCTCGGAGCTGCTGTTCGGCGCGGGAGGCGCCGCCGCGGATGACCACTGAGAACCCGACCAAGGGGCGCACCATCCAGTGGGAGGACGTTCGGCTTCCCACCTGGGTGACCGGTGTCATCGGCGGCGTCGCCCTCGTCGTGCTGTGGTGGATCGTCTCGGTGATCTTCATCGCACCGTCGGGGGCGCACGTCATCCCGAGTCCGGTCGAGGTCATCCTCAGCTACATCGATTCCGGCTGGGAGTACTACTGGCGCAACTTCTCGGTGACCCTCGTGGAGTCCGGCATCGGATATCTGTGGGGCAACGGCCTGGCGCTGCTGCTCGCGTTCCTCGTGCTGCTCGTGCCGCGCCTCGAGGGCGTGGCGATGCAGATCGCCATCCTCACCTACTGCGTGCCGATCGTCGCGATCGGAATGCTCGCGGTCGTGCTCTTCGGCGCCCCGCCCCGCGGCGAGCCGAGCGGCACCGCGGTCTTCCTGGCCGCGCTGTCGGTGTTCTTCACCACGGTCGTGGGCGCGCTCCTCGGCCTGAAGTCGGCCGACAAGAGCAGCCTGGACCTCATCAGCGTCTACGGCGGCAGCAAGTTCACGCAGCTGGTCAAGGTGCGCCTCATCGCGGCGCTGCCCGCCATCCTGAACGCCCTGCAGATCGCCGTGCCGGCGGCCTTCCTGGGCGCCGTGCTGGGTGAGTTCTTCGGCAAGGTCGAGGCGGGCGTGGGGCTCGCGATGATCCTCGCGCAGCAGAACTCCGATGCCCCGCTCGTCTGGGCGCTCGCCCTCGCCAGCGGCGCGGTCGCGCTCGCCGGCTTCGCGATCGTCGGGGTCATCGCCCGCCTGATCGCGCCCTGGTCGAAGGGGGCCAAGAAGTGACCCAGATCGCAACGTCCGTGCCGCCGACCGTCGTCGCGGCTCCCACCCCGCCGTCCGGTGGCTCCGACCTCGACACGCAGGTCCGCAAGCAGGCCGCGACCGGTGCGCTCAAGGCACTCGGCTGGGGACTCGTCACGTTCGTCGGCACGATCGTCGGCGTGCTGGTGCTCTGGGTCGGTGTGCTCTGGGCCTTCAACATCTCCCCGCTCATCGCCAAGGGCCCGGTCGACGTCTGGAACTACCTGTTCACGGTGCCG
>JAVBUN010000248.1:0-5119 GCA_031555335.1 Microbacterium sp.
ACGGCGTCGATCTCGTCGATGAAGATGATCGCGGGAGCGTTATCCTTGGCCTGCGTGAACAGGTCGCGCACGCGGCTCGCACCGACGCCGACGAACATCTCGACGAAGTCAGAACCCGAGATCGAATAGAACGGCACGCCGGCCTCACCGGCGACCGCGCGGGCGAGCAGGGTCTTTCCGGTTCCGGGAGGGCCGTAGAGCAGTACGCCCTTCGGGATGCGAGCTCCGACGGCCTGGAACTTCGAGGGGTCCTTCAGGAAGTCCTTGATCTCCTGCATCTCCTCGATGGCCTCGTCGGAGCCGGCGACATCCTGGAAGGTGACCGTCGGCGTCTCCTTGGTCACGAGCTTCGCGCGCGACTTGCCGAACTGCATGACCTTGCTGCCGCCGCCCTGGGCGGAGGAGATGAGGAACCAGAAGATGATGCCGAGGAGGAGGATCGGGAGCAGCAGCGACAGCAGGCCGTCGAACCAGGTCGCCCGCGGCACGATGTCGTTGTAGCCGTCGGACGGGTTGGCGTCGTCGATCGCGTCGACGACCTCGGCGGCACGCGCGTTCACGTAGTAGAACTGCACGTCGGTGGCACCCTCGTAGGGGCTCGACAGCTTCATGTCGACGCGCTGGTCACCGTCGGTGTTGGTCACCTCGGTGACCGTGTCGCCGGCGAGGAGTTCGAGACCCTGCTGCGTCGTGACCTGCTTGGCAGCGCCGAGGCTCGAGATCAACGAGAATCCGACGATCAGGAAGAGCCCGATCAGCAGGACGTACAGCAGGGGGTTGCGCGAGATCTTCTTGAAATCCATTGTGCGGGGACGGGCCCCGGCCCTTTCGTCGACGAGCCGTCTGCCGGACGGTCGATCCAGGGTAGCGCGCGCTCTCTATGCCGGGTCTGTGCATTCGCCCACGGCGTACAGTGCGCCGGTGGGCGGCATCCGGCCCCTGTCAGGAGTACACGTGCGGGGCGAGCACCGCGACGTCGCGCAGGTTGCGGTAGCGCTCGGCGTAGTCGAGGCCGTAGCCCACGACGAAATCGTTCGGGATGTCGAAGCCGACGTAGCGGCAGTCGACCTGCACCTTCGCGGCCTCGGGCTTGCGGAACAGCGCGAACACCTCGACGGATGCGGCGCCGCGAGCGGCGAAGTTCTCGAGCAGCCAACTGAGGGTCAGGCCGGAGTCGATGATGTCCTCGACGATCAGCACGTGCTTGTCGTGGATGTCGGTGTCGAGGTCCTTGCGGATCTGCACGACACCGCTCGAGCGCGTACCGGTGCCGTACGACGAGACCGCCATCCAGTCCATGGGGACGAGCGAGGGCAGCGCGCGCGAGAAGTCGGCCATCACCATGACCGCGCCCTTCAGCACGCCGACGAGCACGAGGTCCTTGCCCTCGTAGTCGGCGGCGACCTGGGCGGCGATCTCCTCGAGCTGGGCGAGGATGTCCTCCTCGGTGGCCAGTACCGTCGTGAGGTCGTCCGCGATGTCGGCTGCGCGCATGGTTCGAGCGTACCCGCCGTCGCCCGCTCCTCCGGGCCGCGGCAGCGCGTTCGCCGGCCCGGCCCGAGCGGGCGTCAGCGCGCGGCGAGCACGATGCGTCCGCCGTCGCGGCGGGCGCTGAACCCGGGCAGGTCGATGGGCCCCTGGCCGTGCCAGTGGGTCGCGAGTCGCGCGACCTCGACGGTCTGCGATCGCGAGAGCGAGACGTGGAACTCGCTGGCCGCGACGTGACGGACGATGCGGTTGCGCAGCGCCGCGGGGTTGGCCGACAGCGCCGCCACCGAGATGGCGATCCCCGCCTCGGCCGGCTCGACGATGTCCTCGATCGTCTCCTCGATCATCTCCGCGAACGCGTCGGCGTCCTCGCGCAGCTGCTCGGCCGTGCGCGCGAGAGCCTCCGCCACACCCGGCCCGAGCTGGGCCTCGAGCACGGGCAGCACACGGTGGCGCACCCGCACCCGCGCGAACCGCTCGTCCTCGTTGTGCGGGTCGGCCCACGGCTCGAGCTGCTGGGCGGCACAGGCGGCGAGGGTGGTGGCCCGGTGCAGCCCCAGCATCGGTCGCACCCAGGCGATCTCGTCGTCGTCCTGCACTGCCGCCATCCCCGACAGGCTCGCCGCCCCCGACCCGCGGGCGAGGCCGAGGAGCACGGTCTCGGCCTGATCGTCGAGCGTGTGTCCGACCAGCACGGCGCTGGCCGCGTAGTCCACGGCGGCGTCACGCAGCGCGGCATAGCGGGCGGCGCGCGCAGCCGCCTCCGGCCCACCCTCGGTGCCGACCTCGACCCCCACAACGATCGCCTCGAGCCCGAGTCCCCGTGCCGTCTCGGCGGCGCGGGCCGCAACCTCCGCGGAATCCGGCTGCAGGTCGTGGTCGATCGTCACCGTGATCGCGCGCACACCGGCCTTCTCGGCCTCGAACGCGACCGCCGCGGTGAGCGCGAGCGAATCGGCACCCCCCGACAGGGCCACGAGCACGGTGCGGTGCCCGTCGAGCAGGGGGCGCACCGCGCGGCGCACCTCGGCGACCGCGGGGTCGAGCGAGGGGCGGCGTGTAGACACCTCTTCACGGTAGCGCGTGCAGGTCTCAGGAGAATCGGGCCCGTCGCCGCCCACCGACCGCGGAACAGCGGGCTTCTCCTGAGTTCGGAGCGGGAGGCACGCGGCTAGGCTGGTGCGCGCAATCCACCGAAACTTCCGAAGGAGCACACGCATGGGCGCATACGACGCCGTCATCGAGATCCCGCGCGGCAGCCGCGTCAAGTACGAGGTCGACCACGGGACCGGCCGGGTCTTCCTCGACCGCGTGCTCTTCACGCCCATGGGCTACCCGAGCAACTACGGCTTCTTCGAGAACACGCTCGGCGAGGACGGCGACCCGCTCGACGTGCTCGTGCTGCTCGACCGCGACATCTACCCCGGCGTCATGGCGAAGGTGCGCCCCGTCGGCGTGCTCAAGATGAGCGACGAGGCCGGCGGCGACGACAAGGTCGTGGCCGTGCTCGCGAAGGACCCGCGCTGGGCGCACATCCAGGACGTCGACGACATCGACGAGTGGACGCGCAACGAGATCGGTCACTTCTTCGAGCACTACAAGGACCTCGAGCCCGGCAAGTGGGTCAAGGTCGACGAGTGGGCGGGTGCCGACGAGGCCGAGCGCCTCGTCGCCGAGGCGTTCACCCGCTTCGAGGAGCACGAGGGACAGACCAAGACGCAGGGTGAGGGCGAAGCACCGAAGACGGTCTGAGCCGGTTCACACGAGAAGAGCGGATTCCGGCGGCATCCGCTCTTCTGCTGTCCGGCGTGGGAGCGGCTCAGAAACCGACGCCCCGGGCGGCCATGAACGGCCGGGGGTTGGTGGGGCTGCCGTTGACGTACACCTCGAAGTGCAGGTGGCAGCCGAAGGAGTTGCCGGTGTTGCCGACGCTCGCGATGACCTGACCGGCGTTGACGTACTGGCCGCGGGAGACACGGATGCCGCCGCCGACGATGTGCGCATAGCCGGTGGCGATGCCGCCCCCGTGCTCGATGCGAACGAAGTTGCCGTATCCGCCGTTCGGGCCCGCGAAGCTCACGGTGCCGGAGTGGGCGGCGTAGATGTTGCCCCAGCATCCGGCGGCGAAATCAGTGCCGTAGTGGGTGCTGCTCGCGCAGTAGCTGGGCCCGCACTGCGAATACCGCGGACCGTACTCGGACGAGATGCGGCCACCGGCGGGACGCACCCACCCGGAACCGCCGCCGCTGCCGCCCGCCGGAGCACCGCCGCCGCCACCGCCACCACCGCCGCCGTTGTTCTGCTGCGCGGCCGCCGCAGCTGCCGCGGCAGCCGCAGCCGCGGCGGCTTCGCGGGCCTTGCGGGCCTCTTCATCGCGCCGCTTCTGCTCCGCGACGCCGGCCTGGTAGTCGGCGACGGTCTTGGCCGTCGTGTCCTTCAGCGAGGCGAGCTGCGCCTGCAGATCGGTCATGTGCGCGTTCTGCTCGTCGAGGGCCGCCTGCGCGGCTTCGGCCGCCGCCTGCGCCTCCTGCATCGCGACCTCGGCGGCCTGCTGCAGCTTGTCGCGCTCGTCGCGGGCGGACTTGGCCTGGTCGGTGAGCACCTGCGCCGCGTTGCGGGCGGTCACCGCATCGCCGTAGACCGTCTGGTTGCGCTCGAGCAGCTTGTCCATCGTGCCGAGCCGCTCGAGCAGGTCGTCGGCTCCCGCCGCGGATCCCGCGAAGAACAACTGCATCGAGGTGTCGTCGCCGCCCGAGCGGTAGAGCTGGCTGGCGACGCGGCCGGCCTTGTTCGCCGCCTCGGTCGCGGCAGCAGCCTGGGTGTCGGCCTGCGACTGCAGGTTGTCGGCGCGCGCGGACGCGTCGAAGAACGCCTGCTGCGCGGCGAAGAACTCGTCGGACTTCTGTTGCGCGACGGCCTGCTTGTTGGCGACGTCGGCCTGCAGCTGCGCGATGAGCGACTCGATGCGCGAGATCTCGGCGTTCTTCGCCGACTCGTTCGCCTTGGCCCGCTGCACGTCGTCCCACGAGGGGTAGCCCTCGATACCGAAGGCACGCGGGATCGACGGCCCCGCGATCGCGCCGACGCCGATGACGCCGAGCGCCGCCGCTCCGAGCGCCGCGCGGCGGGTCAGCCCCGGCCAGAAACGCGCGCGCTCTTGGGGTGTCGGAGCGCAGTCGCAGTCCTCCACCTGGGGCAAGTCTTCGGTGATCACGAGAGCCTCTCCATACCGGGCGCAACAGCAACCACAGTAACAACATCAGTCACATGCGCAACGGGCGATCGGATGCTGCGCACTCGGCACCGGCGCCATCCTCGCCCCTGCGCGAGCATCGACACGCGCGGCGCGCGGGCCGATGCCGATCTCGATTGGCGAATCGCCCCGCGGTTGCGTATGCTTGCTCTTCGGTAAGCGTGAGCCCAGCGGGTTCGCTCGGCCCCATCGTTTAGCGGCCTAGGACGCCGCCCTTTCACGGCGGTAGCACGGGTTCGAATCCCGTTGGGGTCACTCACCGGAACATAATTGAACAATCATGGCCCTGTAGCGCAGTTGGTTAGCGTGCCGCCCTGTCACGGCGGAGGTCGCGGGTTCAAGTCCCGTCAGGGTCGCTCTGAGCGACGGGCCCTTTCT
>JAVBUN010000103.1:0-5398 GCA_031555335.1 Microbacterium sp.
TCGTCGATCCGCACCGAGACCTGCGCCCCCGACTCGGCGAGCGCATCGAGCGCCTTCAGCGTGGAGGTGAACGAGCGTCGTCCCGCGGCGGCGCGACGCGGCATCCGCTTGGCACCGCGACGAGAGGGGCGGGCAGAATCCGTCCCGCGGGCGGGCTCGGACGTCTCGGCCACGGTCGCAGTCCTTCCTCTGTCGGATGCGTCGTCTTCGGTGCGGGGACGACGGTAACCCGCCGCCCCGACGCGCGGGTTACCAGATGGTGACGCGCTTGTCCGCGTCGAGCCAGAGCGCGTCCGACTCGGTCACCTCGAACGCGTCGTAGAACGCGTCGATGTTGCGGACGATCTGGTTGCAGCGGAACTCGTTCGGCGAGTGCGGGTCGATCGTCAGCAGGCGGATCGTCTCGGCCTCCCGGCCCTTCTGCTGCCAGATCTGCGCCCAGCTGAGCAGCAGCCGCTGGATGCCGCTGAACCCGTCGATCTCGGGAGCGTCGGCGTTACCGAGCGACAGGCGGTAGGCGCGGATGGCGATGCCGAGGCCGCCGAGGTCGCCGATGTTCTCACCGATCGTGAGTGCACCGTTGACGTGGTGCTCCTCGGCGAGACCGCGCGGCACGAGCGTGTCGTACTGGGCGATGAGGCTCGCCGTGCGCTGCTCGAAGGCCGCGCGGTCCGCATCCGTCCACCAGTCGCGCAGCGACCCGTCGCCGTCGAAACGGCTGCCCTGGTCGTCGAAGCCGTGGCCGATCTCGTGGCCGATGACCGCGCCGATACCGCCGTAGTTCGCCGCGGCGTCACGCTCCGCGTCGAAGAACGGATGCTGCAGGATCGCCGCCGGGAACACGATCTCGTTCATCAGCGGGTTGTAGTACGCGTTGACCGTCTGCGGGGTCATGTACCACTCGTCGCGATCGATGGGCTCACCCACCTTGCCGAGCTGGCGGTCGTGCTCGTGCACGTGCGCGCGGCGGACGTTGCCGACGAGGTCGGTGGCGTCGAGCTCGAGGCCGTCGTAGTCCTTCCACCGCACCGGGTAGCCGATCTTCGGCGTGAACGCGTCGAGCTTGGCGAGCGCGCGTTCCCGCGTCTCGGGGCTCATCCACTCGAGGGTCGAGATCGACTCGCGGTACGCCGTGATGAGGTTCGCGACGAGCTCGTCCATCGCCTCCTTGGCCGCCGGCGGGAAGTGCCGCTCGACGTACACCTTGCCGACCGCCTCGCCGAGCGCCGCCTCCACGAGGCTCACACCGCGCTTCCACCGCTCGCGGTTGACCGGCACCCCGGTGAGCTGGGTGCCGTAGAACGAGAAGTTCTCGGCGACGAACGCCTCCGAGAGGAACGCGGCGGAGGCGTGCACGATCTTGAAGCGCAGCCACGCCTTCCAGTCCTCGAGGCGCTCGTCGTGCAGCAGCGCACCGAGGCCCTCGAAGAAGCTCGGCTGCGAGACGACGACCTCGCCGAACGCGTCCGGATGCCGCGGGGCGACGCCCTCGAGCCACGACGACAGGTCGACGCCCACGAGCCGGCGCACCTCGTCCCACGACATCAGGTTGTAGGTCGCGACCGCGTCGCGGCTGCGCACGTTGTCCCAGTGCTGCGCGGCGAGCTCGGTCTCGAGCGCGACGATGCGATCGGCGGATGCGGCCGCATCCTCCACCCCGGCGAGCTCGAGGATGCGCTCGATGTGCCCGCGGAACGCGACGCGCGTCTCTTCGAACGAGTCGAGGCGGTAGTAGCTCTCGTCGGGCATCGAGATGCCCGACTGGATGAAGAACGGCACGTAGCGCTGCGGGTCACCCGGGTCCGGCTCGACGTACAGGTCGATGATCCCGCCGACGCCGTCGCGCTCGAGCTCGCCGACCAGCCGCAGGAATCCGGGCAGGTCGGTGACCTCGTCGACGCGCGCGAGCTGGTCGACCAGCGGTTCGCCGCCGAGCTTCTCGATGAGGGCCGTGTTGAGGAAGCTCGCGAAGAGGTCGCCGATCTTGCGGGTCTCGGTGCCCGGCTCCGCGTCCTGGGACTCCTCGATGATGGCCCGGACGTCCTTCTCGGCCTGCTCGGCGAGGAGGTGGAACGACCCCCAGCGCGCCTTGTCCTCGGGGATCTCGGTGCGGTCGATCCACTCGCCGTTGACGTAGCGGAACAGGTCGTCCTGAGGACGGATCTCGGCGCTCAGCTCCTCGAGCGCGAGACCGGAGCGGGGGGATGCGGTCATGGGCCCCAGAATATGCCTCGCGTCTGAGTGCGGGCTCCACCGGCCGGTGTCCGCGCTCGCCCCTAGGCTCGGGGGGTGGCTGCGGCATCCGGGACGTTGAACCGACAGATCCTCGCGCTCGCGGTGCCGGCGCTCGGGGCCCTGATCGCCGAACCGCTCTTTTTGATCGTCGACGCAGCGCTCGTCGGGCACCTCGGCATCGTGCCGCTCGCGGGCCTCGGCATCGCCGGCGCCGTGCTGCAGACCATCGTCGGACTCATGGTGTTCCTCGCGTACTCGACCACACCCGCCGTCGCGCGCCGGTTCGGGGCGGGCCAGCACGGCAGTGCCGTCACGGCCGGCATCGACGGGATGTGGCTGGCGCTCGGCCTCGGGTTCGCACTCGCGCTGGGGGGCTACCTCGCCACGCCAGCGCTGGTGGGGCTGTTCGGTGCATCCGCCGAGGTCGCCGAGGCCGCCGAGACCTACCTCGGGCTCTCGATGTGGGGGCTTCCGGCGATGCTCATCGTCTTCGCGGCGACGGGGCTGCTGCGCGGCATGCAGGACACCGTCACACCGCTGTGGATCGCCGGGATCGGATTCGCCGCGAACGCCGCACTCAATGCGCTGTTCATCTACGGGCTCGGCTGGGGCATCGCCGGCTCCGCGGTCGGCACCGTCGTCGCGCAGTGGGGGATGGTCGCGGCCTACGTCGTCGTGATCGGGCGCCTCGCGCGACGGCACGCCGCATCCGTGCTGCCGCGGCGCGACACGGTCTCGAGCACGGCGCGCGCCGGCGGCTGGATGTTCCTGCGCACGGTGTCGCTGCGTGCGGCGCTGCTGGCGACGGTGGCCGTGGCGACCGCGCTCGGCACCGCGGAGCTGGCCGGGTGGCGGATCGCGTTCACCCTCTTCTCGACGGCGGCGTTCGCGCTCGACGCGCTCGCGATCGCGGCGCAGGCGCTCGTCGGCAAGGGACTCGGCGCGGACGATCCGCAGACCGTGCGGCGCGTGCTCGGTCGCACCGTCGCGTGGGGTGTGTGGTTCGGTGTGATCGTGGGCGTCGTCATCGGCGCCTTCTCGGGCGTCATCGGTCTGATCTTCACCTCGGATGCGGCGATCGCCGCCCTCGTCCAGCCCGCGCTCATCGTGCTGGCCGTCGCGCAGCCGATCTGCGGCGTCGTGTTCGTGCTCGACGGGGTGCTGATCGGGGCCGGCGACGGCCGATACCTCGCCCTCGCCGGCGTGCTGAACCTGGTGCCGTTCGTGCCGACTCTGCTGCTGCTCGCGTGGGTGGGCGCCGAGGGTGCCGCGGGCCTCGCCTGGCTCGCCGTCGCCTTCTTCGGTGTCTACATGCTGGCGCGCCTGGTGACGCTCGGGTGGCGCGTGCGCGGGACTCGCTGGTTGACGGTCGGGGCGGCCGCTTAAGCGAGCACGAGCACGGTCCGGCCGGACGTCGCCCATCGCGCGCCGACCCGTCGGACCTCGCCGCGCCGGGGCTCGCGCGGACGTGCGAAGGGGGTCGGCGAGGGTCGTGCACGGGGCGCCCCGATGGGCACCAGAGCCCCGGATCAGGCCTTTTCTGACGGCCGCATCCAGGAACCGTCCAGAAACGACCGGCAGACTCGAGGTTTTGTGTCTGCTTTTTCGGGCACGACTCGCCGTCTCCACGGCGCGGAATCGTCATACGGAACTGGTTTCATGCTCTCTGCTTCATCGTCGTCATCTGCCCGCCGCACCCGCCGTCTCGCCGACCGGCGCACCCGTCGCCGCCCCGCCCTCGTCGCCGCCTCTGTGGCGCTCGGCGTGATCGTCGCCGCGAGTGTCACGGGCACCGCGACCGCCGCTCAGCCGCAGCAGGCCGGGACGACCGCGACCTATCAGCTCGCCTCGTACTCGACCGATATCCCGGCCACGCTGGGCTTCGGGTCCGCCGCCACGCGCTCGGTCGCGGAGCAGGCGACGACCGATGCCGACGCGGCCGTCACGGCCGCCGCATCGGTCACGGCCGATATCGCCGCCTCGGGTCTCGACATCGGCGAGCCCGACCCCACGGTCGACACGACCGATCTCGAATCCGCCGTCGCGCAGCTGCGCGAGGCGGCCGCGACGGGCGACCCGCTGCTGCCCACCCTGACCGAGAACGTCGCCGCCCTCGTGCCGACGATCGACGAGCGCGTGACTCAGCTGCGCGGCAGCCTGGAGGGCGCGAAGGCCAAGAAGGCCGAAGAGGAGGCCGCCGCGAAGGCCGCCGCCGAGGCCGCGGAGAAGGCCGCCGAGGAAGCCGCGGCGAAGGCCGCCTCGCGCAGCGGCGGCTCCGGCATCCCCGCCTCGCTGCCGGCCGGCGGTGGCGGCAGCGGCGGCGACAACAGTCCCGCGGGCGCTCAGGCGAGCGCGCGCGGCATGCTCGCCGGTTACGGCTGGGGCGACGACCAGTTCGGCTGCCTCGTCTCGCTGTGGAACAAGGAGTCGGGCTGGAACTACCTGGCGCACAACAGCTCGAGCGGCGCGCACGGCATCCCGCAGGCACTCCCCGGCAGCAAGATGGCCTCAGCCGGCGCCGATTGGCAGACGAACGCCGCCACCCAGGTCGCGTGGGGTCTCGGCTACATCAGCGGCCGTTACGGCAACCCGTGCGGCGCCTGGTCGCACTCGCAGTCGACCGGCTGGTACTGACCGACATCATCTCGCCCAGCGGCGGCACCATTCGTACATCACGATGGCGGCCGCCGCTGCGGCGTTGAGGGACCTCGTCGAGCCGTACTGGGCGATCTCGACCACCCCGGATGCGGCGGCGAGCGCCTCGTCCGACAGGCCGGGGCCCTCCTGGCCGAACAGCAGCACGCACCGCTCGGGCAGCTCGGCGCTGTCGACCCGCACCGACCCCGGCACGTTGTCGACGGCGATGACCGGCAGCTCCTCGGCCCCGGCCCACGCCGCGAACGCGGCGACGTCCTCGTGGTGCTGCACATGCTGATAGCGGTCGGTGACCATCGCCCCGCGCCGGTTCCATCGGCGCCGGCCGATGATGTGCACGACCGCCGCGCCGAAGCCGTTGGCGCTGCGCACGATCGAGCCGATGTTCATGTCGTGCTGCCAGTTCTCGATCGCGACGTGGAACGGGTGCCGGTGCGCATCGAGATCGGCGACGATCGCGGACATCCGCCAGTACCGGTACGCGTCGATCACGTTCCGGGTATCGCCC
>JAVBUN010000225.1:0-2928 GCA_031555335.1 Microbacterium sp.
GACGGGCCGGGCCGCGCAGGTCGAGCTGCGCACCGCGATCGCCGAACGCGATGCCGAACGCGCCGAACGGGTGCTGCGCGCGATCCCGGTCTGATCGCACCGAAGAAGCCCCCTCCAGCTGGGGGGAGCGGAGGGGGCGGCACGCTCCTCCGTTTGGGGGAATGAAGGAACGGCGGTTACCAGGGTACGCCCCTCCTCCGTGTGGCGCCGAGCGTCCGACGGACCCATACCGAACACCCAGGTTTGCGTCGCCGCGGCAGATGTTCGAGCACGTTCCTCACTCGCGCGTGGGACAGATAAAGATGTAGCCCCCGACCTGTTGACCACAGGATCTGGGGCTACATCACGCTGGTGCGGGTCCTGCAATCCCACTGCAATCGGGAGCGGGCCACGAAGCAACTGGGGTCGCTGGTGCGACGGGCGCGGAAGGAGAAAGTCGAGCGTATGGATACGAACGCTCCTCGCAAGGCTCCGAAGCGCCTCAGCGCCGAAGCGAATGCCCAGATCGTGGCGGACTACCAATCCGGCATGAAGGCAACCGACGTTGCCCGGAAGCACGGCATCAACGAGTGGACCGTCCGACACCGCCTGCGCCGTTCCGGCATCCTGCTACGCCCGATCTCGATGAACGACGAAGAAATCGCCTTGACGTTCGCCCTACGCGCCGAGGGGCTGTCCTACGAGCGCATCGCGCAGAGGGTCGGGTTCTCGGAAGGAACGGTCCGCAACGTCCTGAAGCGTGGTCCAGGCGGCCGGATATGAAAAGAACCCGCTTCCGCGGGCGGAGGGCTCAATGAGGAGCTCTCTCCGCCCGCGGTTGCGGGTTACTGCGGATCCGCTTCGGGATCCGTGATGATGCCAAGCGCTTTCGCCTCGGCGACCATTACCGGTGTCGCTAGGTAACGGTCAAGACCGTCGATCTGGCGTTGGATCTGCTCGGGAGTCATCCCGCCGCCGATGCCCACCAGGTTGGGCGAGACGTCGTACATCGCCAGCATCTCCCGGAATCGGTCGCGCTGCTGGTGCAGCGCCTTCGCGACTGGAACGCCGCGTGGAATCGCATATGCCATCTGCTTGATCCTCCTCGAACACGCTTTCGCGCACTCGCCACTTTGGCGAGCGAAGATCCGCCGGCGCGGACGCTCGCTCGCCAAAGTTCGAGGTATGCAGTGACTGATTATGGCGCTGCGCTCAGGAATGTCAAGAGCGACGGGGCAGGCCGGCGACGGCCCGATAAGGAGGGACCGGCTTCGCCTTCGGGTCTAGATCTACGGTCTCTCTTTCATACAGCGCCAGGTAGTCCAGAGGGCAATTCGACCCAAGATCGAGAATCGTTCCTCCTAGGAGCTGGTGGGGAATCAGGTGCATGCTGTCGTGCAGACTGACTGTCTCGACTTCGATGTTCTCGGTGAGCCCACCAGCGATCAGGGCGGCGACGATGGGCGTGCGCTGGGAAGCGGGGGCGTCGGACCACGGTGCCCCGAAAGGCATGTAGTCCGCGCCGTGGATTTCACCCCCAGCGATACTCGCGAGTCGTCGCGCGCCTTCGAGATCAACTGCCCGGAGCGTGACCTGTCCTTGAGAGATGGACGATCCCGCTAGAAGGCCAGGAATGCTCATCTCCTCCAACGCGATCTCTCTTCGTAAGGTATGAGGTCGTCAGTCATCCGCCAGGTTATTCATGTGCAGATTAGCGGTGGCCGCAGTCAGCTACTAGTACAGACGGCAATCATCTCGGCGTAAGCCCCTAGATGCCTGCATTCCGACCTCTCAGGCGGGACGTTTGCACCCTCGCGATCACTTCTTCTTGTTGCCGTGTCAGCCATACGCGCCACGCGTAGGCCCGCTCGGATGGGTCACACAGCCGGAGCGCCTGATCCAGATCGATCCGATGGCGCGACCGTCAAGATCATCAAGATACCCGGATTAGGATCACTAATCCCCCGATGCTGATGAGCGCCGAACCGGGACCAGCTCGACCGACCTATTTCACTGTGGACGTTCCGCCGCAACACGCCACAGGGAGTGACGTGCGAGCAGCGCAACTGCGTAGAAGGTCGTACCAATCACCAAGTACGCCTCAGCAGTTTTCAGAGCGTTCGCCGTGGAACCGTAACCCGATCCCAAAATAACGTAAACGAGCATCGCGCCCAGGATGTTCGATCCAAGGACTGCCGCAACCTGCGCTACCCAAGAATGGCGACGGATGCTTGCAACGAGGAATGCCGTGAATAACGGCACCAAACCGAGCATGAGGTTTGAGCCAATCCCGGTCGTTATCGCCTCAATTTCCCAGCCATCCGCCCGGACCGACGACGACCGCGCCAGCACCTTATAGACGTACCAGACACGGACGACGATTGCGACTCCGATGGTCGCCGCGCTCAAACGAATAACCGTTTGTGAGCCCCAGCTCATGCGGGAAAATCTGCTCACTCAGTACCCCAGGCTCTGGTTAATTTGATTAGTCAAGTTTCTCGCCTGCTGCTGCCACGTTCCCTCATGACTGTCCCCCAGGTTTATACCCGCGGCGACAAGTGGATTTCCGCCGTAAGCATACGCGGTCTGCCTCAGGTACGTGGTCCCCTTCGAATCCGACCACGTACTGAACGAGATCGTGGAACCGGGCGAATCAAAATACCCATGCTCGATAACCGTGAAGGTCATGCTGGTCTTGTTAGCCGTGACACCCACCTGGCCGTCGGAATCGATTGGAACCGCCAATCCACCTGCGGGATTTATGTTCTCACCAGCATGAAGGCCGCACACGTCACCTGTCGCGTATGCCCGAGAGGAAGTAGACACTGCAGGCACGTCGGCAGCAGACGCAGTGCGAGCCGCCGCTGGAGTCGCGCCGGAGTCCCCGTCCCCCTGGCAGGTCGCCGGAGCTGTCGTCTCAGCACTCTTCGAAGTACAGGCGACGATCCA
>JAVBUN010000182.1:0-3653 GCA_031555335.1 Microbacterium sp.
GGGGTCAGTTGAAGACCATGCCCCCGTCGACGAGGATCGACTGACCCGTGATGTAGTTCGAGTCGGGGCCGGCGAGGAAGGACACGACACCCGCGACGTCCGCGGCCTCCGACAGGCGGTCGAGGGTGATGCCGTCGGTGAACTGCGACCAGCCCCATTCCTCGGGCTTGCCCGCCGACTCCGCGGTCTTCTTCGCGAGGTCCGCCATGAGCGGCGTCTTCACGATGCCGGGCGCGTAGGTGTTGACGGTGATGCCGTACTGGGCGAGGTCGCGCGCAGCGGTCTGCGTGAACCCGCGCACCGCGAACTTGGTCGCGGAGTAGAGCGCGATCCCCGGGTTGCCGACGTGACCCGCCTGGGAGGCGGCGCTGATGATCTTGCCGCCGTGGCCGAGCTCGCGGAACGCCTTGGTGGCCGCCTGCACGCCCCAGATGACGCCGTTGAAGTTGATGGAGAAGATCTTCGCCACGCTCTCGGGGGTGATGTCCTCGATCGGAGACTGCGGCGCGATGCCGGCGTTGTTCACGATCACGTCGAATCCGCCGAGCTGCGTCTTCGCGGCGTCCACCGCGGCGAAGACGCTGTCACGATCTGCGACGTTCACCTGCAGGGCGATGGCGCCGCCCGCGAGGCCGCCCAGGCCCTCGGCGACCGCGCCCGCGGTCTCGGTGTTGAGGTCGGCGATCGCCACCTTGAATCCGTCGGCGTGGAGGCGCTCGGCCACCGCCTGACCGATGCCCTGTCCTCCGCCTGTGACGAGGGCGACTTTTCCGTTCTCCGTGCGTGCCATGTTTTTCACTCCTGAATCGTCATGGGCACGGGAACCATGCCCGTGAATAAATGCTACGCCTGCTCTGCGGCACGAGGGCCGGGATAAATCGCCTGCGTCTCAGACGCGCGGGGACGACATCGTCAGCATCCGCGTGAGCGCCGTCACCCCGAGCGTCCGCTCGAGTCCGAGCACGAGCGCTCCGCGGAGCCCCGCGTCCTCGCCGATCTCCGAGCCCGAGATCGTGAGATTCCGGGTCGAGAGCGGGAGCCCCGTCTCGTAGACGATGCTGCGGATTCCGGCGAGGATCACGTCGCTGACATCGGTGATCGACCCGCCGACGCTGATGCGCGTGGGATTGAACATCAGCAGGATGTCGGAGAGCGCGCGCCCGACGATCTTGGCGGCCTCCCGGGCGATGTCGACCGCCCGGGCCTCGCCGGAGCGGAGCGCCGATTCGAACGCCGCGCGGCCGGGGCGGGTGCGTCCCTCCACGCTCGCGTCCCATTCCTCGACCATCGCCGTCACCGACCCGTGGGCCTCGAGATGGTCGAGCTGGCCGCACCGGCAGCGGCGTCCGGCGTTGAGCCCCGTGCGCATGTGCCCGATGTCGCCGGCGGCGCCATCGGCACCCACGTAGAGCTCCGCCGTCGCATCCATGAAGCCGGCGCCGATGCCCGCATCGACCCGCACGTAGAGCAGGGGACTCTCGGACTCCGGCAGGCTCCTCGCCTCACCGAGCGCGCGGAGGTCGGCGTCGTTGTCGCTCACCACCGCGCAGCCGAGTCGGCGCTCGAGCTCCGCGGCGAGCGGATACTCGTCCCAACCGGGCAGAAGCGGGGGCCGCACGATCGTGCCGCGCCGCGTGTCGACCGGCGCCGGGACGCCGACGACCACGATGCGGACGGGCGTCTGGGGGGCGTTCCGTGCCAGCCGGTCGAGGATGGCGTCGGCGAGGCCGGTCGCGAACTCGGCCGGCGCCAGGGAGGTCGCGAGCGGCACGTCGAAGCGGTCCGTCATGTTCTGCCCGAAATCGAAGACGGCGACGCGCGTGCGCTCGAGGTCGATCTCGGCCGTCACGATGCGTCCGAAGGCTGCCGCGATCCGGAGCCGCTCGCCCGGGCGGCCGCGTCCGGGGTGGGATGCGGTGCCCTCCGCCTCGATCAGACCGATGCGGTGCAGCGCAGCGAGCCCCGTCGCGACGGTCGAGCGCGCCAGGCCGGTCTCACGCGCAAGCTCCGCCCGCGTGACCGCGGTGCCCGAGGCGACGAGCCTCGCGAGGACGCTCGCGGACACGCCCGCGCTGACGCGCGCCGACAGCCGCGGTGCGGACAACCGCACCGGCGGGGGATCGGCGGAGCCGAATTCGGTCATAAAATGACAGTGTAATGACATTGAAAGCCGGAAAAAGACGGTGTTACCTCGTGGGGGAACACGCTTCGTCGTCAAAGGAGACCCATGAATCACGGACCGCTCATCGCTTCGACGCGTGACCTGGCCGAAGACCAGCGCGCGCAGGTCTGGATCGCAGACGTTCCGAACCGGACGCTGACCCTCGTGCACGAGGATGCCGCCGTGCTCCTCGAGGCGCCGAACTGGACGCCGGACGGTGCCGCGCTGGTGCTCAACGGCGACGGCCACGCCTGGCGGCTCGACCTGGCGTCCCGGAACCTGACCACGCTGCCGCTGGACGCACCGCCGCTGAACAATGACCACGTCATCCACCCGGACGGGCACGGCTTCCTCGTCTCCGCGATGGACGGCCACATCTACCGGACGACCCTCGACGGGGGCGCGGCCGAACGGGTCACGGACGACGTGACCACCGCCCAGTTCCTCCACGGCGTCTCTCCGGACGGCGGATCGCTCGCGTACGTCGAGATCCAGCGGTCGGATTTCACGATTCCGGGCGCCCTGGCGATCGTCGACGCGTCGGGCGGCGGGAAGCGGATCCTCGACACCGGACGCGGCCACATCGACGGGCCGGAGTACAGCCCGGACGGCGAATGGATCTACCTGAACGTGGAGGCGTTCACGACGGCACCCGGCCACGCGCAGCTCGCCCGCATCCGGCCCGACGGCACGGGGCTCGAGCGCATCCACACCTCGGACCGCGTGGACTGGTTCCCGCACGTGAGCGCCGATGGCACCGCGGGCGCCTACATCAGCTTCCCGACCGGCACGCTCGGTCACCCTGCCGACCTCCCGGTGCGCATCTCGGCGGTGCGGCTGCCCGACTGGAGCTCGCCGGAGCTCGAGATCGACCTGTTCGGCGGTCAGGGCTCGCTGAACGTGAACAGTTGGGCGCCGGACGGCCGCCGGTTCGCGTTCGTCGCGTACCCGTTCTCCCACACGCCCGATCCGATCATCGTCGAAAGGACCTCCGCATGACCACCGATCAGCAGCTGACCTATACGCCTCTGTTCAACGGGACCGACCTCTCCGGTTGGACCCAGATCCCCCGCAGCTACGGCGACCTGTGGCCGGGTGGCCCGCACGTCCTGGAGGAGATGACCCTCTTCCCGCGCGACTACCAGGAGCACGCCGACGCGCACCCCGCCGCCTGGAGCGTCGAGGACGGGGTGATCGTCGGTCGGCAGAACCCGCCCGGGTCGGGTTACGGGGGGTACCTGCTCTCCGATGAGAGCTACGGCGACTTCGAGCTGATCATCGAGGCCAAGCCCGACTGGCCGGCCGACACCGGGATCATGCTGCGTCGCTCTGCGACGTCGTGGGAGGGCGTGCAGGTCCTCATCGACCACCGCCGCTCGGGGTCGATCGGCGGGTTCTTCGGCAACGGGCTCGGCTCGTTCCACGCCGTGCCCTTCGCGCTCGACGCGGTCACGGATGCGGACGGGCATGCCGTGGGCCTCCGCGGCGACGA
>JAVBUN010000306.1:0-15847 GCA_031555335.1 Microbacterium sp.
GGTGACCCGCGCGCGGGACCATCTGCTGCTGAGCGGATCGTTCTGGGCGGGCACGAGCCGGCCGCGCGAGCTGAGCAGATTCGTCCTCGAGATCGGCGAGACGCTCGGCATCCCGGCGCCCGATGCGGACCCGGGGGAGGATCCGTACGCGGATGCCGTCCGCGTCCTGAACTGGCCGATCGACCCGTTGGGCGCGCGGCGACCGGCGGTGGAGGCTGCCGCGGCCGCCGTGACCCGGGCGCTCGAGGCCCCGCGGCTGCCGGCCGATCACGAGCTGGCGCTGCTGCTCGCGGAACGTGAGGAACGGCAGCGCCCCGCCGCGGTCGCCGCACCGGTGCGGATCCCGGCCTCGGCCTACAAGGACTTCGTCGGCGACTACGCGGCGGCGGTCGCCGCGGTCGAACGCCCGCTCCCGGAGCGTCCCTACGCCGAGACGACGCTCGGCACCCGCTTCCACGCGTGGGTGGAGCGGCGCGCCGGAATCAGCGCGATGTCGTCCCTCGACGACGGTCTGTGGCCGGACGGCGACGCCGGCGAGCCCGAGGGACGTGATCCGGATGCCGCGTTCCGCCGGCTCGTCGAGACGTTCGAGCGGTCGGAGTGGGGGTCGCTGCGGCCCATCGAGGTCGAGACCGAGATCGACTTCCGTCATGTCGGTCTGGACGGGAACCCCCACGTCGTCGTCTGCAAGCTCGACGCCGTCTACCGACGCGAGGATCGCGGCGGGCGTATCGAGATCGTCGATTGGAAGACGGGTCGAGCCCCGCGCACCGACGCCGAATCCCGCGATCGGATGGTGCAGTTGGAGCTCTACCGTCGGGCCTACCACGAGCGCCACGGAGTGCCGCTCGACGAGATCGACGTCGCGCTCTTCTACGTGGCGGAGGACCGGGTCATCCGCGGCTGACGCGGTCGCGGGCGGTCAGGACTCGCTCCACCGTCGCATCGCCGCACGGGAGGCGCGTGCCGCCTCTTCGTGGTCGTCCTCGTGCGCGTCGCCCAGCGTGGCGCCGCCGGTCGCCGGCTGCTCGGTCGCGGCGGGCGCGGCATCGTCGGCGACGACGGTTCCGGTCCATTCCGAGAGGTCGACCGGGAGCGTCGGGATGCCGCCGTCCGCGTCCGCGTCCCCGTCCCCGTCTCGGGATCGCGCGGAGCGTTCGGCGTCGTCGAGGTACGCGCCGAGCTCGGCGGGGTCGTACGCGTCGGTCTGCATGGAGGTGTCGATGGCGGGGTCGGCCGCACGCGGCACACGGTCGAGCAGGGCGATCGCGTCGTCCACGTCCGGGGTCTCGGTGCGCACGAGGTCGGTGTCGGCGGTGGCCTCCGCGAGAGAGGCGAGCAGCCGCTCCGCATCCTGCATGATCGTCTCGTCCTGGGCGTCCGCGCCGTGGACGAGCCATTTGGCGAACTCGAGCTCGGCGAACAGGCGCGCTCGGGCGGGCAGCAGGGGGTCCGCCGCGCGGTGGGACGCCGCGGTGTACGCCTCGTGCACGGCATCCGCCGCCTCCGGAGCGTTGGCGACCCAGCGCAGGTCGACGGCGGGGTCCCCGATCGACAGGCCCCGCCAGTCGAGCAGGCCGATGATCGCCGGGACGTCGTCCGCGTCGTCCGCGAAGACGAAGGATGCGGCGTCGAGTCCGTCGAGCACCACGGTGGCCTCGAAGCGCCAGACGGCGTCGTCGGCGAGGGCGCTCAGCCAGCGGTCCTGCAGCGCGCGGGGCACGCGACCGGTCGCGATGGCGCGATCGACGAGGCGACGGGTCTCGGCGCGCACCTGGTCGGCCGAGCGGGCGGGGAACCCCTCCGCACGGATGACCGTGACGGGCAGGTCGTGCAGGGCGGCGATGGCCGTGCCGAGGAGCGACGCGACACCGGGACCGCCACGGAGGTCCGTGGGGTCAACGCGGTAGCCGTCGATGAAGTCGAGGACCACGGCCCGGCCGCCGGCCACCGCCGTCTCACCGTGCACCAGGGGCGCACGGAACGGCAGGAGGCTCCGGACGCCCGCGGACAGCGCGCCGAGGACCCGCGCCTCGGCCACGAGCTCGCGGCCGGCGTCGTCGGGTCCGCCGACGCGCACGACGACGGTCGTGCCGTCGTCGAGATCGACGACGGCGGAGGCGACACGGCCGTCGTCCGAGCCCAGCGCGCGCGTACGGACGACGTTCGCTCCCGGCAGTGCCGCGGTCACCGACGCGGCTAGAGTGAGAGGTGAGCGTGGCATGCCCTCAGGGTAGGTCGATCACCAGGGCGGATGCCGCCGCCACGCCCGTCGAGGAGGTATCGGTGACCGCATCCGCACCCGCCCACCCCGCGTTCGCCGGGGGCGGCATCGACCGGGCGGCCGATGAGCGCACCACCCCTCACCTGATCGAGGACCTGCGCGCCGACGCCGGGACCCGCGTTCTCGTCGTCCACGGCGATCGCGTGCCGGTCATCGAGGGGCCACGGCTGCGGTTCGTCACCCCGGCCGCGGCAGCGGCCGTCGACGTCGCCCACTGGGCGTTCCTCGGCCGCGACGGCGGTGTGGGCGTGCTCGCGGCCATCGTGTCCGCCGAGGCCGCGGAGCCGGAGTTCGGCGAGACGCGCTGGGGGGCCGTCCGCGAGATCGGCGGCGACCTCGATGCGGTCGAGGCAGGGGTCGCCGTGGAGGCGTTGAGTCTCGGCCGGTGGCTCCTGGAGGCGCCGTTCTGCCCGGCGTGCGGGACGCGCACGGACCTCGTGCAGTCCGGTTGGGCGCGCCACTGCCCGCACTGCGGGCGCGAGCACTTCCCGCGCACCGATCCCGCCGTGATCGTGGCCGTGACCAGTGCGGACGATCCGGACCGGCTCCTGCTCGGATCGAACGCCGCGTGGCCCGCGGGCCGCTACTCCTGCTTCGCCGGATTCGTCGAGGCGGGCGAGTCGCTCGAGGCCGCCGTCGCGCGGGAGCTCGTCGAAGAGGCCGGGGTCGAGCTCGTCGACGTGCGCTATCGCGGCTCGCAGGCGTGGCCCTACCCGCGCTCGCTCATGCTCGGGTTCCGGGCGACGGCACGCGTGGATGCGGCGGCGCGTGCCGACGGCGAGGAGATCGTCGAGATCCGCTGGTTCAGCCGTGCCGAGATCGGCGATGCGTTCGCCGGCCGCGGCGACATCGGTCTGCCCGGTTCGGCCTCGATCGCGTACCGGCTCATCCGCGACTGGTACGAGGAACAGGTGTGACCGCCACCCCTCTCGACGGCCTCGACGAGCAGCAGCGCGAAGCCGTGCTGGCCGTCCGCGGACCGGTCTGCGTGCTCGCGGGCGCCGGCACGGGCAAGACGCGCGTCATCACGCGGCGCATCGCGTACGGGGTCGAAAGCGGCACCTACTCGCCGGGGCGCGTCATGGCGGTGACCTTCACCGCGAAGGCCGCCGGCGAGATGCGGGGGCGCCTGCGGGCGCTCGGGGTGGAAGGCGTCGCGGCACGCACGTTCCACGCCGCGGCGCTGGCGCAGCTGAACTTCTTCTGGCCGGTCGTGGCGGGTTCGTCGGCGCCGGCGATCGTCGACAACAAGGTGCGGCTGCTCGCGCAGGCCGCCGAGGCCATCCGGCTGTCGCTCGATACCCCGACCCTCCGCGACGTCGCCTCGGGCATCGAGTGGCGCAAGGTCACGATGCGCAGCGTGGACGCGTTCGCCGCCGAGCGTCCCGCGGGGGTCGGCGGCCTCGACGCGTCCACGGTGCGCGACCTGCAGCTGTCGTACGAGAAGGTGAAGGACGAACGGCACCAGCTCGACTTCGAGGACGTGCTCCTGGCCTGCGCGGGCATGATCGAGGCGGAGCCGCGTGTCGCCCAGGCGGTGCGCGAGCAGTACCGCCACTTCACGGTCGACGAGTTCCAGGACGTCTCGCCGCTGCAGAACCGGCTGCTGGAGCTGTGGCTCGGCGACCGGCGCGACCTCTGCGTCGTCGGCGACGCGAGTCAGACCATCTACTCGTTCGCGGGGGCGGATGCGGGTCACCTGCTCGGCTTCTCCCGGCGCTACCCGGATGTCCGATCCTTCCGTCTCGAGCACAACTACCGCAGCGACGAACCCGTTCTCCGTGCGGCGAACGCGCTGATGCGCGGTCGTCCCGGTGCGTTGCAGCTCGCGACCGATCGTGGCCGGGACGCGCCCGCTCCCACCGTGGTGCGCTACGACGACGACCCGCACGAGGCGGCGGGAGTGGCACGCCGCATCCGGGCACAGCTCGACGACGGCATCGACCCGCGTCAGATCGCGGTGCTGTACCGCGCGCACGCCCAGTCGGCGGAGCTGCTGTCGGCGCTCGCCGGGCAGGGCATCTCCACGACCGTCCTCGGCGGACGCCGGTTCTTCGACGTGCCCGAGGTGCGGCAGGCGGTGATGGCGCTGCGCGCCGCGTCCGTCGCGCCTCTCGAGAGCGGCTTCCGTGACAGCGTGCGGGATGTGCTGCGTTCACTGGGTCTCACCGATGATCCGCCGCCCGCCGGCGGCGCGCTGCGCGACGCGTGGGAGGCACGGGCGGCGCTGCTGGCGCTCGCCGACGAGGAACCGCCCGGTGCCACCCTCCGCTCGTTCACCGACCGGCTGATGGCCCGGGCGAAGGACCAGCACGAACCGGCGATGGCGACCGTCACCCTCGCGACGCTGCACGCCGCGAAGGGCCTCGAGTGGGACCACGTGCATCTCGTGGGGCTCGCGGAGGGGCTGCTGCCGATCTCCTACGCGCAGGGCTTCGAGCAGATCGACGAGGAGCGGCGCCTCGCGTACGTCGGCATCACGCGGGCCGCGCGTACGCTCTCGTTGTCGTGGGCGGAACGATCCGGACGGGCGCAGCGCCAGCGTTCCCGCTTTCTTCAGGAGATCGGCACCCGCATTCTGGATGAACGTCCAGCGCGTCCCACCGCCGCTGCAGGCTCTGCGCGGAGATCGTCACCGCATGGGAATGCGCCCGGGAGCCCGCGCGGTCGGTGAGCAGCCGCGCCGCGAGCCCCAGGCTCTCGGCGAGGAGGCCCGCCGGGAGGGGCGGAGCGGGCCTGCTCAGCAGCTGCGCCGCGACGCGCGGCCACGCCGGGTCGGCCTCGCGTCGGTGTGCCGCGACGCAGCCGAGGCACGCGCCGTGCCCGGGAACGAGGAGCGGCCCGACGGTCGCGCGGTCGCCCGAGACGACGACCGGCAGGTGCGTCAGGTTCTCGCGCAGGACCGCCTGCACCCGCGCCGGATGCACGGCGTACGCGGCCAGCAGCACGACGGTCGTGCCGGGAAGCGGCTCCCGGACGAGCTCGAACTGCGGCGCGAGGATCTGCGCGGCGTCCGCGGCGACCGGATGCGGCAGGGTGTCGGCGACGTCGAGCAGTACCCGGCGGCGGGCGTCCGGCGCGATGAGGAGCGGCCGGAGGCGCTCGAGGAAGGCGGAGGTCCGGACGGCCGGCACCCCGTAGCCGCCGGCGATCGCCGCCGCATCCGCCGCCGTGATACCGGTCGACAGTGCGTGCAGCAGGATCTCCTGCCACGGTTCCGGATCGCGGAGCACGAGCACCGGGTCGAGGCCGAACTGCAGCGTCGATTCGTCGCGCCAGGCCGGCGGGTGCGCGGGATCGAGTCGGAGCATGCCCCGATTGTGCGTGCTCGGTGCGCTCCCGCGGAGCTTGTCCACAGATCGGGCGCCGGGTCGCCGGCGGGGG
Organism: Microbacterium sp.; assembly: GCA_031555335.1. Classification (GTDB taxonomy): domain Bacteria; phylum Actinomycetota; class Actinomycetes; order Actinomycetales; family Microbacteriaceae; genus Microbacterium. The sequence goes on from JAVBUN010000306.1 coordinate 5,669, forward strand.
AGGAGAGGTCGGGTCAGACGGGTGCCGGGCCGCCGGGGTTCTCGTCGCGCGGTGCGTCGCCGTCGCCGCTCTCCTCGGCGAGCAGCTGTTCGAGCGCCTCGTCGAAGGCGTCGCGCACCGGCTCCTCGCCGCGGGCACGTGCGGCGAGCCGCTCGATCAGTCGCGCCGGGTCGTCGATGTCCTCGGCCGCCGGCATCAGGTCGGGGTAGTCCCACAGCGCGTCGCGCGCCGCGACGCCGACGGCGTCGGTGACGGCCCGCCACATGGCCGCGGCCTCGCGCATCCGTCGCGGACGCAGCTCGAGGCCGACGAGCGACCCGAGGGCCTTCTCGGCGGGCCCGCCGACCGCGCGGCGGCGTCGCACGACCTCGGCGACCCGGTCGGCGCTGGGCAGCCGGGAGGTGGCGTCGGCGGTGACGACATCCACCCATCCCTCGATCAGGGCCAGCAGGTTCTCGAGCCGGGTGAGCGCCTGGGTCTGCTGCTCGGATCGCTCGGGAAGCAGGGCGCCGCTCTCGAGCGCACGGCGCAGCTCGTCCGGCTGCGACGGATCGAACCGCTCGGCGAGATCCTCGAGCGCGCTCGTGTCGACGCGGATGCCGCGGGCGAACTCCGTGACCTGGGCGATGACGTCGAGCCGCAGCCACTTCGCGTGGCGGAACAGGCGCGCGTGGGCGAGTTCGCGGGCGGCGACGTAGAGCGCGAGCTGGTCCTCGGGGATCTCGAGCCCCTCCCCGAAGTCCGCGAAGTTCTGCGGCAGGATCGCGGCGGAGCCTGCGGGCATCAGCGGGATGCCGACATCGCCGCCGCTCACGACCTCGGTCGAGAGGCGCCCGACGACCTGGCCGAGCTGGGTGGCGAACAGGGATCCGCCGATCGAGCGCATCATGCGCCCTGCACCCTGCATCATGCCCTGCATGTCCTCGGGGAGCTGCTCGGAGAGGGTCGCGGTGAGTGCGTCGGCGATGCTCGCCGCGACCGGTTCGGCGAGCTCGCGCCACACCGGCATCGTCGCCTCGACCCAGGCGCCGCGGGTGATGGCGCGGGCGGGCTCGGCGAGATCCGAGATCGTCGTGGCCTCGCCGAGCCACAGGGTCGCGAGGGTGAACGCCTGGTCGAGGTCGGAACGCGCACCGGCCGCGACGCCGAGGTCGCTCTGATTCGCGATGTGCAGGGCCTGTCGCTGCGCCTCGTCCCAGGAGATGCCGCCGTCGCCCGACACGAAGGCGGACTGCATCTGACGCATCATCTGCTGGATCATGGCGGGGTCGATGCCCATGCCGGACAGCTGCTGCAGCTGTGCCGGGTCGATGCCCTCGGACCCGAAGAGCTGCCGCAGGAGCTCCTGGAATTGCTCTTCCGGGTTCCGGTCGTCCTCGTCTGCCACGTCAGGCGCCTTTCAGCCGGGGGATAACGTTCCCGTTCTACGCTAGTCGCAGGGATACATCGCACCGCCGGGCGAACACCACTTCGCCGTACGCCGGCCGCGAACGGTCGGACGGAAGGCAATCGAGTGAGCTTGTTCGCACAGGGTGAGCCCGCCGTGCCCGAGACGCCGCGGCGGCGGATGCCACGCGGCACGGTGGCGGGCATCTGGGCTCTGGTGGTCGCGCTGCTCGCGCTGCTGGCCATGTCGTTCCTCCCGAGTCCCTACGTGATCGAGCGGCCCGGGCCCGTCTACAACACGATCGGCGAGATCACGGATGCCGACGGCGCCGAGGTGCCGCTCATCTCGATCTCGGGCGCCGAGACCTATCCAACCGCCGGCTCGCTCGACCTGCTCACTGTGCAGGTGGTCGGTTCGCCCGAGCGCCGGCTGTCCTGGCTGGACGTGGGGCTCGCGTGGTTCGATCCCACCAAGGCGGTCGTGCCGATCGAGCAGATCTACCCGACCGGCCAGACCACCGAGCAGCGCAGCGCCGAGAACGCAACACTCATGGTCGATTCCCAGCAGGACGCGACCGCGGCGGCACTGCAGTTCCTCGGGTACGACGTCGACCCGCAGCTGGAGATCTCGGAGGTCTCGGCGGGCAGTGCCGCGGACGGACTGCTGGAAGCCGGAGACGTCGTGCTCGCCGCCGACGATCAGCCGGTGTCGAACCTGACGGACCTCCGCAGCATCATCAACGCGGGGGAGGGCGCGCCGGTCCCGTTCCTGGTCGACCGCGACGGAGAAGAGATCACCGTCCCGGTGACCCCGACCGAGGGCACGGGCGATGCCGCCGGCACGTGGCTCGTCGGGATCTCCCTGCTCACGGCGTACGACTTCCCCTTCGACGTGGACATCGAGCTCAACAACGTCGGAGGGCCCTCGGCCGGCATGATGTTCGCCCTCGGCATGATCGACACGCTGACTCCGGGGGAGCTGAACGGCGGCGCGCAGGTGGCCGGTACCGGCACGATCGTCGCGGACGGCGAGGTGGGGCCGATCGGCGGCATCCGGCAGAAGCTCTGGGGCGCGGTCGATGCGGGCGCCGAGTACTTCCTCGCGCCGAGCGCGAACTGCGACGAGGTCATCGGGCACGTGCCACCGGGACTGCAGGTGTTCGCCGTGACGACGCTCGACGACGCCGTGACCGTGCTCGACGCGATCGCCGACGACGACGCGCTGGCCGACCTGCCGACCTGCGCCGCGAGCTGATCGCCGCGCGGCGGGCCGAGATGGCTCGTCCTGGCAGTTTCCGCAGCATCCGCTCGGCGTTCCCTCAGAGCCGCGCTCCTAGGATGGAGGGGTGACCTCGACCGCAGCGCCGACGCCCGCCGCCCCGAACCGATCCCGACGCGTGATCGCCATCTCGCTGGTGGTGATCGCAGCGCTCGCCGTGGGGTTCTTCCTCTTCGCCAGTCTCTACGCCGACTGGCTCTGGTACGACCAGCTCGGCTACACCTCGGTGCTCGTCACGCAGTGGGTCGCGCGCGCCCTCATGTTCGTGATCGGATTCCTCGGGATGGCGCTGCCGGTCTGGCTCGCGATCCAGCTCGCCTACCGGCTGCGGCCGGTGTACGTGCGGCTGAGCTCTCAGCTCGACCGCTACCAGGAGGTCGTCGAGCCGCTCCGGCGCCTGGCGATGTGGGGTATCCCGATCTTCTTCGGCTTCTTCGCCGGTTTCGCCGCGTCCGCGCAGTGGGAGACCACGGCGCTCTGGCTGAACGGGGTGCACACCGACACGAGCGATCCGCAGTTCGGCATGGACACCGGGTTCTACCTGTTCGGCCTGCCCTTCTACGGGGGGCTCCTCGGCTTCGCGTCCGCGGTCGTGCTCGTGTGCCTGCTCGTGACCGCACTCGTGTCGTACTTGTACGGCTCGGTGCGCGTCGGCCAGCGCGAGCTCCGCATCTCCAAGCCCGCCCGCATCCAGCTCGCGATCATCGCCGGGCTCTACCTGCTGCTGCAGGGGGCGAGCCTGTTCCTCGACCGGTTCCGCACCCTCACCGAGCCGGGCGATCGCATCACGGGTGCCAGCTACACGACGGTGAACGCCACCATCCCGGGTCTCACGATCCTGTCGATCGCCGCGCTCCTGGTCGCGATCCTGTTCTTCGTGACCGCGATCATCGGCCGCTGGCGGTTCCCGCTCATCGCGACCGCGCTGCTGGTGGTGACGTCCCTCGTCGTGGGCGTCGTGTACCCCTGGATCGTCAACACGGTGCAGGTGCGCCCGAACCAGCGTGCGCTCGAGATGCCCTACTTCGAGCGGAACCTCGATGCCACGAAGGCGGCCTTCGGCATCGACGGCCTGGAGACGACCGATTACGACGCCGTCACGGATGCCGAGCCCGGGCAGCTGCGCTCGGATGCCGAGACCACCGCATCGATCCGCATCATGGACCCGGCCATCATCCAGCCGACCGTGCGCCAGCTGCAGCAGTACCGCCAGTACTACTACTTCGACGACCCGCTCGATGTCGACCGCTACCAGATCGACGGCGCCTCGCAGGACACCGTGGTCTCGGTACGCGAGGTCAACACGGACGGTCTCGGGGATGCCGCATCCTGGCAGAACTCCACCCTCGTCTACACGCACGGGTACGGCCTGGTGGTGGCGAAGGGCAACGAGCGCACGACCGACGGCGACCCGGTGTTCATCGAGAGCGGGATCCCGGCGGCCGGGTTCCTCACCGAGCAGGACTACGAGCCGCGCGTGTACTTCGGTGAGAACTCGCCGCTGTACTCGATCGTGGGCGCGCCCGAGGGTGCCGACCCGATCGAGCTCGACTATCCGTCGGGCACCGACGGCGGCAACGACACCCGCACGACCTTCGACGGCGACGGCGGCCCCTCGATCGGCAACGTGTTCAACCGGCTGATCTACGCGCTGAAGTTCCAGTCGGAGCAGATCGTGTTCTCGGACGCGATCACCGACGACTCGCAGATCCTCTACGACCGCGACCCGAAGACGCGCGTGCAGAAGGCGGCACCGTACCTGACGCTCGACTCCGACCCGTACCCGAGCGTGGTGGACGGCCGGGTCGTCTGGATCGTCGACGGCTACACGACGAGCGACCAGTACCCGTACTCGACGGCGACGAGCATGTCGCAGGCGATCGAGGACGCCAACAACCCCTCGCCCCGCGTGGCGCTCGACAACGTCAACTACATCCGCAACTCGGTGAAGGCGACCGTCGACGCCTACGACGGCTCGGTGAGCCTGTACGCGTGGGACGAGGAGGACCCGCTGCTGCAGGCGTGGCAGAACGTCTTCCCGACCACGGTGAAGCCGATCGACGAGATGTCGGGCGACCTCATGAGCCACGTGCGCTACCCGACCGATCTGTTCAAGGTGCAGCGCGCGATGCTCGGCGAGTACCACGTCGACACGCCCCTGTCGCTCTACGAGCGGGACAACGCGTGGTCGACGCCCGCCGATCCGCAGGATCCGGACGTCAACCAGCCGCCGTACTACCTGACGATGCAGATGCCCGGTCAGACGAAGCCGACGTACTCGATGTTCACGAGCTTCATCCCGCAGTCCACGGGTGCGGATTCGCGGAACGTCCTCATGGGGTACCTCTCCGTCGACTCGGATGCGGGCGGCCAGGACGGCGTGCGCAGCCAGGACTACGGCAAGCTGCGGCTCCTCGAGATCACCGCGGACACCAGCGTGCCCGGTCCCGGTCAGGTCCAGAACACGTTCAACTCCGATCCCACGGTGTCGGCGCAGATCAACATCCTCAAACAGGGGCAGTCGCAGGTGCTCAACGGCAACCTGCTGACCCTCCCGGTGGGCGGCGGACTGCTCTACGTGCAGCCGGTGTTCGTGCAGGCATCCAGCGGCACCCAGCTGCCGCAGCTGCAGAAGGTGCTCGTCGCGTTCGGCACCGAGATCGCGTTCGAGGACACTCTGAACGAGGCGCTGAACGCGCTCTTCGGCGGAGACTCGGGGGCGAACGCGGGTGATGAGGAGGTCGTGCCGACCGATCCGGAGACGGCGGCGCCCGACGACGGCTCCGGCACGACGCCGGAGACCCCGACGGTGCCGGTGGACGACTACGAGACCGCACTGCAGGATGCCCGCCAGGCGATGCTCGACCGTGACGCCGCGATGAAGGCGGGCGACTGGACGGCCTACGGCGAGGCCGACCAGCGTCTCACCGACGCGGTGGACCGTCTGCTCGCCCTCGACCCGCAGTGACCCGCCCTCCGGCGTGACACGTCGCGACGCCCCGGCCCGCCGCATCCGCGGGCCGGGGCGTTCGCCGTGTCGCCCGCTTGTCGCGGTCGCGCCGCGATGGGGCGGGGGCTAGGACGTGAGGAGCGCGTACCAGATGAGCAGCAGCGTCACGCCGAAGCCGGCGATCTGGTTGAGCCAGAGGAATCGGCGCCAGCCGGCCGTGGCCCGCTCCGCCGTCTCGTCCGTGATGCGACGGTACGGCCACACCGCGCCGAGGTAGAGCAGGGTGAGCGCGGCGGCGAGCGGTCCCGGCCACGCGGACGCCAGCATCACGAGCCCGGCGAGCGCGTAACAGATGAGCGCGAACCACACGGTCCACCGGGCGCCCCGCACCGTCGCGATCGACGCGATCCCCGCCTCGCGGTCCGCCATCACGTCCTGCACGGCGCCGAAGGCGTGCGAGGCCACGCCCCAGAGCGCGAACGCGGCGATGACCGCGATGAGCTGCGGCGTCCACACCGCCCCGGCGAGGACCAGGCCGTAGACGGCGGGGGAGAAGAAGTGGATGCTGCTCGTCGCCGAGTCCGCGAACGGCACCTCCTTCAGCCGCAACGGCGGCGCGGAGTAGAACACGACGAAGAACATGCTGACGGCGAGCACCGCCCACGACAGCGGCGAGCCCACGATCACGAGGTAGACGAGGAAGGGCAGGCACGAGAGGGCGGCGGCCCACAGTGTGATGGGGTGCAGCCGTCGATCGAGCACCGCGCCGTGCGCGCCGCCCTTTCGGGGGTTGCGGAGATCCGACTCGTAGTCGAACACGTCGTTGATGCCGTACATCGCGAGGTTGTACGGCACGAGGAAGAAGAGCGTCCCGATCACGAGAGTCGCGTCGATCTCGCGGGTGGTGAGCAGGTATGCGGCCGCGAACGGGAACGCCGTGTTGATCCAGCTCACGGGTCGTGACGAGACGACGAGCGTCCGGACGACCGTGCCGGCGGTGAGTCGGTTCACGGATGCCTCCGATCGGGCAGGAGCGCGGCGACGGCGGGCACGCCGAAGGCCGCGCAGAGCGGGTAGGCGAAGTCCTCGAGCGGGGCGAGACCGATCCGGATGCCGCTGAGATGCTCCGCCGGGTAGTCGAACAGCCCCGCGGCGATCATCACGTTGTCGAACACCGCGGTGAGAAGGAGCAGCACGATCGCAGTGACGGCGGAGGCCCGCATCCGGTGGCCGAAGCCCGGGCGGCGCGCGCTGAGGGCCGTCACGAGGGCGGTGGCGACGACGAACGGCAGCACGATGAGCGGATAGGTCATCGGGCATCCTCCCGCCGTCGCGGACGCCACGGCAGACGGCTCGCCGCAGCGTGCACCACGAGCGCCAGGTAGCACAGGAACGCCAGGAACACGGGTTCTTCGACCGGCAGGTGCGGCGCGAGGTCGAGCCCCACGTAGAGCGGGCTGTCGCCCTTCACGAAGACGCCGGTCGCGATGCCGACCGCATCCCACACCAGGAAGAACGCCGTCCCGATCGCGACCGCCGCTGCGGTGCGACCCGGTCGCGTTCGCAGAGCGAGACGGAACCGCACGTCGAGCACCACGATTCCGGCGGCGCTGAGGAGGATCGCGGCGAGGTAGGTCCCCGGCATCAGACCCGCCCCGCGGCGGCGAGCGGCTCCGCGATCGGACCCGCCGTGCGGTCGCCGCGCAGGCGCTTGAGGACGAGCTCGGCCGAGATGAGGCACATCGGCAGGCCGATCCCGGGAAGCACCGATGCCCCTGCGTAGTACAGCCCGGCGACGCGCGGCGAGGTGTTGCGCGGCCGGAACACGGCGCTCTGCCCGAGCGTGTGCGCGAGGCCCAGCGAGTTGCCGCGCCACGCGTGCAGGTCGCCGGCGAAGTCGGCCGGGGCGATCGTGCGTCGCACGACGACGCGGTCGTGGAGGTCCGGGATGCCGCACCACTTTGCGATCTGGTCGATCGCCGCATCCGCGGCCCGCTCGATGGTCTCGGCGCCGGCGCCCGCGATACCGCCGCGGCCGAGCTCCGGGTCTGCGGGGATCGGTACGAGCACGAACAGGTTCTCGTGGCCGTCGGGAGCGACGGTGTCGTCGGTGGCACTCGGGCGGCAGACGTAGAGCGACGCGGGCGAGGGGATGCGGCTGTCCTCGCCGAAGATGTCCGAGAAGTTGGTGCGCCAGTCCGCGGTGAACAGCAGGGTGTGGTGAGCGAGCTCGGGAAGCTCCCCCCGGATGCCCAGGAGGACGAGCAGCGCGCCGAAGCTCGGCGTCTTCGTGCGCCACCACTTCTCGGGGTACGAGCGCGACTCGGGCGGCAGCAGCACCGTCTCGGTGTGGTGCAGATCGGCGGCCGACACGACGAGGTCCGCGTCGATCGTGCGGCCGTCGGTGGTGGTCGCGCCGGTGGCGCGGCCGTCCGTCACCTCGATGCGTGCCACTTCGGCAGCGGTCTCGATGCGGACGCCCTGGGCGCGGGCGAGGCGCTCGATCGCGGCGATCAGCTCGGTGAAGCCGCCGCGGGGGTAGAGCACGCCGTCGTCGAGGTCGAGGTGACTCATCAGGTGGTACAGGCTCGGCAGGACGTACGGCGAGCCCCCCAGGAAGACGCCCGCGTACCCGAGGATCTGCCGCAGCCGGGTGTCGGTGAACTGCTTCTCGATCGACGTCGCCAGCGGCACCCGCAGGAGCGTCGCGAGCCGGCGGAGACGCCGCACGACAGCAGGATCGGCGAGGTTCCGGTACGACTCGTACGTGTCGTACAGGAAGCGGGACACGGCCAGGTCGTAGGCGTCGGCGGCCGAGTCGAGGTACGCCCCGAGTCGTGCGCCGGCCCCCGGCTCCACGGACTCGAACAGGGACACCGCGGCGGCCCGCCCCGACACGACGTCGAGGGGCGGCGGGGTCGTCCCCGCTCCGGGCTCCGAGTAGACGCGATACGCCGGGGTGAGGGGGACGAGGTCGAGCTGCTCCGCCGCGCTCGTGCCGAGCAGTCGGAAGAAGTGATCGAACACGTCCGGCATCAGGTACCAGCTGGGACCGGTGTCGAACCGGAAGCCGTCCTGCTCCCAGCTGCCGGCTCGGCCGCCGAGGTCCGGTCGCGCCTCGAGCACGGTCACCCGGTAGCCCTCGTGGCCGAGCAGTGCGGCCGTCGCGAGACCCGCGATCCCTCCGCCGACGACGAGCGCGTGTCCCGCGGGGCGCTGCGCCCGGACCCCGCGCCCCCGGCTCACGAGCGCGCTCCCCGCGGTGCGCCGCCGAGCCAGGCGTGGACGGCGAGGGCGAGCTTCTGCGACGTCGGTACCCTCACCCGGCCGGCGTCGGCGGGCGCGGCGCGCAGCCGCGCGGAGAGCGCCGCGAACAGGTCGTGGGCGGCCGTCACGGCCCGCCGGCAGTCCGCGGGGAGGGCGGGGATGACGGATGCGGCGGTGGCGAGATCCGTATCGATGCGGTCGAGCACGTCGATGCGCGTGCGACCCGCGTCGTCGACCGCGAGATAGTCACGCCCGAGTGTGCGGGCGTCGTGGTCGAGGTCGCGCAGGAAGTTCACGTCCTGGAACGCGCGGCCGAGAGCGCGGGCGCCGGCGACGAGCAGGGCGGGCGGGGGTGTCGGTTCCGGCTGGCCGGCGTTCTGGAACACCGCGAGGCACATGAGGCCCACGACCTCTGCCGAGCCGTACACATAGGCGTCGTGGGAGTCGTCGTCGTGGGTCAGCGTCGAGATGTCGGTGCGCATCGAGGTGAAGAAGGGCGCGGTGAGGTCCGGGCCGATGCCGCACTGGCGGGCCGTCCGTGCGAAGGCGTGCACGACGAGGTTCGTGCTGAATCCTCGGGCCACTGCATCCGTCGTCTCCTGCTCGAAGGCATCGAGCACCCGGCACTGCTCGTCGGCGTCGAGACCGGCTTCGTGCGCGGGGCCGTCGACGATCTCGTCCGCGATCCGGACGAGGGCGTAGACGTTGCGCACGTGCGGGCGCGGCCGCGGCCCCAAGAGGCGGGCCGCGAGGCCGAAGGAGGTCGAGTACGCGCGGATGACGGAGGCGGCCGCCGTCTCGGCGGTGCGGTCGTACAGCGACAGGCCGGTGGCGGCCTGTTCGGGACGGCGAGTCACGGGATGCGTTCCCCGATTCTCTCGGCGATGTCGTCGATCAGCTCGCCGACGGCGGCTGGCAGCACCCCCGCGGCGGAGCGTGCTCCATCGAGCGTATCGCCGATGAGTCGAGAAAGGCGCTCGCGCGCGCCGCTCTCGTCGAGCACGCGCTGGGCCGCCATCACCGCGACGGGGCCGGTGTGCGCGACGGCGAGGGCGTCGCTGATGTTCGGCCACGACGGGCTCTGGCGCGCGAGGGCGATGAGCGGGGTCCGCTTCGCCTCGCGCAGGTCGCCGCCGGCGTCGCGGCCGGCCTGGTCGGGGGTGCCGAACGCCCCGATCAGGTCGTCGACGAGCTGGTACGCGAGTCCGAGCCTGCCGCCGCAGATGCGCAGCGCGTCGAGCTCGCGGGCGGGTGCATCGGCGAGCAGGGCGCCGGCGCGCAGCGGTGCGGCGAACGA
>JAVBUN010000313.1:0-3781 GCA_031555335.1 Microbacterium sp.
GGGGGATGACGAGCATCCCACGAGCGTCAAGGCCGCCACCCCAATGACGGCTGCTGTGGCCTTCCAACGGAACATCGGTGTTCCCTCCGGTCGAAGCGGTCCCTCATCGGACCGCACGTGCCGTGAAAGTACCATGAATACCTAGCGGGTGCTACATTTTCATTCCACCCGGGCGATCAGTGTCCGAACCGTTACCAATGCCGGAACGATTAGGGTGATCCGAGGCACCGAGGAGGCTGCGTGGATCCGAAGCAGGGGCCGGTGTCGGTGGCCCGGAAACAGGGCCGCCCGCGCGGCAGTTACGCCAAGTCGGCGACGACGAAGGCCGCCATTCTCGACGCTGCGCTCGCGGTCTTCGCGGAGGGCGGGTACCGCGCCGGGTCACTCCGCGAAGTCGCCGCACGCGTCGGCATCAGCGAGACCGGTCTGCTCCATCACTTCAAGAGCAAATCGCGACTTCTCGAGCGGGTCCTCGAGCGCAGAGACGAGCTGGCCGCGCAATTCGTGCCACGCAATGACATGCCCGACGGGGTCCATACGATGCACGGGCTCATCGCCCTCGCGCAGTTCAACGCCTCCGAGCCGGGAGCTGTCGAGCTGTACTGCACGCTGTCGGCCGAGGCGACCTCTCCCGGACACCCCGCGCACGTGTACTTCACCAAGCGCTACGCGTCCACCCGCGGGACGCTGGTGCAGGCCTTCACCGATCTGCGCGAGCGGGGAATGCTGGCGGCCGGCGTCGCTCCGGATGCCGCGGCGCGCTCCACGATCGCACTGATGGACGGCCTGCAGGTGCAGTGGCTGTTCGACCGCTCGGCGCTCGACATGGCGGAGGAGCTGCGTCTCCACCTGATGCGGATCACCACGCTCGAGCTCTGACCCCGCCGCGGCACGGGCCGCTCAGTCGAGCAGGATCGCGGCGGTCTCGTGCACCTCGCCGCGGTGCAGGATCAGCGGCGGCGCATCGTCGGCGTTCGCGCCACCCATGACCTCCAGCAGCACCACGATGTGATCGCCCGCCTCGACCTGCTGCACCGGAACGCACTCGAACCAGGCGGTCGCATCCTCGACGAACACCGCCCCGCCCGGCGAGCGGGCGAGCGTGACGGCGGAGGTGCGGTTGCGCGGGTCGCGCGAGCCCAGCAGTCTCACCGATCGCGCGTGCGCGGCGCTCAGCGCGGACACTCCGAGCCGCGGCGCGGAGGCGAGCACCGGCCAGGTCGTGGAGGACTTCTGGATCGCGACCGAGCACATCGGCGGGTCGTAGCTGACCCCCACGGTGAACGAGGACGCCAGCATGAGCAGGTCGGCGCCGTCCACCACCGCACCGAAGGTGACGACGCCCGACGGATAGGCGGCGAACAGCTCGCGGGCGCCCTGCGGACCGCTCTGCCAGGCGCCCAGGTCGGACGGGCTCATGAGCCGACGGCTGCCTGCCGGAACGACGCGCCGATGTGCGTGCTCGGCAGATGGTCGCCGCCCTCCGGGAACATCCGCGCACGCAGCGTGGTCGGCGCTTCCGGAGTTCCAAGGTGACCGCGGCGGCGCAGCTCGGGCACGAGGTGGTCGATGAAGTCGTCGTAGGTGCCGGGGGTGATGTGCGGCTGCACCAGGAAGCCGTCGGCATCGACGTACGCCAGGAACGACTCCATCTCGTCGGCGACCCGTTCGGGCGCGCCGACGAAGACGGTGCCGTTGATGCCGTTGTCTCGGAACTCGGTCAACACCTCGCGCGGCGTCTTGCGGATCCCGGTCGCGGGGTTCATGTAGCGGTCGACCGAGGACTGCCCCATCTCGGTGTGCAGGTCCGGCAGCGGCTCGTCCTGCGGGAAGGCCGTCAGGTCGATGCCGGTGAGCCAGGCGTAGGTCGTCGCCGCCTGCTCGAGCGTCACGAACTGCAGCATCCGCTGACGCCGTTCGAGAGCGCCCTGCTCGTCGGGGCCGACGACGAAGTGCGCGCCTACGACGAACTTGATGGCGTCGCGGGAGCGGCCGGCCGCGGGCAGCCTGTCGCGGAGGTCCGCGATCTGCTGCCTGATCGTCTCGGTGTCGCCGCCGCCGATGAACACCAGCTCCGCGAACCGGGCGGCGAAGTCCATGCCGGCCTTCGAGGTGCCCGCCTGGAGCAGGAACGGGGTGCGCTGCGGCCCCGGCGGCACGCCGTACAAGCCCTTCGCGGAGAGGTGCGTCCCGCGGTGCTCGATCTGGTGCACCCGTGCCGGGTCGGCGTACACGCCCGCCGCCTTGTCGGCCACGAGGGCACCCTCCTCCCACGAGCCTTCCCAGAGCTTCAGGCAGATCGATGCGTGATCCTCGGCCTGCGCGTACCGCTGGTCGTGCGCCATCATCGGTTCGCCGAAGAGCGCCGCGGACGATGCCTGGGCGGCGCCCGTCACGATGTTCCAGCCGATGCGTCCTCGCGTGAGGTGGTCGAGCGTGCCGTAGCGGCGGGCCACGGCGGGCGCGCGCTCGACCTGGGTCGAGGAGGTCACGACGATGCCGAGTGACGTGGTCGCGGCCGCGATCGCCGTGACGAGCGTGACGGGGTCGGCCATCGGGATGTTGGTCGCGTCGATGAGCGCGCGGTCGATCGTCTCGCCGTCGGCGGTCGTGGGGTAGCCGTAGGAGTCCGCGAAGAACAGGAAGTCGAAGCCGCCGGCCTCGATCCGGCGAGCGAGATCGGTCCAGTAGTCGATCGTCAGGAAGTCGAGCGAGGTGTTCTCCGGGTCGCGCCAGCTGACACCCACCGTGCCGTTCGGATTCATCGTCTGGAAAGCACCCAGGATCATGCTCATGTCGCCGCTCTTTCGATACATTGAGCGCCGTACGCGCCCTCAGTACATAAAACGCGGTAAATGTGTCGCAGGGCTGCCGTCAATGTTTCCGACATGTAACGCCTGCCGCGACGGCGACGCCTCCGGCGCGGACCGCAGGGAGCGTATCGCTCAGAACGCGCTGTCCCAGGCCAGGAAGTCCCGCACCCGCCCCATCGGAGCGACGAGTGCATCCTCAGCGCGCGGATCGCTGCGCACCTGCTCGACCGCCGCGGCGAGCGATGCACTGTCGGCGGCGACGACGTAGCACGCGACGTTCCGCCGCCCCGACTGCTCGGTCACGTACCGGATCTCGGGGCGGGCGCAGAGCTCGTCGATGAACGCCTCGGCTTCGGCCGCGGCCACGCACATTTCGACGGAGGCCTCGAACAGCGGCGCGTCGTCCTCCACGCGTGCCGTGAACCGGATGATGCCGTCCTCGACGAGACGGAGCACACGGCGCCGGGTCGCGGCGACGGTGAGTTCGGCGAGCTCCGCAAGATCGGTGTAGCTCGTCCGGCCATCGCGCCGAAGCGCGCCGATGAGGCGCAGATCGATGTCGTCGACGGCCCTCCTCGGTACCGCCGCCCAGGGGGACGCCGCCTCGGAGTCGCCCTGCCAGGCCGCCCCGATGTACACCCGGAAGACGATGATGCACCAGGCGCGTACGACCTCGGGCATGGCCCGCACCTGAGCGATGCGCGCCACCATCTCCTCGATGCTGCCGGCACGCTGCTGGACCAGCAGCCGCCCGGTGTCCGCCACCTGCCCGGTCCACGGCGACTCGGCGAGCTCGGTGCTCTGCAGCAGAGCCTCCGCATCACCGGGCTCCGCGAGCTCGAGGTGCAGCAGGTACACGATCGAGGACCGCGCGAGATAGGGGTGAACGAGCACGGTCGCCTGGACACGACCGCTGCGCAGCACCCGGTCCAGTCGCGCGCGGATGGTCGACTCCGGCAGCCCGGTCA
>JAVBUN010000308.1:0-6950 GCA_031555335.1 Microbacterium sp.
CGGGCGGCGATCCGGTGGCCGTTGCTGAGGCCCTCGGTCCAGACGCTCGCGGCGAGCCCGTAGTCGCTGTCGTTCGCCCAGCCGACCACCTCGTCGAGGTCGTCGAACGGGGTCACCACGGCCACCGGGCCGAAGATCTCCTCGCGCATGAGGCGCATGTCGGGGGTCACATCGGTGAGGACGGTCGGAGTGTAGAAGGTGCCGTTGGCGCCGTCGCGCTCGCCGCCGGTGACGACGGTCACCCCCTCGGCGACGCCCTCCTCGACGTAGGCGGCGACCCGCTCGGCCTGTGCCGCGCTCACGAGCGGGCCGAGGTCGGTCGCCGAGGCGAGGCCGTGCCCCATCCGGAGCCCCCGTCCCGCGTCGGCCATGCCCGCGACGACCTGGTCGTACACGTCGCGATGCGCGTAGATGCGGGCGCTCGCGACGCACACCTGGCCGCCGTTGTCGAAGATGCCGCGCGAGACGCCTTCGATCGCGGCCGGGAGGTCCGCATCCGGCATCACGATCGAGGGCGACTTGCCCCCGAGCTCGAGGGTGAGGCGCGCGAGGCGGGAGGATGCGGTCTGCACGAGCTTCTTGCCGACCGCGGTCGACCCCGTGAAGGCGATCTTCGCGACTCCGCGGTGCTCGGCGAGGGCCTGCCCGGTCTCTTGGCCGAAGCCCGTGACGACGTTGACGACGCCGTCGGGAACCCCCGCCTCGAGCAGGAGTCGCCCGAGGTAGAGCGCCGTGAGAGACGTGTTCTCGGCGGGCTTGAGCACGATCGTGCAGCCGGCGGCGAGGGCCGGCGCGAGCTTCATCGCCGTCATGATCATCGGCGAGTTCCACGGCACGATGGCGGCGACCACTCCGACGGGCTCGCGTCGCGTGTAGGCGAACACCTCTTTGCCCTCGGGGGTGCGGGAGAGCGAGGTGGGGATCGTCTCGCCGAGGATCTTGGTGGGCCAGCCGGCGTAGTAGCGGAACTGGTTGATGGCGGCCGGGATCTCGCCGAACCGCGACGTGCGCAGGCTCTTGCCCTGGTCGAGGGTCTCGAGCTCGGCGAGCGTCTCGAGGTGCTCCTCCATCACGTCGGCGATGCGCCAGAGGATGCGGGTGCGGTCGGCGGGCCGCATCCGCGCCCAGGCGCCGAGCGCCTCCCCGGCGGCCGCGACCGCACGGTCGACGTCGGCGGCGCCCGCACGCCCGCTGCGGGGGAGCTCGTCGCCGGTGGCGGGGTCGAGGGTGGCGAAGTCCGCGCCGTCGGTGGCGGCGACCCAGCGCCCCCCGATGAGCAGACGCCCGGCGTCGTCGGCGAGGAAGCGTGCGGTCCGCTCGCTGAGCGGGCCGCGATCGATGTCGATCGTCATGTGCGTACCTCTCGATTCAGGTATTCGTTCGTCGCGGATGCCGGGTGTGCGGGTGCGGGATCCGGGCTTCGCGACGAGTGAAGCGGGGTCAGTGGTGGAACAGGCCGGTGAGGTCGTCCTGCGCGGCGATCCACTCCGCGCGGCGGGCGAAGAGGTCCGGCACGAGCAGGCGCACCCGATCGATGAGCTCGTCGAGGTCGGCGTTCACGAGGTGCCCGTCGCGCACGACGATCGCCCCGTCAACGACGGTCATGTCGACGTCGGAGCCGCGCACGGCGTGCACCAGGTTGTGGTGCAGGTTCGCGTGCGTGCCGGAGGGGAGGAGCGGCGTCATCCGGGGGGTGTCGGTGCGGACGGCCACGAAGTCCGCCTTGCGCCCGGCCGTGATCGCGCCGAGCAGCGCGCCCTGCCCGATGGCCGCGGACCCGCCGCGGGTCGCCATCTGCAGCACGGTCCACGAGTCCATCGCGGCCGCATCCATCGTGCGGAGCTTGCCGAGGAGGGAGGCGACCTTCATCTCCTCGAACATGTCGAGGTTGTTGTTCTCCTTCTCCCCGTCGGTGCCGAGGCCGACGTTCACGCCCGCGGCGAGCATCTCGGCGATCGGGGCCATGCCGCTGGCGAGCTTCATGTTCGAGACCGGGTTGTGCGAGACGCCGACGCCGCGGGCGGCGATGAGGTCGATCTCGTCCTGGTCGAGCCACACCGCGTGCGCGATCATCGCGTGCGGCACGTCGAAGAAGCCGAGGTTCTCGAGCGCCATCATCGGGCGGGCGCCGTACCGTGCCTGGAAATCCGCGATCTCGAGCTCGGACTCGCTGCAGTGCGTGTAGAGGCCCGTGCCGTAGTCCCGCGCCATGGCGATCGCCCGCTGCTGGCCCGCCGCGTCCGCATACGACGGGTGCTCGAGCCCCACCCACGGCATGATGCGCCCGTTCGCGGCGCCGGCCCAGTCGCGCAGCATCCGCTCGTTGTCGTCGAGGGTGTCGAAGTAGTCGAACTCGGGGTGCTCGCCGACGTAGTTCACCGACACGAGTCGGTTGCCGAGGGCGGATGCAGCGCGCGCGGCGCCGTCCATGTACCGCCACATGTCGACGACCGTGGTGGTGCCCGAGAGCAGCCCCTCCGCGTAGCAGAGCCAGGCGGCGGCCTCGGCCTCCTCCGGGCGGAGCACCCGGTGCATCGGATCGATGTGGATGCGCAGCCACTCCCACACCGGGAGGTGCTCGGCCGTGCCGCGCAGCATCCCGGAGTGGTGGTGGGCGTTCACGAGGCCGGGCATCAGCAGACGGCCGGGCAGGTCGACGTGCTCGGCGCCGGGGTGGGCGGCGAGGATCTCGGCCCGGAGCCCCACGGCCGTGATCGTGTCGCCGTCGACCACGACGGCCGCATCCGTCAGCACGGAACGCGCGTCGTCCATCGTGACGATGATGTCGGGGGTGAAGACGGTCGTGGGGGCGGTGCTCATGGGGCCTCGAATCGCAGGGGGATCGGTGAGCCCGGCTCGACGGCGCGGGCTCACCGACGGTTCAACGCTGGTAGTCGACCAGCTCGGGGTGCTCCTCGTAGACCTCATCCAGCAGGGTGAGGTCGAACAGGTCGTCGACGTCGAGATCGTAACCCGCCGCCGCGAGACTCGCGATCGTCTGCTCCTGAAGCTCCGGGGTGATGGTGAACAGCCCGTTGGCGACGGTGTCGTCCGAGACGATGAGCAGCTCCGACTGCGCGGTCGCACTGGCGACCGAGGTGTCGAGCGAGAGGCCGAGGTCCTGGCCGTACTCGTCCACGGCCAGCGTCGCACCCACCGTGGGGTCGGCGACCGCATCCGTCCATCCCTGGATCTCGGCGCGCAGGAAGTCCTTGAGCGCCTTGCGCTTGTCCGCGATCGTCTCGTCGGTCGCCGTCACGACGTGCCCGACGAAGGGGAGGCCGTTGTCGGCGAAGAGCAGGTCCGTCACCTCGACGCCCTGCAGGGCGAGCGTCACGGACTGGCTGGTGACGAACGCGATGAGGCCGTCGACCTCGCCGTTCGTGAGCGGCGAGGGGTCGAACTGCACCGGGACGATGTTCACCTCGGAGGGATCGATGTCGTTCACGGCGAGGAACGCCTCGAAGACCGCGCGGTTCGAGTCCTGCACGCCGATCTTCTTGCCGATCATCTGCTCCGGCGTGGTGATGTTCGCACCTCCCGGGAGGGAGACGATCGTGAACGGGTTCTTCTGGAACGTGGCGCCGATGACCTTCAGCGGGGCGCCCTCGTTGGCGATGGGCGCGCCGATCGTCAGCGCGTCGCTGAAGGCGACGTCGGCGGTGCCGCTCAACAGCTCGGCGACGCCGCTCGACGGCCCGGGGATCAGGTTCACGGCCGAGAATCCGGCGTCGGCGTAGTAGCCCTCGTCCTCGGCGATCAGCTCGCCCGACCACTCCTCGTTGAGGATCCAGCTGAGCTGCACGTCGAGCTCGCCGTGCCCCTCGTCGGATGCGGACGACTCGGCGGAGGACGCGGTGCCGGAGCAGGCGGTGAGAGCGATCGCGCCCGCGGCCAGGACGGCGGCGAAACGGATGCGGGCGAGGGGCCGGGAGGATCTCATGTCGACTCTTTCTCGTGCGCCGGATGCGGCCGGTGCCGGATGCGCTCGGGAGTGCGCTGTGAGTGATCGTAGAGAGCAATCATTGATTGCACATGGCAATCAGGTTTCCGCGATGTTACCTGTCGCTGTGCAGGCTGTGCTGCCGTCGGGCTACGCGGCGTAGGCGTAGGTGAGCACGATCCGCACCGGCCCTTCGCCCCGGACCGACCATCGGTTCCGCATGGCACCGGGGTGGGCGATCGCGTCGCCCGGACCGAGCACCCAGGACCCCTGCCCCTCGACGTCGACGTCGATCTCGCCCTCGATGACGTAGACGGTGAGTTCGCCATCGGACTGGAACCAGTCGCCCATGTACTGGCCCCGCTCCACCCGATACTCCTGCACCGAGGCGAATCGGGCCGTGCCGGACGAGATGATCCGCGTGGTCGCCGCGTCCGGGACGTCGGCGATCGGGACCCAGCCGCCCGCATCCGCCCGTGTGACGTGCACGACATCCGGGTCCGGCATGGTCGGGAGCAGGGCCGACGGGGAGATCTCGAGCGCCTTGGCCAGGCGGTAGAGCGTCACCAGCGAGGGCATGGTCTGCCCGCTCTCGATCTGGCTGAGGAACGGCTGGCTGATCTCGGATGCGGTCGCGAGCGCGCGCATCGAGAGCTTCCTCGCGGCACGGGCCTCGCGGATGGCGCGACCGAGGGAAACGCTGATGAAGGCGTCGCCGGTCGAGGCGCCGGGCGCGGGCGAGGTCTCGGCGGCGGGCATGCCTCCCAGACTATTCGCTCCGCCGGCGGCGATCCGTCGGCGGCGACGAGCGTCATCCGGTCGTAACGTGATCGATACGAGTTATCAAAGATAGATATTTACGATCGAGCCGTGCCGGCCGACCCGTCGGCGCCCGCCTCGCTCGCGAGGTGCCTCGTCATCCGAAGGATCCGTCATGATGAATGACTTCGAAGTTCCCACCGTCGACATCTCCGCCTATGTGCGCGACGGCTCCGCCGCAGCCCGCCGGCGCGTGGCCGAGCAGATCGACCACGCCTGTCGCACGGTCGGCTTCATGCAGATCACCGGTCACGGTGTGCCCGCCGCGACCACGGCCGGGATCGCGGCGGCGATCGACGGGTTCTTCGGTCAGTCGCTCGAGGCGAAGAAGGCGTACGTCCGTCCGAAGCGCGAGAACCGCGGCTACACCCCGCCGAAGACCGAGTCGCTGAGCTACACGATCGGGATCGACCCGGTGACCCGGATGAACGACTTCTTCGAGGCGTTCAACATCGGGGTGACCCGCGACGACTTCCCCGGCGCGGATCTCGCCGTCGAGGAGTACCCCGACAACACCTGGCCGGCCTCGCCCGCGGCGTTCCGCCCGCAGGTGGAGGCCTACTTCGCCGAGGCCCAGCGCGTCGCCCGCACGTTGACCGACATCTTCGCGGACGCCCTCGGGGTGGAGCGGTCGTTCTTCGAGCCGCTGACCCGCCGCTCCCTCGACGTGCTGCGCATGAACAACTACGCCCTGCCGCCCGGCTCGATCGAGCTGGGCGCCGAGATGACGGGGATGGGCGAGCACACCGACTTCGGCGTCGTCACCGTGCTGTGGGCCGATCAGGTCGCCGGGCTCCAGGTGCTCGGCCGCGACGGTCGGTGGCACGACGTGCAGCCCGCCGACGACGCCTTCCTCGTGAACCTCGGGGACGTGATGGCGCGGGTCACGAACGACCAGTGGATGTCGACGCTGCACCGCGTGAAGCCGCCGATCATCGACGGCACGATCGTGCGCCGCCGTTCCGCCGCGTTCTTCGAGGACGGTGACCCGGCCGGGATCGTCGCCCCGATCCCGGGGTTCGTTCCCGCGGGAGAGGAACCGCTCTACGCGCCGGTGCCGCTCAAGGAGCACGTGGCGGCGAAGCTCGAGGGGTTGAAATCGCTCAAGAAGAACGAGAACGCCGAGCGGGAGGCCGCCCGCGTGACCACGGCCGCCGGCGCGTGAGCGCGACCGCGGGTGCGGCGGATGCGCGGGGCACCGCATCTGCGCGGACGATCGTGCTGCTGCACGGCGCATGGGCGTCGAGCTGGGTGTGGGAGCCCGTCGTGCCCGCCCTGCGCGCGCACGGCTACGACGTGATCGCGGTCGACCTCCCGGACTCGAGCGACCCCGAGAGCGCATCGACGCTGGCCGAGAACGTGTCGCGGGTGCGGGCGGCGATCGCGGACCGCCCGGGCCGTGTGCACCTCGTCGGTCACTCGGGGGGCGGCATCGTGGTGACCGCGGTCGGGGAGGCGCTCGTGGACCGGGTCGCGTCGGTGGCGTACGTCGCCGGCATCATGCTGCCCTCGGGCGAGGCGTTCGACGACGTGCGGGCCGAGCTCGGCGATGCTCCCGAGCTCATGGGGCTCGCGCCGTTCGTCGAGCCCGTGCGCGGCGGCGCCGCCACCGTCGTGCCCGGTGACGCCGCCGTCGCGGTGCTGTTCTCCCGGGCGGCGCCGGCGGATGCGGTGGCTGCCGCGCGGCGCTTGCAGCCGCAGTGGAACGTCGGCCTCGACCTCGTACCGGAGTGGACGGCCGCGCGTTTCGGTTCCCTGCCGCGCCTGTACGTCGAGGCGACGGCGGACCGCGACATCCCGCTCGCTCTGCAGCGTCACCTGCAGCACCGCACGCCGGGAGCGGAGGTGATCACGCTCGACAGCGACCACGCCCCGCAGCTCTCGGCCCCGGATGCACTCGTGCGTGCGCTCGCCGCGTTCATCGACGCGCACTGAGCCCACCGCAGGCCACGAACCCGCCGCGCCGGGGCGGGCTCATCCCTGCGTGAGGCGCCAGACGCGCTCGCGGGTGAACGGCTGCACGAAGGGGCGGGAGCCGAGAGCGCGCGCGATCGCGTTGCCGATGGCGGGGGCCACCGGGTTGTAGGGCGACTCGCTCATCGACTTCGCACCGAACGGGCCCACGTCGTCGCTCGTCTCGGCGAAGTACACCTCGGTGTCGGGCACGTCGGCGAACTGCGGCACCCGG
>JAVBUN010000219.1:0-3764 GCA_031555335.1 Microbacterium sp.
GGAAGCGGGCGTCGAGGATCTCGTGGCCGCCGGCGCGACGATCCTCAAGGTCGGCGTGGGCCCCGGCGCGATGTGCACCACGCGGATGATGACGGCCGTGGGCCGCCCGCAGTTCTCCGCCGTCCTCGAGACGGCGGCCGCGGCGCGGGAGGCCGGCGCGCACGTCTGGGCGGACGGCGGCGTGCGGTACCCCCGCGACGTCGCTCTCGCCCTGGCGGCGGGTGCCGCATCCGTCATGATCGGGTCGTGGTTCGCCGGCACCATCGAGGCGCCCGGCGAACTGTTTACCGACGACCGAGGACGCGTGTATAAGGAATCCTGGGGGATGGCTTCGACGAAGGCGGTACAGGCCCGGTTCGGCCGGCTCGACGCCTACGAGCGCGCGCGCAAGGAGCTGTTCGCGGAGGGGATCTCGTCGTCCAAGATCTACCTCGACCCGCTGCGTCCCGGCCTCGAGGATCTGCTGGACATGATCACGGCCGGCGTGCGCTCGTCGTTCACGTATGCGGGCGCGTCGACGGTCGCGGAGTTCCACGCGCGTGCGCTCGTGGGGCTGCAGTCCGCCTCCGGGTACGAGGAGGGCAAGGCGCTGCCGGTCAGCTGGTGAGCGGACGGCCCGCCGTCGTCGCGTCCGGGGAAGTCGTCGCGTAGCCGGCGGCTCCGCGGCCGATTGCCTGGGAAAGCGCCGAGCCCGGCGCGAGCGGTGTTCGCTAAAGTTGACGGCACGATGGACGACCCTCCCAGTTGCAGACCCTCGCCCCACCGACCCCTCTCCCGTCCGGGAGGTGATGTGTGATGGATTACGTCATGTTGGGCGTGGGGCTGCTGCTCACGGTCGGAACCGGCCTCTTCGTCGCCAGCGAGTTCGCTCTCGTGAACCTCGACCGTGCCGACCTCGAATCCCGTCAGGCGGCGGGCGAATCCCGCCTGTCGCTGACGATCAGCGCGCTGCGGATCACGTCGACCCACCTCTCGAGCGCGCAGTTGGGCATCACGCTCACGACGCTCCTCACCGGTTACACGATGGAGCCGGCGATCTCGAACCTGCTGCGGCCCGTCCTCACGACGTGGGGGATTCCGGAGGGCGTGGTCGTCGGGCTCGCCGCGGTCATCGGCATCACTGTCGCGACCGTCTTCTCGATGATCCTGGGCGAGCTCGTGCCGAAGAACTTCGCGCTCGCCGTCCCGCGGCAGACCGCGAAGCTCGTCATGCCGTTCCAGGTCGCGTTCACCACCGTGTTCCGTCCCGCGGTCGTCGTCCTCAACGGCAGTGCCAACGGCATCCTCCGCGGTCTCGGGATCGAGCCCAAGGAGGAGCTGTCGGGAGCCAGGACCGCGGAGGAGCTCTCGAGCCTCGTACGCCGCTCCGCGAGCGCGGGCGTGCTCGAGGAGGACACCGCGAGCCTGCTCGATCGCAGCCTCACCTTCGCGCGGCTGAGCGCCGACGACGTCATGACGCCGCGACCGCGCGTGCACGCGGTCGCCGCATCCGACTCGGCCGAGGACGTCATCCAGCTCGCGCGCAGCACGGGGCACAGCCGCTTCCCGGTGTACGAGGAATCGATGGACGACATCGTCGGCATCGTGCACCTCAAGGCGGCCGTCGCGGTTCCGCGCGACCGGCGCGGCGACGTGCCGGCGGCGGCGCTGGCGAGCGAGGCGCTGCGGGTCCCCGAGACGGTGCACCTCGACGTCCTCGTGGCGGAGCTGCGGGCGCGCGGCTATCAGATGGCGATCGTCGTCGACGAGTACGGCGGCACGGCCGGCGTCGTGACCCTCGAGGACCTGGTCGAAGAGATCGTCGGGGAGGTGCTCGACGAGCACGACCGTCGGCGCGCCGAGGTCGTGCGCGGCACGGACTCGGTCACCTTCTCGGCGGCGCTTCGGCCCGACGAGGTGCTCGATCGCGCCGGGGTGCGCGTGCCGGAGGGCGATGTCTACGACACCGTGGGCGGGTTCGTCATGAGCGAGCTCGAACGCATTCCGCGGGTCGGCGACGAGGTCCGCATCGAGGACGGCACCCTCGCCGTCGCCCGCATGGACGGAAGGCGCGTCGATCGCGTGAAGTTCACCCCGCATCCCGGCCCGGCGAACGATGCCGACGGCGTCGAATCCTCGACGCGAGGAGGTGATCCCCGATGAGCGATTGGGCGGGAATCGTCTGGCTCGTCGTCCTCCTCGTCTTCAACGCCTTCTTCGTCGGCGCCGAGTTCGCGGTGATCTCGGCGCGGCGCTCGCAGATCGAGCCGCTCGCCGAGAAGGGCTCCCGCGCGGCGAAGACCGCGCTGTGGGCCATGGAGCACGCGACCCTCATGCTGGCCACCTGTCAGCTCGGCATCACGATCTGCTCGCTGCTGATCCTGAACGTGTCGGAACCGGCGATCCACCATCTGCTGGCGGTTCCGCTGGAGCTGACCGGATGGGGCGAGGCTGCGGTCGATGTCATCGCGTTCATCGTCGCGCTCCTGCTGGTGTCGTACCTGCACGTCGTGTTCGGTGAGATGGTGCCGAAGAACCTCGCGTTCTCGGTGCCGGACCGCGCCGTGCTGATGCTCGCGCCGCCGCTCGTGTGGGTCTCGAAGGTGTTCCACCCGATCATCGTCGCCCTGAACTGGACCGCGAACCATGTGGTGCGGCTGTTCCGCGTCGAGCCCAAGGACGAGGCCGCCTCGACCTACACGCTCGACGAGGTCGCGACGATCGTCGCGCAGTCGCGGATGGAGGGCGTCCTCGACGACGCCGCCGGCACGGTGAGCGCGGTCGTGGAGTTCACCGACAAGAAGGCCAAGGACGTGGCCGTGCCCCTCGCCGATCTCGTCACGCTGCCGCAGACGACGACCGCTGCCGAGATCGAGCGCGCCGTCGCCAAGCACGGCTACTCGCGGTACGTGATCGTCGATGACGCCGGAACGCCGGTGGGATACGTGCACCTGAAGGATGTGCTGCGGGTGGCCGAAGACGCCACCGAGGCGTACCTCGACCGGCCGATCCCCGCCAAGCGCGTCCACCAGATGATGCCGCTGCAGGAGACGACCGACCTCGAGGACGCGCTCGCCGTGATGCGCCGCGCGGGCCGGCACCTCGCCCAGGTGCGCGACAGCGCGGGTGAGACGACCGCCGTGCTGTTCCTCGAGGACGTGATCGAGGAGCTGATCGGCGAGGTGCAGGACGCGACGCGCCGCGCGCGCTGAGCGACCGCATCCGCGCGGCGTGCGGGGATCGCGCGGGGTCAGGGCGGATGCGTCCGCGCGGGGTCAGGGGATCACGCGGGGTCAGGACGGATGCGGCTGGTGCGTCCTGATGCGGCGTGTTCTCCTGATTCGGCGTGTGCGCTGAGCGACCGCATCCGCGCGGCGTCAGGGCGGATGCATCCGCGCGGGGTCAAGACGGATGCATCCGCGCGGGGTCAGGCGATTGCGCGGGGTCTGGGGATCACGCGGGGCCAGGATGGATGCGGCCGGTGCGTCCTGATGCGGCGTGTTCTCCTGAATCGGCGTTGCTCAGCGGACGCGCGGCGGCGCGCCGGGCCGACCGCCGCGCCGCGCGCTGAGTCCCCGCGAGACTGCATCGCCGCCGCGAGACTGCATCGCCGCCGCGAGACAGCCTTGCAGCCGCGAGACAGCATTGCGGCCACGAGACAGCATTGCGGCCACGAGACAGCATTGCGGCTACGAGACAGCACGGATCCCATGCTGTCTCGTGGATCGGATGCAGTCTCGCCGCGCGCCCGCTCGCCGCGCCGCGCCGCGCCGCCCGCGCGCCCG
>JAVBUN010000171.1:0-3557 GCA_031555335.1 Microbacterium sp.
CGGGACTCTTTTCAGGCTGGGCTCGTCGACTTAGGTGTCTGTGACAAAGGTCGGAGCCGAGCAGAACGTCTTCACAGACTGCGCCCGGAGAAAACGCCGTCTTGCAACGTTGGACGGGGGTTCGATTCCCCCCATCTCCACCATGCTGCTGTCGCAGATGAGGGCCCGAGAGCCGCGTGAATTCCACGCGGAACTCGGGCCCTTCGCATTTCTCGGAATGGGTGATCCGCCCGCGGTCCACTGCGGAGGCGGCACATGCCTCGCGGACGTCCCGCCTGAGCCGGAACTCGACGATGGGAATACTCACGTCGTTCGCTATCGTGAACCGACGCGGCTGAACGGCTGGTGCCGCACTCGGGGGAGTGACTGTATCGACAATCGTCGGATGGCGAATGTTCGCGTCTTATCTGGGGGGCAATGGTGCCCTCAGCGATCAAAGGGGGATATCTGCATGAGCACGCCGAACGATGGGCAACCGACCTACGCGGCAGGTTGGTACGCCGACGTCAACGCACCAGGGACGGAGCGCTGGTACGACGGCAAGGCATGGACGCAGCATGTCCGCGCCGTCGGACCGGAGGCCGCACTGTCGGGCGCCGCCATCGCGGCACGCACGTCGCCGACGACCGAGGGGCAAACCGCCGCACATGCCGCGCCCGCCCAGGCCTCCTCACCCGCGGCGGGTTCCCGTTTCGTCGACGGTGCCACAGCTCCCGTCATGAACGAGACTGCTGCCAGGCGCCCCTGGTACAAGCGAAAAGGCATCGTCATTCCCGTTGGCGTCCTCGCCGCCATCATCGTCGTCAGCGCGATCGGGGGAGCGCTGGGCGGTGGAAAGGACGACGAAGTTCCCGCTGCGGGCGCCGAGAAGGACGACACGGATGTCGCTGAGGTCCTCGTTGAAGACGAACAGCCCGTCATGGTCGCCGTTCCGAACGTCGTCGGTATGGTCGGCTCGGAAGCACAATCGGCGCTCACGTCGATCGGCTTCGACGTTGATCTCGGTGGCGGCGACATGACGATGCCGGTGACCGCGCAGAGCGTGGCGAGCGAGACCCAGGCCGAAGAGGGATCCACCATCGTCCTCACGCTGCAGGAGAAGCCGAAGCTCACGCTCGGGCAGCAGAACGCGATCGACTCCGCTCAGTCATACCTGAGCTTCTCGGCATTCAGCCGCTCGGGTCTCTCACGGCAGTTGACCAGCGAGTATGGCGAGGGCTTCGACCCCGCCGACGCGGAGTTCGCGATGGTCTACCTCGAGCAGAACGGTCTCGTCGACTGGAACGCGCAGGCCGCAAAGAGCGCGCAGTCGTATCTCGACATGACATCGTTCAGCCGCCAGGGTCTCTACGATCAGTTGACCAGCGAGTACGGCGAAGGGTTCACTCCCGAGCAGGCCAACGCTGGTCTGGCTGCCGTCGGCTACTGAGGTACCGGATCCGTGGGCTTCGTCGGGCCGGCGCGACGACGCCCACGGATTCGGGCGCCGAAGGCCGACGCGACGAAACGCGGAGGGCGACCTATGGCGCCCACAGCCGTTCGATCGGGATGCGGCGGCCCGCCACGTTCTCCGCGGCGCGGTGTCCGGAGTGCAGGGCCGCGGCGACGGTCGCGGGATCGTCGGTCCACGTCGCCTCGCCGGCGAGGTGCAGCACCCCGCCCACGGGGGTCGCCAGGTCGTCGTGGTCCGCGGTCGTCGAGCCGAGGGTCATGTAGGCGTACGAGCCGCGGGAGAACGGGTCGTCCTGCCACGCCGTGACGTGCATGTGGGTCGGCTCGGGGACGTTCTCGCCGAAGAGGCGGCGGAGCGATACGAGCACCGAATCGGCGACCCGCTCGTCGCTCCATCCCCGGATGCCGCGGGCCGCGGGGCCGGCGGCGAACGTGAGGAGGGTCGGGGTGCTGTCGAGCGGAGTGAGGTCGTACCAGGAGTGCCACCACGAGCCCTCGGGCCCCTGCTGCCGGATCGCGTAGACGCCGTCGTCCCAGAACCGATGCGGGAATCGCAGGAAGACCTTCTCGAACGCGTTCATCCGCAGCCGCCCGAGGGCGCCCGCGACGGGAGAGGGGAGCGGCGGATCGATGACGAAGTCCTCCGACTGGAGGACGCCGACGGGCACGGTGATGATCACGTCGTCGGCGGTGAGCACCTCGTCGCCGACCGATACCGCGACACCCGTCGCCGACCACGACACGCGCGACACCGCCCGCCCGAGACGCACGTCGAGACCGCGGGCGAGCGCCGCCGGAAGCCGGTCGTAGCCGTCGGGGAACACCACCTCGTCGCCGTCGATCGCGTCGTCGTCGAGACCGTGCGCGGCGAGGTCCTCGATCCACGCGCCGTACTGCTCCTCCGACCGGTGCTCCAGGTACTCGCGCACCCGCTCCGTCCGCGCGTCGTCCCACCCCTGCTCCTCGAGCGCCGACTCCGTGACCTCGCGGTACGACGCGAAGGGCGCGGATGCGGCGACCACGGCCCGCAGCGCGTCATCGACCGCGCGGATGTCGTCCGCGAAGCGGCGTGCCTCCGCATCCGTCATCCGCGTGCCGTCGGGTGCGTAGTACGCGATGGGGCGGCTGTCGGGCTGGTACCCGCCGACCGTGAACTCGACCGTCCGCATGCCGAAGGCCTGGGCCGCCGCCGCGACCGCGCTGCCGTCGATCCCGTGGATCCACGAGGCGCCGAGATCCGTCACGAGCCCGTCGCGGCGATCCGTCCAGACGCGACCGCCCACCCGGTCGCGTGCCTCGAGCACGGCGACACGGCGCCCGGCGTCCGACAGCAGGCGAGCCGCGCTCAGGCCGGCGACACCCGCGCCGATCACGATGGTCTCGACGTGCTCCATGGGGGCCTCCGGCGTCGGCGAGGATGTCCGCCCAGCGTATTGATCGGGCACCCCGAAAGCCCGCGCGTCTGACCGAGACGGCAGGTGCAAGCGAGGTCAGCGTGACTCCGTCGAGCGACTCTCCGCACCCCCTTGACACTGTGAATTTCCTGTGGCCTGCTGGGCGGTATCCCCCGAAGCCCGTACGAGATGGCGTTGCGACGAAGCCGCCGAATGCGACCTGTGGCACGGCAGACACAGTGCGGACCTCATAGATACACATGAGGAGTCACCGATATGTCGATCATCAACGCGCCCCGGGCGGGCGCACTCCGTACGACCGTGGCGGCCGCTGTGGCGGCGCTGCTCGTGATGCTGACGCCCGGCATCGCCAACGCGAGCCCGGACGACAGCGAGCCTCCCGGCGGTCAACCCGCGGAGGCCCCCAATTGGGAGGAGGATGCGGAGGCCACAGCCCGGGCCCAGGAGCTGCTGGCGCAGATGACCGTCGACGAGAAGGTCGACATGCTGCGCGGCGAGCTGAACAACTTCTACGGCTTCTACAACGCGCCGATCGAGAGGCTGGGCATCCCGGCGCTGACGATGGCCGACGGCCCGGCAGGAACCCGCATCGCGAACCCCGACGTCAACGGGCAGCGTTCGACGCAACTGCCCTCGCCGCTGCTGCTGGCCGCGACCTGGAACGCCGGACTCAGCGAGGAGTACGGCGCG